>NZ_JBDGJU010000030.1:0-43302 GCF_057656735.1 Microbacterium sp. Soil_C_42
ACGAGACCTCACAACAGCACCTGGTGAGAACGCCCCTGAGTGCGTTTGTGCGGTCTCGCACGCGGGAGGACGCGGCGACCTCTTGTTGCGCCGCCGCAGCATCGGTGCGCCAATCGCGACGAGACCTCACAACAGCACCTGGTGAGAACGCCCCTGAGTGCGTTTGTGCGGTCTCGCACGCGGGAGGACGCGGCGGCGACCTCTTGTTGCGCCGCCACAGCATCGGTGCGCCGAACGCGACGAGACCTCACAACAGCACGAACACGCGACGCGTCCCGGTGCTTTCGTGCGGTCTCGCGCTGCCCGACGCCCGTCAGATCTTGGCGTCCTGCTTCGGGATGAAGACCTGCTTGATGATCAGGAGGATCGACGCCGTCACCGGGATCGCGACGAGCGCTCCGAGGAGGCCGAGCAGCGTGCCGCCGACCATCGCGCCGATCACGACGAGGGCACCGGGTACCGAGATCGCCTTGTTCATCACCTTCGGGGTCAGGACGTACGCCTCGAGCTGCATGTAGATGAGGTAGACGACCGCGAAGATCAGTGCCGGGAGCCAGCCCGTGAAGAGCGCGAGCGTCGTCGCCGTGAGCCAGTAGAGCACCGAACCGATCAGCGGGATCAGCGTGATGAGGAACGCGAGCACGCCCATCAGGGCGGGGAACGGCAGCCCGAGGAACAGATGCAGCAGGAACGCGACGACCGAGTTGCAGAACGCCAGCACCACCATGCCCATGAGGTAGGCGCCGATCGAGTCGGTGATCTGATCGGTCATCGCCGCGGCCTTCTTGCGGTTGCGGGCCGCCACGAAGCGGTTGAAGGCGACCTTCATGGTGGGAAGGCCCGCGAGGAAGTACAGGCTCAGCACCAGCACGATGATCAGGCCCGAGATGGTCGTGCCGACGCTCACCGCGAAGTTCACGACGCCGCCGCCGATCGCGGCGATGTTCGCAGGGTTGGTCAGGAACTTCTCGACCTGGTCGGTGATCTGACCCACCTGCGAGCCGAACGTGTCGCTGAGCCACCCGTAGAAGTCGGACTTCTGGAAGTTCGCGATGGTGCTCGGCAGGTCCGTGAAGAACGCGCTGATCTGCTTGATCAGGGTCGGAACCACGAGCAGGAGGATGCCGGTGAGCACGACCGCGAACGCCGTGTACACGATCACGATCGCCCACGGCCGCGAGACGTTGCGGCGGCCGAACCAGCGCACGACGGGGTCCAGGCCGAGTGCTGCGAACAGCGCGAAGACCACGTAGATGATGATCGTCGAGAGGTTCCAGAACGCCAGTCCCAGGGCCACCGCCGTCAGCGCGCCGAGCGTCAGCACGAGCCCCAACCGGAACGGGCTGTTGAGGTTCGCCCAGAACGTCTTGCCCGCGGGTGCCTCGCCGGTGAACACGGGGGCGTCTTCGGGTGCGGTGTCCACGGCGGTGCCGTCGCCGGACGCGGACGTGGTGGTCCGGCTGTCCGTGCCCGCCGCGGCGTCGGCGGACAGCGGCTCTGCAGCCTCGGCAGCGGTGGCGCCGAGGGTGGGCGAGGCATCGGTCATGGGACACACTCTAGGGCGGGGAGTGCATGGGAGCAGGCGCGCGCGGCGAACGTCACCCGGATCGCATGACCCGCGTCATCCCGGAGGAACGTGCAGGCCGCTCGGGTATCGTCGAGGGGCGAGAAGGAGCGCCATGACCGAAGACCCCACGACGACGCTGGCCCGGCTGCGAAGCAGCATCGACAACATCGACGCCGCCCTGGTGTATCTGCTCGCCGAGCGCTTCAAGGCGACCAAGCAGGTCGGCCATCTGAAGGCCGAGCACGGCATGCCCGCCTCCGATCCCGCCCGCGAGGAGCAGCAGACCGCGCGCCTGCGCAGTCTCGCCGAGCAGGCCGACCTCGACCCGGCCTTCGCCGAGAAGTGGTTCAACTTCGTGGTCGCCGAGGTCATCCGCCACCACACCGAGGCGGCCGACTCCCGCTGAACGTCCGTTTCACGTGGAACAAGGATGCTGCCACCCGGCGATCACGCCGGGTGGCAGCATCCGTTCTGACTCTCCCGCTCGCTCAACGAGCGGAAGGTGATCACGGGACCGTGCGCCGGAGCGTCAGGTAGGAGATCCCGCCGAGCACGAGTGTCAGGAGGAGTCCCCATGCGGCGAGGCCGACGGCGCCCAGTCCGACCAGCGACGACATGACCTCGCCCCACACCTCGAGGCGGGTGATGGCCCAGATCGCCACGAGCAGGAGTACGCCGACGCCGACCCAGATGAGCGTGAGCACGAGCGCACCCGAGCGCTTGTAGACGGTCGCCGACCAGAACCCGAGCATGAAGATGAGCATCGCCGTCACGAAGTAGAAGAAGGCGGCACCGAGGGCGCCGTCCTCGACGACCCAGTCCAGGGCGAAGAAGTACCCGTTGATCCCCCAGCCGTTCGTCGCCTCCTCGATCAGCCCGCCGATCGCGAACACCGCCGCCAGCAGCGCGGCGCACATCGCCGCGGCGAGCATCGTGCCGAAGAAGAACTCCCGGCGCGTGACGCTCATCGCCTGGGAGAACGGGAACGTCAGCGTCAGCGACGAGATCCCCACGAACATCAGGACCCACAGCGGTGCCTGCGAGCCGCCGCCGTAGAACGGGCCCGGCAGGCCCGACGAGCTCAGGATCGCGTAGATCGCGATCGACATCGCGAACGAGGCGCCGAGCACGATCAGCGGCACCCAGACGAACGTCTGCTTGTTGATCAGCTGCATGCGCACGACGTTGACGGTGCGGTTCATCGCAGTGCTCCTTCCTCGGATGCCGCGGACCCGGCCGCGTTCTGCGTGGTGCGCACGATCAGCTGCTGCAGCGAGACCGGCGCGACGTCGAGGCCGGCGGCTGCGAGTCGCTCGCGGTCGGCGAGCGACAGCGCGCCGAGGACGGTGACGGATGCCACGTTCCCCAGGCTCTCGCGGTGGATCACCTGTCGGCCGGCGACGAACGCGTCGACGGCGCTCGCGTCGCCCACGATGTTCGCGGCGCGGTCGCGCACGGCGTCCGTCGCCTCGTCCATCACGATGCGCCCGTGGTCGATGACGAGCACGCGCTCGATGAGGTTCGACACCTCGTCGATGAGGTGGCTCGACAGGATCACCGTGCGCGGGTGCTCGGTGTAGTCCTCCAGCAGCCGGTCGTAGAAGATCTGCCGTGCGACGGCGTCGAGGCCGAGGTACGGCTCATCGAAGAACGTGATCTCGGCGCGCGAGGCGATGCCGATGATCACGCCGACCGCCGACAGCTGGCCGCGCGACATCTTCTTGATGCGCGTCTTCTGGGGCAGCTGGAAGTCGTCGATGAGCTGCGCGGCGAGCTCGTCGTCCCAGGCGGGGAAGAAGAGCTTCGCCGCGCCGAACGCGTGCTTCGGCAGCGCGTCGTCGGGATACTTCTGGCTTTCGCGCACGAAGCACATGCGCGAGAGCACCTTCGCGTTCTCGTACGGCTGCATGCCGAACACCCGCACGTCGCCCGACGTCGCGAAGTTCTGCGCCGTGAGGATCGACATGACCGTCGTCTTGCCGGCGCCGTTGCGGCCGAGCAGGCCGTAGATGGTGTCCTTCTCGATGGTGAAGCTCACGTCGTCCACCGCGACGACGTCGCGGTAGCGCTTGGTGAGATTCTTCACCTCGATGACGTTGTTCCCGGTCGTCATCGTGCGTTCCCTTCCGTGGTGGTCGCGACGTGCGCCCCGGCGCGGTCGCGGATGAGCTGCTCCAGGTCATCGGGCCCGAGCCCGAGCTTGCGGGCCTCGGCGAGCAGCGGCTCGACGAAGCGGTCGGCGAATGCGGTGCGGCGTTCGTTCATCAGCAGTTCGCGCGCACCCGGCGCCACGAACATGCCGATGCCGCGCCGCTTGTACAGCACGCCCTTGTCGGTCAGCATCGCGACTCCCTTCGCGGCGGTGGCGGGGTTGATCCGGTAGAAGGCGGCGAGCTCGTTCGTCGACGGCGCCTGCGCCTCTTCGGCGAGGCTGCCGTCGATGATGGAGTCCTCCACGCTCTCGGCGATCTGGAGGAACAGCGCCCGGCCTTCTTCGATCACATCAGCTCCGCTTGGTTGGTTAGTTACTTGACTAAGTAACCATGGAAGTGGTCACGGCGTCAAGCCCCCGTCCCGCCGATGGCCCCGGTCGATACCCGCCGTGCTATCGCGCGTGCGCGAGGTACCGAAACGGCCGATCGGTGTCGAATTTGCCAGCCCTGGCACCGCATGAAACGGTGGTTGAGGCCTTCACGGGCCCCTCCCGACCAGTCCGCGGTCTCCGGTGACGCCTGAGCGTCAGACCGGTGAGCGTATGGTCGGCGGCCGCGGCGCGGATCCGACATCCGCCGCAGGAACGGCCGCCACCCGGGCGCGACCGATGCAGCTCCTGCACCGGAGCTGCCGAGGTGCACAGTGACCGTTCCGCCTGCCATCGAGGCGAGCAACCTCTTCAAGGTCTTCGGACGCAATCCCAAAGACGCCGTCAAGCGGCTCCGTGCCGGCGCGACGCGCGCCGACGTCGCCGATGCCGGCTCCGCGGCCGTGATCGACGCGAGCTTCACCGTCCAGCCCGGCGAGATCTTCGTGATCATGGGCCTCTCGGGCTCGGGCAAGTCCACGGTGCTGCGCATGCTCAACGGGCTGCTGCCGCCGACAGCCGGCGACGTGTTCGTGCAGGGGCAGAGCGTCACCAAGGCGTCCGCGAAGGCGCTGCGCGGCATCCGTCAGCGCTCCATCTCGATGGTGTTCCAGCACTTCGCGCTGCTGCCGCACCTCACCGTGCTCGACAACGCCGCCTACGCCCTCGAGATCCAGGGCGTCGGACGCGACGAGCGCCGTGCGCGAGCGCGCGAGATCCTCGACAAGGTCGGCCTCGGCGATCGCGCCGACGCGATGCCCGACGAGCTCTCGGGCGGCATGCGTCAGCGCGTCGGCCTCGCCCGGGCGCTGACGTCGGGCACCGACATCCTGCTCATGGACGAGGCGTTCTCCGCGCTCGACCCCCTCATCCGGCGCGAGATGCAGGAGCAGCTGATCGAGCTGCAGCGCGAGCTCGGCCGGACGATCGTCTTCATCACGCACGACCTCAACGAGGCGATGTTCCTCGGCGACCGCATCGCGGTGATGCGCGACGGCCGCATCGTGCAGAACGGCACGCCCGAGGAGATCCTCACCGACCCGGCGAACGACTACGTCGCCCAGTTCGTGCAGGACGTCGACCGCGCTCGTGTGCTGACCGCCGGCTCGGTCATGGCTCCGCCGGTCGCCACGACACCGGTGAGCGCAGGCGTCCGCGGCGCGCTGCGGGTCATGCGCGACCTGCAGGTCGGCTCGGTGTCGGTCATCGAGAACCGTCGGTATCTCGGGTCGGTCACCGACCGCGCCGTCATCCGCGCCGTCAAGGACGGCCGCACCGACCTGCGCTCGCTCGTGCGCAACGGCCGGCCGGCCGTGCACGTCGACGATCCCCTCACGGACGTCGTCGAGCGCGCGGTCGAGAGCCCCGTGCCGGTCGCCGTCATCGACGATGCCGGCCGGCTCGTCGGCACGATCCCGCGCGTGACCCTGCTCGCCGCCCTGGGCGACGTGCCGCCCGTGACCCGCGAGAACCCCATCATCGATGTGCCCGCCACCGTTCCGGCGAGCGTCATGACCGAGACCCTCGAAGGCGTCGACCAGACGGGTGGCGTGCCGGCAGGCCGTGCCGCACCGCCGACAGAGGTCGGCGCCCACGAACACGCCGCCACGGAAGGAGCCCTGCGATGAACGACCTGATCCGCCTCCCGCTGGGCGACGTCGTCGAGACCGGCGTCCGCTGGGTCATCGACGCGCTCGGCGGCTTCTTCGACGTCGTCGCCGTGATCTTCCGCGGCCTCTACGACTGGCTCGACGCCTCGCTCTCGACGCCGCCGTTCTGGGCCGTGATCCTCGTGATCGCCGCGTTCGCCTACTGGTCGAAGGGTCTCGTGCTCGCCGTCGGCAGCGCCCTGGGCCTGCTCGTGATCGTCGCGGTCGGCCAGTGGTCCAACGCGATGGACTCCCTCGCGCTCGTGATCCTCGCCGCCGTGGTGGCGATCGCGATCGCCGTGCCCCTCGGCATCTGGGCCGCACGCAGCGACCGGGTCTCGAAGACGCTGCGGCCGGTGCTCGACTTCCTGCAGACGATGCCCGCCTTCGTCTACCTCATCCCCGCGATGCTCATCTTCGGCGTGGGTCCCGTGCCCGGCATGGTCGCGACCATCGCGTTCGCGCTCGCGCCCGGCGTGCGCCTCACCGAGCTCGGCATCCGCGGCGTCGACCCCGAGATCGTCGAGGCCGGCCACGCCTTCGGTGCCTCGCCCGGACGCATCCTGCGCCAGATCCAGTCGCCCCTCGCCCTGCCGAGCATCATGGCCGGCGTCAACCAGGTCATCATGCTCAGCCTGTCGATGGTCGTCATCGCGGGCATGGTGGGCGCGGGCGGCCTGGGCGGCCAGGTCGTGCAGAGCCTCAGCCGCATCGACATCGGCCTCGGCGTCGAAGCGGGCCTCTCGGTCGTCATCCTCGCGATGATCCTCGACCGCGTCACGTCGGGCTTCTCGCAGCCGCGTGCCCGCACGCCGCGCGCCACGACCGTCGCGAGCGGGAACACGGATGCTGCCACCCCGGCAGACGCCACCGCCGAGCCCGCGCAGACCGGGGCGGCAGCGGGGACCACCCCCAATGCTCACGCAGAGCGACCCGAGCCCGTCCCGGCCTGACACGAGAGGAACCGACATGACCAAGCGACGCATCATCGCCGCCGGACTCGCCCTGGCGGGGACCGCAGCTCTGCTCGTCAACGGCGCGCTCGTGCAGACGGGCGTCGGCGGCTCCGACAAGGGGCACCTGACGATCGCCGTGTTCAACGGCTGGGACGAGGGTATCGCCGCGTCCGAGCTGTGGAAGGCGGTGCTCGAGGAGAAGGGCTACACCGTCGACCTCGAGTACGCCGACCCGGCCGCCGCGTACACCGGCATCGCGAAGGGCGACTACGACCTCACGCTCGATACGTGGCTGCCGCTCACACACGCCGACTACATGCAGACGTACGGCGACCAGCTCGTCGACCTCGGCGCCTGGAACGACGAGGCCAAGCTCACGATCGCCGTGAACGAGGACGCCCCCATCGACTCGCTCACCGAGCTCGCCGCGAACGCCGACGTGTTCGGCAACCGCCTCGTCGGCATCGAGGCGGGGTCGGGGCTCGTGACCGTCACTCAGGACGACGTGATCCCCGGCTACGGCCTGGAGGGCATGGAGTTCGTGACGTCGTCCACGCCCGCGATGCTCACCGAGCTGCAGGCGGCGACGGACGCCGGACGCGACGTCGCCGTCACCCTCTGGCGGCCGCACTGGGCGTACAACGCGTTCCCGCTCAAGGATCTCGAAGACCCCGACGGCCTGCTCGGCGACGCCGAGGGCATCCATACCGTGGCATCGACCTCGTTCGCCGACGAGTTCCCCGAGATCGCCGACTGGCTCAAGGCTTTCCGCATGGACAACGAGCTGCTGTACTCGCTCGAGGACGCCATGTTCGGCTCCTACGACGGCGACGACTACGGCCCCGTCGTGGCGGAGTGGGTCGCCGACAACCAGGACTACGTCGACGGCCTCACCGCCTCCGGTCGTTGACCGGGCGAGGAACGAGCGAAGTGCAAACGCCCTGAGCGTTCGCGGATCTCCGGGCCGGTGTCGCTCGACGGTCCGGGGCGTTTCGACTCGCAAGCTCGCTCAACGACCGGGAATCACGGCCGGGGCGGAGTCCCGCAATAGGGTGTGGGCATGACGGTGGCCTTCGTTCTCGGTGGCGGCGGCGTGCGCGGTGCGGTCGAGATCGGGATGCTGCGGGCCCTGCTCGAGTCCGGCATCCGCCCGGACGTCGTGGTCGGCACCTCGATCGGCGCCATCAACGGGGCCCTGGTCGCGAGCGACCCGACGCCGGCCGTGATCGAACGCCTGCTCGACGCCTGGACCTCTCCCGAGGCGAACGCCGTCTACGGCGACTCGCTGTTCGCCCAGTTCACGCGCCTCGTGAAGACCAAGACGCACCTGAACTCGCCCGCGCCGCTGCGGCACCTGCTCGAGCGGTCCCTCGGAACCGGCAGAACCTTCGAGGACCTCGCGGTCCGGCTGCGCGTGGTCGCCGCGAGCATCGAGCGTGCGGCCGAGCACGTGTTCGAGTCGGGGCCGCTCGTCGAGGCGATCCTCGCATCGGCCTCGGTGCCGGGACTCCTGCCGCCGACCCGCATCGGCGACGAGCATTTCATCGACGGCGGCATCGTCAACTCGATCCCCATCGAGCAGGCAGTCGAGGTCGGCGCGACGACGGTCTACGTGCTGCAGGTCGGGCGCATCGAGACGCCGCTGGTCGCCCCGCAGTCGGCAGTCGACACCGCGCGCGTGGCCTTCGAGATCGCCCGCCGCCATCGCTACGCCCGCGACGTCGCGACGCTTCCCGAGGGTGTCGCACTGCACGTGCTCCCGAGCGGCGGCGGGCTCGACGGCGACGACTCGCTCATGTCGTATCGCCGCATGGACACCGTCCGCCGCCGCATCGACGCCGCCTACGACGCCAGCCGCGCGTTCCTCGCCGAGCGCGAATCGGGCGCCCACAGCGACCCCCCGGTCGTCGATCGCGCGCAGCGGGACGAGACGCCCCGAGCCGGCGAGGAGACCTGATGCGGATGCTGCCGACCTGGGTGCGCCGCATCCTTCTCGCCCCGCTCGTGATCGTGGCGGCGCTCGTGATGCTGGTGCTCAGTCCGCTGTGGCTGCTGGTCGCCCTCGCGCTGACCTCGCTCGTGCCCGGACGGTTCCGGCTGCCGCGCGTGCTGTGGCTCGTGACCGTGTACCTGCTGTGGGACGCGATGCTCGTGATCGCGCTCTTCGCCCTCTGGATCGCCTCGGGCTTCGGCTACGCGCTGCGTCGGCCCGGCTTCGTCACCGCGCACTACCGCCTCGGCGCCTGGGCCCTGCGCCTCCTGTTCCGGATCTTCGGCGGCGTGCTGCGGCTCACGATCACGACCACAGGGTCCGATGATTCCGATCCGGCTACCGGCCGCGCCGCGTTCGAGGCGCTGTTCGCCCCCGGCACCCCGCTCGTGGTGGCGAGCCGGCACGGCGGCCCGGGCGACTCGTTCATCCTCATCCACACGCTGCTGAACGAGGTCGCGCGCCGGCCCCGCATCGTGCTCAAGTACACGCTGCAGTGGGATCCGGCGATCGACATCCTGCTGCACCGGATCCCGGCGCGGTTCATCGTGCCGTCGGGGTTCGGCCACGGGCGCAAGGGCGGCGGCGCGTCGGTGGAGGCAGCGCTTCGCGGCCTCGCGGCCGACCTCGGTCCCGAGGACGCGTTCGTGATCTTCCCCGAAGGCGGTCAGGTCAGTCCGACGAGGCGGCGCTCGCGCATCAAGCGACTGCGCGACGCGGGCCGGGAGGCGATGGCCGAACGCGCCGAGGCGATGACGCACGTGATGGCGCCGCAGCCGGGCGGCATGCATGCCGCGCTGGATGCCTCACCCGACGCCGACGTCGTGTTCATCGCGCACACCGGCCTCGAGCGGCTCCACACCCTGCGCGACATCTGGCGCGAGCTGCCGATGGACAAGGGCATCACGATGCGCGCGTGGCGCGTGCCCCGATCGGAGATCCCCGAGGATCTCGACGCCCGTGCAGCCTGGCTCTTCGACTGGTTCGCCCGCATCGACGGCTGGATCGACGCCCACCCCGAGCTCGCCGCCTGACCTCGAACCGGTGCTGCTCGCTGGTTCGGCGCGTTTCGTCTCGCTCGTTCCTCGCTCGCTCAACGACCGGAAGAGGATGCGGGAGGAAGAAGCGGGAGGCCCAGTACCGGTCGTTGAGCGGAGGGCGCTCTGGCGCCCGCAGACGAAACGCCCCGAGTGTGCGGGAGCGTCCGTCCCCCCGGTCAGCGGTGGGGCTTGGGATGTGTCACGCGGCCGGGCGCATCGCCGTTCCCGCGGGAGGGCACTGGCCACGTCGCACCGGGAGGCGGCGTCGTGCTCGGGCGCTTCGGTGCGGGCAGGGGGTCGGCGATGAGCTCGGGCGTCGCCGGGGCTTCCGCGCGCGGCGGGGCCGCAGCTGGGCCCACGCGCCCGGAGGCTTCGGGCGACGCGTCAGCGGCGTCTGGAGTGGGCGTGGAGACCGTCGCCGTCGTCGATGAGGTGACAGGCCCGAGTTCGAGCATGACCTTCTTCTCGAGCACCTCGATGGCCTCGTCCGAGATCGACAGGAGCCCGTCGAGCTCCTCGCGCACGCGGCGGTAGGCGAGCTGGCGCTCGGCGGGCGTCGCGGCCTCGTCGATCGCGACGGTGAGCAGCTTCTTCGCGGTGTCGAGGCGCTTGCGCTCGTCGTCGGTGAAGGTCGAGTCGCGCAGGCGCCGTGCGTCGCGCTCGGCGACGTCGAAGGCCACCTCGAAGTCGGCGACCGCGTTGCGATACTCGGCGAGCTGCTCCTTCGGGAGGCGCGCTTTCGCCGACGCGGGACGCAGCCCGTCGGCGATGCGCTTCGCCCGCAGGAACGCGGCGGTGAGCGGTTGGCGTCCGTCACTCATGGCCGGGAACGCGATGATCTTCGCGACGTCGAGCTCGTACTCGAGCCAGCGCCCCGTGACGGCGTCGTGCGTCGCGAACAGCCGCTCGAGCTGGGTCACCTGCGTCTCGCGGGGGGCGGATCCCGCCTGCGAAGCCGGCACGGTCGCGGTGGCCCCGGTGATCGGGGGGAGGGATGCCGCAGCCACGGGCTTTCCGCGCGCCGCCGCCTGTGCGGCCTTGAGCTCGGCCTTCGCGTGCATCACCTCGAGGCGGCGCTTGTGGCGCATGCGCGCGCCGCGTTCCCAGGCATTGCCGACCATGCCGAGGACACCCATGAGCGGGAAGACGAGCCACCAGAAGTTGCCCGCGAACTCCCAGAACGCTTGCACACTGTCATGCTAACGGCCGGTCGCCGCCGCGTGGTCGGCTCAGGGCACCCTGCCAGCGGGCGGCTCGCCCTGGCGGGGCGGGGGGATCCGTGCGATCAGCGCGGGAAGGCGGTCGGCGATCTCCGACAGCACCGCGGCGGCGGCGGTGAGCCCCGCGGCGGCCGTCGCTCCGGTCGACGAGGCACGAGCTGCCCCGGGGACGCCCGACTGCCGCTCCGCCTCGGCGAAGGTCGCCTCGAGATGGCGCACGGCGACCCGGTACTCGAGGAACTGCTCCGGCGTCACGCGGTCGCGCAGGGTCGGGCGCTTCGCCAGGGCCTCGCGCTGTGCGCGCAGGAAGACGACGGTCGCGGGCTGCCGCGGATCGGTCATCTGCGGATACGCCAGCGCCTTGTCCACGTCCGTCTCGTAGGCCAGCCATCGGGTGTTGACGCTGTCGTGCGCCGCGTAGAGGCGCTCGATCGGAAGCGGGTCGCGGGTGGAGGCGGCGCGGTACTGGGCGTAGCCGGCCTTCACCCGCGTGCGGCTCGCGCGCAGAGCGAGGGAGGCGGTCTTCTCGTCCTGCCTCGCGGCCTGCAGCTCGCGCCGTGCCTCGGCGGCGTGCGCGGGCGGGACGGAGGAGCGGGACTTGGCGGTCAGCAGATCGGCCTGCGCCGTGCGCAGGCGGGCCTTCGCGGCGACGAGGTCGCGGTAGGCCTGCGATTCCTCCGCGCGGGCGGCATCGAGCTCCAGGCGTCGTGCCCGGCGGCTGCGCGTCGTCATGCCGGCATAGGCGGCCGCCCCGGCGCCCACGGCCGCCGGACCGATCCACCACCAGCTCGAGACGATGAGGAGGATGGGCTCCACCCTGCCATGATAAACGCGATATAGCGCGGTTGTCGCCGGGAGTCTGCTGACACTTCGGCCCCCCGCCGCACCCTCAGCCGAAGAGGAGGGCGAACACGGTGGCGCCGCCGCCGACGAGGATGAGGGCGACGATCGTCACCCACGCGATGATCTTGACGCGCCGCTGCCGGGTGTCGTTGAAACCGCTGTACTCGTCGTCTTCCGCCGCCATGCGACCCATCCTACTTGCGGGTTTGGGGCGCTCTTCGTCCGTTGGGGCGGAGATTCTGCGCCCCAACGGTGAGAATGCGCCCCGAACCCGGGTGGCTCAGGACGTCAGGCGGTGTGCTCGGTGATGATCGGGCCGAAGGCGTCGGGCAGCGTCGAGGTCGACAGGCCCCGCAGCTCCGCGAGCGGGACCGTGAACAGGCCCTGCACCTCGAGCGCGGGCTCGTCGCCGTCCGCGGCCGCGTCGGTCACGCCGATGCGCAGCACCGGGTAGCCCCGGCCTTCGCACAGGCCGCGGAACTTCACGTCGTCCTCGCGGGGTACCGAGACGATGACGCGGCCCGTCGATTCCGAGAACAGGGCGGTGGCAGCATCCACCCCGTCGCGCTCCATGATCTCGTTCAGCCAGACGCGCGCGCCGACGCCGAAGCGCATGGTGGCCTCGGCGAGGGCCTGTGCCAGGCCGCCCGACGAGAGGTCGTGCGCCGACGAGATGAGCGACTGCTGGCCGCCGGCGTGGAGCAGCTCGGCGAGCTTCTTCTCCTGCGCGAGGTCGACCGCCGGCGGGCGACCGCCGAGGTGGTCGTGGATCGTGCCGGCCCACTGCGACCCCGACAGCTCGGTCGAGGTCACACCGAGCAGGTAGATGTTCTCGCCGGCGTCCTGCCAGCCCGACGGGATGCGGCGGGCGACGTCGTCGATGATCCCGAGCACGCCGACGACGGGCGTCGGGAAGATCGGCTGGTCGCCGGTCTGGTTGTAGAACGACACGTTGCCGCCGGTGACCGGGACGCCGAGTTCGAGGCATCCGTCCGACAGTCCGTCCACGGCCTGCGAGAACTGCCACATGACCTCGGGGTTCTCCGGCGAGCCGAAGTTGAGGCAGTCGGTGACGGCGGTCGGCTCGGCGCCCGAGACGGCGACGTTGCGGTACGCCTCGGCCAGCGCCAGCTTGGCGCCCTGGTACGGGTCGAGCTGGCAGTACCGGCCGTTGCAGTCGGTGGCGATCGCGAAGCCGAGACCGGAGTGCTCGTCGACGCGGATCATGCCCGCATCGTCGGGGAACGACAGCGCCGTGTTGCCCATCACGTAGTAGTCGTACTGGTTCGTGATCCACGACGTGTCGGCGAGGTTCGGGCTCGCGACGAGCTTCGTGAACTGCTCGCGCAGGGTCTCGGCGTCGGTCGGACGCGGGAGAGCGGATGCCGAGTCCTCGCGCAGCGCGTCGATCCACGTGG
This sequence comes from Microbacterium sp. Soil_C_42, assembly GCF_057656735.1. Taxonomy (NCBI): domain Bacteria; kingdom Bacillati; phylum Actinomycetota; class Actinomycetes; order Micrococcales; family Microbacteriaceae; genus Microbacterium; species Microbacterium sp. Soil_C_42. Next base: position 13,265 of record NZ_JBDGJU010000030.1, read on the forward strand.
GGTAGGCCACGGGGCGCTCGTAGACAGGCCCGTCGACGGCGACGGTCGAGGGGTCGACGTCGACGATCTGCTCGCCGTGCCAGAAGATCTGCAGGCGCCCGTCGCCGGTCACCTCGCCGAGGACCGAGGTCTCGACGTCCCACTTGCCGACGACCTCGAGGAACGCGTCGAGCTTCGCGGGCGCGACGATCGCCATCATGCGCTCCTGGCTCTCGCTCATGAGGATCTCCTCCGGCGTGAGCGTGGGGTCGCGCAGCAGCACCTTCTCGAGGTCGACGCGCATGCCCGAGCCGCCGTTCGCCGCGAGCTCGGAGGTCGCGCACGAGATGCCGGCGGCACCGAGGTCCTGGATGGCCTCGACGAGCTCGTCGCGGTAGAGCTCGAGGCAGCACTCGATGAGCACCTTCTCGGCGAACGGGTCGCCGACCTGCACCGCGGGGCGCTTGGTCGGGCCGCCGTCGGCGAAGGTGTCGGAGGCGAGGATCGACGCCCCGCCGATGCCGTCGCCGCCGGTGCGGGCGCCGAAGAGGACGACCTTGTTGCCGGCGCCGGTGGCGTTGGCGAGCTTGAGGTCCTCGTGGCGGAGGACGCCCACCGCGAGGGCGTTGACGAGCGGGTTGCCCTGGTAGACCGCGTCGAACACGGTCTCGCCGCCGATGTTGGGCAGGCCCAGGCAGTTGCCGTAGAAGCTGATGCCGCTCACGACGCCGTGGACCACTCGCGCCGTGTCGGGGTTGTCGATGGCGCCGAAGCGCAGCTGGTCCATGACCGCCACGGGTCGCGCACCCATCGAGATGATGTCGCGGACGATGCCGCCGACGCCGGTCGCGGCGCCCTGGAACGGCTCGATGTAGCTCGGGTGGTTGTGCGACTCGACCTTGAAGGTCACGGCCCAGCCCTCGCCGATGTCGACGACGCCGGCGTTCTGGCCCATGCCGACCATGAGCCGTTCCTTCATCTCGTCCGAGACCTTCTCGCCGAACTTGCGGAGATAGATCTTCGAGGACTTGTAGGAGCAGTGCTCCGACCACATGACGGAGTACATCGCCAGCTCGCCCGACGTGGGACGGCGGCCGAGGATCTCGCGGATCCTGTCGTACTCGTCGGGCTTGAGACCGAGCGCCGCGTACGGCTGCTCCTTCTCGGGCGTGGCGGTGGCGTTCTCGACGGTGTCGGCGACAGAGGTCGATGCGGGGGTGGTCACGCGGCTCAGCTCCAGAAATTCGGGGATGCCGGACCTCAACAGTCTAGTTCGGCACGAGACGGGTTGACGGATGCGGCGATCAGGGCTAACGTACAACCAAATGGTTGTAGGAATTGAGCTCAGCGATGACGAGATCGACCGCGTATTCCACGCATTGGCAGCGGCGACCCGGCGCGACATCCTGCGTCGGACGCTCGCAGGCGAGCACTCCGTATCGGCGCTCGCCCGCGAGTACAACATGTCGTTCGCGGCGGTGCAGAAGCACGTCACCGTGCTCGAGGCCGCCGGCCTCATCGTCAAGCGCGCCGAAGGCCGTGAGCGCCTGGTCCGGGCGGACCCCGAGATGATCGCCCGCGCCCGCGCACTGCTCGCCCGCTACGAAGAACTGTGGCGCGCACGCATCGACCGGCTCGATGCGCTGCTCGCCGAACCCGCCGGCACGCCCGGCCCCACCGAAGAACCGAAGCACGATCACCGCAGGAACGAAGGAGAATGACGATGCCCGTCACCGACGTCACCACCGATCCCGAAGCGCTCACCATGACGCTCACGGCCGAGTTCGCAGCTCCCGTCGAGAGGCTGTGGGAGGCCTTCACCGAGCCGCGGCAGCTCGAGCGGTTCTGGGGCCCTCCGGGCTACCCCGCCACCTTCACGGAGTTCGACCTCACGGCCGGGGGCCGCGCCCGGTATCACATGACGAGCCCGAAGGGCGAGGAGTTCCACGGGGTGTGGGAGTTCCTCGAGATCGACGGCCCCCGCACCTTCACCGCTCTCGACTCGTTCGCCGACGCGGAGGGCACGGTGCTGGCAGAGATGCCGACCTCGCGCATGGTGTTCACGTTCGCGCAGACCCCGACGGGCTCGCGCCTGGTCAACACCACCCACTTCGACTCCGCCGAGGCGCTCGAGAAGATCGTCGCGATGGGAGCCGTCGAGGGCTCGACGATGGCGATCAACCAGCTCGACCGCGTGCTCGAGGGCCTGCGGGCGTACTCCGCGGGCAAGGGCACACAGACCGAGATCCTCGACGACACCCACGTGCGCATCACCCGGCTCATCGAGGGCCCGATCGACCTCGTGTGGCGCGCGCACCAGGAGCCCGAGCTCATGCAGCAGTGGCTGCTCGGCCCCGACGGCTGGCGCATGTCGGTGTGCGAGATCGACCCGTCCGTGGGCGGGAAGTACCGCTACCAATGGGAGCCGCTCGAAGGGACCGAAGGCGAGACCTTCGGCTTCGACGGTGAGACGCTGCTGTCCGAGGCACCGCGCCGCGCGGTCACCACCGAGCACATGACCGGAACCGAGTTCCCCCCGACGCTCAACGACCTGAACCTCTACGAGGAGGACGGCGCCACCCTCATCACGCTCCTCATCGAGTATCCCGACAAGGAGACCCGCGACATCGTGCTCGCCACCGGCATGACCGACGGCATGGAGGCCAGCTACGGCCGCCTCGAGGGCGTCCTCGCGCAGGTCTGAGTCGGACGCGCGCACGGCGCCAGCGCTGAGCCGCCCGGCCCCGCGAGGTGCGCGAACGGGCTGAGCCGCTCGGGAAGTCCACGTCGCCCGTACGATGGCGGCGTGGACTTCTCCTTCGCTTTCACGCCCGATCTGATCGCCGTGTTCCTGACGCTGTTCGTCCTCGAGGTGGTGCTCGGCGTCGACAACGTCATCTTCATCTCGATCCTCGCGTCCAAGCTCCCCAAGGAGCAGCAGGCCAAGGCCCGCAACCTGGGCCTCACCCTGGCGATGCTGATGCGCGTCATCCTCGTGCTCTTCGCCGGGTGGATCGTGACGCTGAAGGAGGAGGTGTTCTTCATCGGGGAGCTGGGCTTCTCGTGGAAGGACATCATCCTCATCGCCGGTGGACTGTTCCTCGTCTACAAGGCCGTGACCGAGATCCACCACAAGCTCGAGGGCGCCGAAGACGGGCACGGCGCGGGCGGCGGCAAGAGCATCACGTTCGGGTCGGTCATCGCACAGATCCTCGTGCTCGACCTCGTCTTCTCGCTCGACTCGGTCATCACGGCCGTCGGCATGACGGAGAACCTCGTCGTGATCATCACGGTCGTCGTGCTGTCGTTCGGCATCATGCTGTTCGCGTCGCGCTACATCTTCGCGTTCGTCAACAAGCACCCCACGGTGAAGATGCTGGCGCTGTCGTTCCTCTTGCTCATCGGCGTGTTCCTGGTGGCCGAGGGTTTCGGATTCCACATCGACAAGGCGTTCATCTACGGCCCGATGGCGTTCGCGATCTTCGTCGAGGCGCTCAACCTGTGGGCGGCGGCCACCAAGGCCAAGCGCGAGCAGCGCCGCCGCACCCCCGTTCAGCTGCGCCCGCAGTACCCCGACGTCGACGAGTCGGTCGCGGTCGCCGCTGCGCTGTCGAACGCGCCGGGTGCCGGCTCCGTCGGCCTGTCGTCCAAGCCCGTGGCCGGAGACGCCGCGCCCGCCGCCGGCGAGGAGCGCCAGGGCCTGGGCTGACACCGGGCCCGTCGCCGCGCGAGATGGCGGCCGGCACGGGAGGATGGCGCCATGCTCACCGTTCGCGTCACCGCACCGCACGACCTGGCCCGAGAGCTCTGCGATCGCCTCCGTGACGAGCCGACCGTCAGCGACATCGTCTATGTCCCGGCCGCGACTCCCGGTGGCGGAGGGGATCTCCTCCACTTCGAGATGGCGCGGGAGAACGCCAACAACATCATGCGCATGCTGCGTCATGCCGGCGTTCCCACGCACGGCTCGATCGTGGTGAGCGAGCCGATCGCCGTGCTGTCGGATGCCGCGGACGCCGCCGAGCGCGCCGCGCCGGGGCATCCCGCGGACGGGGTGCTGTGGGCGCAGCTCGCCGACCGCTCTCGCGAGGACGCGCGGCCGTCATGGGCGTTCTTCGTCTTCTTGCTGCTCGCGACGCTCATCGCGGGGATCGGCCGCGTCCTCGATCAGCCGATCCTCATCATCGGGGCGATGGTGGTGGGCCCCGAGTTCGCGCCGCTTGCGGCGATCTGCTACGCCATCGTGCGTCGCAAGCGGGGGATCGCGGGCATGGCGTCGGTCACGCTGTTCGGCGGCCTCGTGCTCAGCACCGTGATCGCATGGGCGATCTGGACGGCCGTGTACGCGCTCGGGCTCATCACCTACGAGGATGCGACCACCGGGCCGGCCACCGAGTTCATCGTCTCGCCCGACGCGTGGTCGTTCGTCATCGCGCTGCTCGCGGGCATTGCGGGAGTGCTGTCGCTGACCACCTCGAAGTCGTCGGCGCTCGTGGGCGTGTTCATCTCGATCACCACGGTGCCCGCCGTCGGAACGCTCGGCGTCACGCTGGCCGTCGGCGCGTGGGACGAGGCGCTGCGCTCCGTCGTCCAGCTGGTGGCGAACCTCGCGGGCCTGTTCATCGCCGGCATCGCGACACTGTTCATCCAGCTGCACATCGGTCGCCGCATCGGACTGCGCGTCGCCGCGAGGCGGGCCCGGCGCGCAGCGGCGTGACGCGGGTCAGGCGGCGGCGTCGGCGAGGAGGCGGTAGCCCATGCCCGACTCCGTCAGCAGGTGCGCGGGGTTGCCCGGATCGGGCTCGAGCTTCTTGCGCAGCTGCGACATGTACAGCCGCAGATAGCCGGTGTCGGCCACCTGCTCGGTGCCCCAGATGTCCTTCAGCAGCGCCTGCCGTGTCACGAGCGAGCCGGGGTTGCGCGCCAGGAACTCGAGGATCTTCCACTCGGTCGGCGTGAGGTGCACGCGCTCGCCCGAGCGGGTCACCGTCTTGGTCGACAGATCCACCTCGGCGTCCCCGAAGGTGACGACGGGGACACCGGATGCTGCGGTCACGCGTCGCGAGAGCGCCCGCAGCCGTGCGAGCAGCTCGTCGATCTGGAACGGCTTGGTGACGTAGTCGTCGGCGCCGGCATCCAGCGCCTCGACCTTGTCGGCGGAGCCGGTGCGGCCCGAGACGACGATGATCGGGGCCGTGGTCCAGCCCCGCAGCGCCTCGATGACCTGCACGCCGTCGAGGCGCGGCATCCCGAGGTCCACCATCACGATGTCGGGATGCTCCTTCGCGGCGAGGGCGATCGCCGCGGCCCCGTCGGGTGCGGCGAGGACTTCGTAGCCGTGCGCGGCGAGCGTGATCCGCAGCGCACGGACGAGCTGCGGATCGTCGTCGGCGATCAGGACCTTCACGGCAGCGACCTCTCGTCGGCGGGGATCGCGTCCGCGACCGGCAGCGCGATGACCATCGTCAGGCCTCCTCCGGGGGTGTCCTCGGGGGCGAGCGTACCGCCCATGCCCTCGGTGAAGCCCTTCGACAGGGCGAGCCCGAGTCCGAGCCCGGCGGTGTTGTCGGTGTCGCCGAGCCGCTGGAACGGCACGAACATGTCGTCGCGGCGCTCCGGCGAGACGCCGGTGCCATGGTCGACGACGCGGATCTCTGCGGTGCGGCCCAGGCTGCTCGTCGCGACGCGCACGCGCGATCCCGCCGGGTTGTGGCGCGCGGCGTTCGCGAGCACGTTCACCAGCACTCGCTGCAGCAGCACCGGGTCGGCCTCGACGTGCGGCAGATCGGGGTCGAGCGCGAGTTCGAACCGGTCGGGCCCGGCGCCGAGCTCGTCGAGCGCGGCCAGGACGACGCCGGCGCTGTCGACGGACTGCAGCGACACCGCGAGCACGCCCGCCTGCACGCGGCTGACGTCCAGCAGGTCGGTGACGAGCGCCGACAGTGTCGCGAGCGACTCGTCCGCGGTCGCGAGGAGTTCGGCCCGGTCCTCCGGCGAGAGGTTCGGTCCCGCGGCGCGGAGCCCGCCGACGGCGGCCACTGCGGCGGCCAGCGGGCGGCGCAGGTCGTGGCTCACGGCCGACAGCAGCGCGCTGCGCACCTGGTCCGTCTCGGCGAGGGCTCCGGCCTGCCGCGCCGTGGCGGTGAGGTCGGTGTGCTCGAGGGCCGCCGAGAGCTGGGCGGCGACGGCGTCGATGAGCCGGCGCTCGGAGGAGTCGAGCACGTGGCCGTGCAGCTCGAGCATCGCGGGCGGGCCCCCGTTGCGGCGCGCGACCGTCACGGCCTCGTACCGGCCGTCGCGCACGGGCTCGCCGTCGGTCGCGACGACGGTGCCGTCGGCGTCGACCAGGCGCACGCCGGCCAGCCCGAGCGATTCGCGCGTGCGGCTGATCAGAGCGGGCACCGCGGACTCGCCGCGCAGCACGCTGCCCGCGACGTTCGCGAGCAGCTCGGCCTCCGCCTCGGCCCGCCGGGCGGATCGCGCCGCGCGCGCGGCGCGATCGACGATGAAGCTCACCAGCACGGCGATCACGACGTAGAGGATGAGCGCCCAGACGTTGCGCGGATCGGCGACCGACACCGTGTAGTAGGGCGCCACGAAGAAGTAGTTCAGGGTGAAGCCCGACATCACCGCGGCGAAGACCGCGGGCCAGATGCCGCCGACGAGCGAGACAAGGACCACGAGCAGCTGGTAGGCGAGCACGTCGGTGGTGATCGTGTCCTCGCTGCGCAGCGAGACCAGCAGCCACGTGAGGAGCGGGCCGCCGATCAGCGCGAGCGCGAACCCGAGCACGCGGCGGCGGACGCTCAGGGCACCGCCGGTCACGCGCGGCAGCGGGAACCGGTCGCCCGCCGCGTCATGCGTGACGATGTGCACGTCGATGTCGCCGGACTCGCGGATCACCGTCGCCCCGATGCCCGGGCCGGTGAAGAGCGTCGCGAGGCGGCCGCGCCGGCTCACCCCGATCACGAGCTGCGTCGCGTTCACCGAGCGGGAGAACTCGACGAGCGCGTGCGGGATGTCGTCGCCGACGACCTGGTGGTACGTGCCGCCGAGGGACTCCACGAGCGCCCGCTGCGCGGCGAGGGCGCCCGGGTCGCCCGAGCGGAGGCCGTCCTGGCTCGACACGTGCACCGCGAGCAGCTCGCCGCCCGCCGACCGCGCGGCGATGCGCGCACCGCGGCGCAGCAGCGTCTCGCCCTCGGGGCCACCGGTGAGCGCGATGACCACGCGTTCGCGCGCCTGCCACGCACCCTCGATGCCGTGCTCCGCGCGGTAGGTCTTGAGGGCGCTGTCGACCTCGTCGGCCAGCCACAGCAGCGCGAGTTCGCGCAGGGCCGTGAGGTTGCCGAGCCGGAAGTAGTTCGACAGCGCCGCGTCGATCCGCTCGGCGGGGTAGACGAGCCCCGCTGAGAGGCGGTCGCGCAGCGACTGCGGTGAGAGGTCGACGACCTCGACCTGGTCGGCGGCGCGCACCACGGCATCCGGAACCGTCTCGCGCTGCGCGACCCCCGTGATCTGCTCGACGACCCCGCCGAGCGACTCGATGTGCTGCACGTTGACCGTCGTGATGACGTCGATGCCCGCGTCGAGCAGGTCGGCGACGTCCTGCCAGCGCTTGTGGTGCTTCAGGCCCGGCGCGTTGGTGTGCGCGAGCTCGTCGACGAGGGCGATCTCGGGGCTGCGCTCGAGAACGCCCTCGAGGTCCATGTCGCTGAGCTCGACGCCGCGGTGCGACACGAGCGCGCGGGGCACGACGGGCAGTCCGTCCATGAGCGCGGCGGTGGCCGCGCGCCCGTGCGTCTCGACGACCGCGATCACGACGTCGCGCCCGTCCTCGGCGAGGCGGCGGCCCTCCTCGAGCATCTCGTACGTCTTGCCGACGCCGGGGGCCGCGCCGAGCAGCACCCGCAGCTTGCCGCGCTTCACGTGCTCACCCTATTTCTTCCTCGCTGCCCTTGGTTCGGGGCGGATCCTGTCCGTTGGGGCGCGACTTCTCCGCCCCAACGGACACATCGCGCCCCAGACCCGGGAGGGGGAACGGATGCTGCAGCCGCGGGCACGGTCATGAGCCCAGCGCGTCGAGGGCGAGGTTGAGCTCGACGACGTTGACCCGCGGCTCGCCGAGGTAGCCGAGGTCGCGCTGCTGGATGTGCGCCTCCACCACGCTGCGCACCTCCGACTCCGTGAGCCCGCGGGCCGCCGCGACCCGGGGCGCTTGGAGCAGTGCGTACGCGGGACTGATGTGGGGATCGAGGCCCGAGCCCGACGCGGTCACCGCGTCGGCGGGCACCTGCGACGGATCCACGCCCTCGAGCTCGGCGATCGCGGCCCTGCGCTCCTCGACGGCCGAGACGAGGTCCGGGTTCTCCGGCCCGAGGTTCGAGCCGCTCGACGCCCCGCCGTCGTACCCGTCGCCGGCGGCGGACGGACGCGACTGGAAGTACTGCGCAAGCGCCGCGCCCGAGGGATCCACGAAGGACTGCCCGATGAGCGCCGACCCGACGGTGTCGCCCGCCGAGTTCTGCACCAGCGAGCCGTTCGCCTGCCACGGCAGGGCGAGCTGGCCGATGCCGGTGACGAGCAGGGTGTACCCGACGCCGAGCACGAGGGTGAAGACGAGCATCGCGCGGACGGCGACGCCGGTCGTGCGGACAGTGGAGCGGGTGGTGGACATGTGCGTCTCCAGAAGGGCTCAGAAGCCCGGGATGAGGCTCACGACGAGGTCGATGAGCTTGATGCCGACGAAGGGGGCGATCACGCCGCCGAGCCCGTACACGAGCAGGTTGCGGCTGAGGATCTGAGAGGCGCTCGCCGGACGGTACTTCACGCCCCGCAGCGCCAGCGGGATGAGGATCACGATGATCACGGCGTTGAAGATGATCGCGCTCGTGACCGCCGACGCGGGCGACGACAGCTGCATCACGTTGAGCGCCGCGAGGCCCGGGAACACCCCCATGAACATCGCCGGGATGATCGCGAAGTACTTCGCGATGTCGTTGGCCAGCGAGAAGGTGGTGAGCGCCCCGCGCGTGATCAGCAGCTGCTTGCCGATGCGCACGATGTCGATCAGCTTCGTCGGGTCGGAATCGAGGTCGACCATGTTGCCGGCCTCCTTCGCAGCGGAGGTGCCGGTGTTCATCGCGACGCCGACGTCGGCTTGCGCGAGGGCGGGGGCGTCGTTGGTGCCGTCGCCGGTCATCGCGACGAGGCTGCCGCCCTCCTGCTCCCTGCGGATCAGTGCGAGCTTGTCCTCGGGCGTCGCCTCGGCGAGATAGTCGTCGACGCCCGCCTCCTTCGCGATGGCAGCGGCCGTCAGGGGGTTGTCGCCGGTGATCATGACCGTGCGGATGCCCATCGACCGGAGCTCCTCGAACCGCTCGCGCAGGCCGTCCTTGACGATGTCCTTGAGGTGGATCACCCCGAGCACACGGCCCGCGCCGGAGGGATCGAGCTCGGCGACGACGAGCGGCGTGCCGCCCGACTGCGCGATGGCGTCGGTCTCGCTCGTCAGGTGGGCGCGCACCGCGGTCGGGACGTCGGATCCGGATGCTGCGAGCCACGCGATCACGGCAGAACCGGCGCCTTTGCGCACCTGCCTGCCGTCTGCGAGGTCGACGCCGCTCATGCGGGTCTGGGCGGTGAAGGGGACGACGGTGGAGCCGGCGGGCTCGCGGACGTGAAGACCCTGCACCGCGGCCAGCTCGACGACCGAGACGCCCTCCGGGGTGGGGTCGGCGAGCGACGACAGCGCGGCCGCCCGTGCGAGCTCGTCCTCGCCGACGCCCGGCATCGCGACGAAGTCCGAGGCGCGGCGGTTGCCGTACGTGATCGTGCCGGTCTTGTCGAGGAGCAGCGTCGTGACGTCGCCCGCGGCCTCGACGGCGCGGCCCGACATCGCGAGCACGTTGCGCTGCACGAGGCGGTCCATGCCGGCGATCCCGATGGCGGAGAGCAGAGCGCCGATCGTGGTCGGGATGAGGCAGACCAGCAGCGCGATCAGCACCGGGATGCTCACGGGAGACGCGGCGTACGAGGCGATCGGGTTGAGCGTCAGCACCACGATCACGAACACGATCGACAGGCTCGCGAGCAGGATGTTCAGCGCGATCTCGTTGGGCGTCTTCTGGCGCGCGGCGCCCTCGACGAGCGCGATCATGCGGTCGACGAACGTCTCGCCCGGCTTCGACGTGATGCGCACGACGATGCGGTCCGACAGCACGCGGGTGCCGCCGGTGACGGCCGAGCGGTCTCCGCCCGACTCGCGCACGACCGGCGCGGACTCGCCCGTGATCGCCGACTCGTCGACGGTCGCGATGCCCGCGACGATGTCGCCGTCGCCCGGGATCAGCTCTCCGGCCGACACGATGACGACGTCACCGAGCTTCAGGTCGGACGATGAGACCTCGACCGTCTCGGTTCGCTCGGCGGCGGCATCCGATCCTCCGTCGTAGGCGATGACGCGACGCGCCATGGTCGAGGTGCGGGTCTTGCGCAGCGACGCGGCCTGCGCCTTGCCGCGGCCTTCGGCCACCGACTCCGCGAGGTTCGCGAACAGCACCGTGAGCCACAGCCAGACGGCGATGCCCCACGTGAAGCCGAAGGGCACGGCGGTGCCGCCGGACTGCTCGGGGCCGCCGAGGAACGGCTCGGCGATCGCGATCGCCGAGGTGAAGGCGGCGCCCACCCACACCAGGAACATGACGGGGTTGCGCCAGAGAGCCGCGGGGTTGAGCTTGCGCAGCGCGCCGGGGACGGCTGCCCACAGCTGGGCTGCGCTGAACGCCCGGGAGGACGGCTTCGGCGGCTGGGGCGCGATCGTGCCCGCGACAGGGCGTGCGGTCGGCTCCGCCTCCCCGGTCGTTGAGCGAGCGAAGCGAGACGAAACGTCGGTGGACATGTCAGACGAGCCCTTCCGCCAGGGGACCCAGCGTGAGAACGGGGAAGTAGGTGAGTGCGGTGATGACGACCGCGACGACGGCGAGGAGGCCGACGAACTGCGGGCGATGGGTGGGGAGGGTGCCGGCGGTCGAGGGCACCGGCCTCTGAGCGGCGAGCGAGCCGGCCAGGGCGAGCACCAGCACGATCGGCAGGAACCGCCCGAGCAGCATCGCGACGCCCAGCGCCGTGTTGAGCCACGGCGTGTTCGCGGTGAGCCCCGCGAACGCCGAACCGTTGTTGTTCGCCGCCGAGGTGAACGCGTAGAGCACCTCGCCGAGGCCGTGGACGCCCGGGTTCCAGATCGAGGTCGACTCCATGTCGGAGCGGATCGCCGGGATGCCGAAGCTCAGCGCCGTGCCCGCGAGCACGAGCGCGGGCGTCACGAGGATGTACAGGCTCGCGAGCTTGACCTCTGTCGGCCCGATCTTCTTGCCGAGGTACTCGGGCGTGCGGCCGACGAGGAGGCCGCCGACGAACACCGCGATCACGGCGAGCACGAGCATGCCGTAGAGGCCCGACCCGACGCCGCCGGGGGCGATCTCGCCGAGCATCATGTTGATCATCGGGATCATGCCGCCGAGTGCCGTGTACGAGTCGTGCATCGAGTTCACGGCGCCGGTCGAGGTGAGGGTCGTCGCGCCGGCGAAGAGCGTCGAGCCCCAGATGCCGAACCGCGCCTCCTTGCCCTCCATCGCGGCGCCGGCGAGCTGCGGCGCGGTGCCGAGGCCCAGCGACTCGAGCCACGTCACGGCCGTGATCGACACGACGGCGATCGTGCTCATGACGGCGAGGATCGCGTAACCCTGACGGTCGTCGTTCACCATGCGTCCGAACGCCCGCGGAAGCGCGACCGGGATCGCGAGGACAGCCAAGATCTCGAGCACGTTCGACCACGGCGTCGGGTTCTCGAACGGGTGCGCGGAGTTGGCGTTGAAGAATCCGCCGCCGTTCGTGCCGAGGAGCTTGATGGCCTCCTGCGAGGCCACCGGCCCGCCCGGGATCGACTGCGTGCCGCCCGCGACGGTGCCGACGTCGACGAACCCGTCGACGTTCTGCACGACCCCGGCGGCGATGAGCCCGATCGCCGACACGACGGCGAGAGGCAGCAGCAGGCGCGTGATCCCGCGGGTGAGGTCGACCCAGAAGTTGCCGAGCGTCGCGGACCCGCGCCGCTCGAAACCGCGCACGAGCGCGACGGCCACCGCGATGCCGACGGCCGCCGACACGAAGTTCTGCACGGCCAGACCCGCGATCTGCACGGTGTAGCCCATCGTCAGCTCGGGGGAGTACGACTGCCAGTTCGTGTTGGTCACGAACGACACAGCGGTGTTGAACGCGAGGCCCTCGGGCACGGCGGGCAGGCCCAGGGAGTACGGCAGCACGGCCTGGAAGCGCTGCAGCGCGTAGACGAAGAGCACGCCGACGGCGGAGAAGGCGAGCACGCCGCGCAGGTACGCCTGCCATGTCTGCTCCGAGCGCGGGTCGACGCCGGCGAGGCGGTACATGCCGCGCTCGACGCGCCAGTCCTTGTCTGCGGTGTAGACGCGGGCGATCCCGTCGCCCAGCGGTCGGTAGAGGAGCGCGAGGATCAGGATGACCGTGGCGATCTGCAGGACGCCGGTCCACACGGTGGCGGCGTCCATCAGAACTTCTCCGGCTTCACGAGCGCGACGACGAGGTAGACGATCGCGGCGAGCCCGAGCGCGGCGCCCACGAGCGAGAAGACGATCATCCCTGCGCCTCTCCGCTCGTCGCTTCGCGCCGGGCGGAGCCGCGGGCGCGTGGGCCCAGCTTCTCCACGCCCTTGGCGACGAGTCCGACGAGCGCGAACAGCGCGAGCGTCAGGGTGAGGTAGATGACATCGAGCACGGGGTCTCCTGGAAGGTGCGGTTCAGGTGCGGATTCGATGCAACTCCGCGACGGATGCTGCATCCGCCGTCCTCACGGAATACGAACGCCGTCCCGCCCGACGCTCACGGCAACCAGACGCATCAGCCATCCCGCCGTTGACTTGACACCACGCTGATGTCACTCTGACGTCATGCAGATCGTGGCCCACGTCGAGGAGCTCCAGCGTCAGCTCGCCGCCGCCGCACCTCCCGATGACTCCGAAGTGGCGGCGCGTCTCGCGGCGGCACTGGAGCCCGCGGTGCGGCTCGCGATCCTCGAGGCGCTGTCCGAGGCGGCGGGCGAGATCACGCGAGAGCTCGCGCCCGGGTCCGTGGACGTGCGCCTGCGCGGGCGCGACGTCGAGTTCGTCGTCGCGCGGCCCCAGCCCGAGCCCGCGACAGCGGGTGCGGTCAACCCCAGCGGTCCGGTCGTGCCCGCGGCCGCAGCATCCGATGATCCCGATGACGCCCCCGCACGCACCACCCTCCGCCTGCCCGACTCGCTGAAGGCACGCGCCGAGGCGGCCGCGACCGCCGAGGGGCTCTCGCTCAACACGTGGCTGGTGCGGGCCGTCGCCGCGGCCGTCGAACCCGCACCCCCCGCGGCCCGCGGTTCGAGCTCCGCCTACACCGGCTGGGTGCGCTGATGCCGACGTTCCCCGTGTCGGGCCCGGCCGCCGTGCGCATCGAGCTGCAGATGGGCCGCATCGACGTCGTCGCCGAACGCCGCCGCGACCTCGCGGTCGAGGTCGCGCCGGCGAACGCGCACCGCGCGGGTGACCGCAGCGCGGCCGAGGCGGTGCGCGTGACGCAGGCGGGGTCCGACCTGCGCATCGTCGGCCCGGTGCGGGTCAACCTGTTCGGCTCGGGCGACGCCGTCGACGTGTCGGTGCGCATCCCCACCGGTTCGGACGTCTCGCTCGCGCTCAAGTACGGCTCGATCCGCGTCGCCGGCGCGGTCGGCACCGCGCGCATCGCGCTGGACTACGGCGACGCGACCCTCGAGCGCACCGGTCGCGCGGACCTCGGTCTCGGGCACGGCGAGCTGCGCGTCGAGCATGTGCGCGGCGACGCCGACGTCGACATCAAGTCCGGCCGTGCGCGCATCGGCATCGTCGACGGGGCGCTGCGGCTCAAGGGATCCGACGCCGGCATCGACGTCGGTTCGGTCTCGGGCGTCGCCGACATCGCGACGTCGAGCGGCGTCGTGCACCTGGGCGACCCGGGCCCCGCACTCACGGTGCGCTCGGCGTACGGTCCGGTGCGCATCGGCGACCTCAACGGCGGCACCGCGCGGGTGGAGGCCTCGTACGGCGCGGTGGCGCTCGGCATCCGCTCCGGCACCGCGGCGTGGCTGGATGTGTCGAGCCAGCACGGCGTCGTGCGCAACGAGCTCTCAGCGGCCGCCGGTCCGGTCGAGGGCGAGGCGTCGGTCGAGCTCTACGCGCGTGCCGGGTACGGCGACATCACCGTGCACCGCACGCACCCCGTCGCCGGCGGCGACTGAGGATCATGCGGCCAGGCGCGCGCGCGGACGCCCAGGGCGTTTCGACTCGCTCGTTCCTCGCTCGCTCAACGACCGGGGGTGGGGGTGTCGCCGCACGCTCGCTCAGCGACCGCGGGTGGGGGTGTCGCCGCGCGCTCGCTCAACGACCGGGGGTGGGGGTGTCGCCGCACGCTCGCTCAACGGCCGGGGGGTGGGGGTCGTTGCCGCACGCTCGCTCAACGACCGGGGGTGGGGGTGTCGCCGATTCTCAGGCGCGGGCGGTCGCGTCCTCGAAGGCGACCCACGCGAGCATCGCGCACTTCACGCGGGCGGTGAACTTCGAGACCCCCGACAGGGCCGCGGCGTCGCCGAAGACCTCTTCGTCCAGGGGGATCTCGCCGCGTGAGCGCAACGCCTCGCGGAAGCCTTCGACGAGAGCGGATGCCTCGGCCCGCGGCATCCGCTCCTCCTCTTCGATGAGCGCGGCGAGCATGGACGCCGACGCCTGCGAGATGGAGCAGCCGGCGCCGTCCCACGTGACCTCGTCGACGGTGGTGCCGTCGTCGGACAGGCGCACGCGGAGGGTGATCTCGTCGCCGCAGATGGGATTGCGCTGGTACGACGTGGCGACCCGGCCCTCCTCGGCGCCGAGGCCCTTGCCGTGCGGGCGCTTGGAGTGGTCGAGGATGAGCTCCTGATAGAGCGATTCGAGGCCGCTCATGCGCCGGCTCCGAAGAACGAGCGCACACCAGACAGCGCGTCGAGGAAGACGTCGACGTCGTCCGCCGTGTTGTAGAGCGCCGACGACGCCCGCACGGAGGCGGTGAGCCCGAAGCGGCGGTGCAGCGGCTGCGCGCAGTGGTGTCCGACGCGCACGGCCACGCCTCGCGCGTCGAGGAACTGCCCCACGTCGTGCGCGTGCACGCCGTCGACGTCGAAGGCCCAGAGGCCCACGCGCTCCGCGGCCGGTGCGTCGCCGAGCAGCCGCACACCGGGGATCGCGCGCAGGCCGTCGCCCATGCGGGCTTCGAGCGCCTTCTCATGCGCGTGGACCGCGTCCATGCCGACGCCGTTCAGGTACCGCACCGCAGCCGCGAGCCCGATCGCCTGCGACACCGGCTGCGTACCGGCCTCGAAGCGCTGCGGCGGCGGCAGGTACGACGCCTCGTCGAGGGTCACGGTGGTGATCATCGAGCCGCCGGTGAGGAACGGCGGCAGGGCCTCGAGCACCTCGGCGCGACCGTAGAGGCCCCCGACGGCGTAGGGCCCCAGCATCTTGTGCCCCGAGAAGACGGCGAGGTCGACGCCGAGCGCAGGGAAGTCGAGCGGCAGGTGCGGCGCCGACTGGCAGGCATCGAGCACCGTCACCGCTCCGACGGCCTGCGCGAGGGCGACGAGGTCGGCGACCGGGTTCACGATTCCCAGCACGTTCGACACGTGCGTGAACGCGACGATCCGCGTGCGCTCGCCGATGAGGGCGGCGGCAGCATCCATGTCGAGAGTGCCGTCATCACGGACGGGGATGTGGCGCAGCACCGCGCCGGTACGGGCGGTGAGCTCCTGCCAGGGGATGAGGTTCGCGTGGTGCTCGGTCTCGGTGATGACGATCTCGTCACCGGGCTGCAGCGCGAACCGCGCGCTGGCGGGGGCGCCGCGGCCGACCGATGCATTGCCGATCGCGTAGGCGACGAGGTTGAGGCCGGCCGTCGCGCCGCTCGTCCACACGAGCTGCTCGGGGCGGGCGCCGACGAACCCGGCGACCGTCGTGCGGGCGTCTTCGAAAAGCTCGGTGGCCTCGGCGGCGAGGGTGTGCGCCCCGCGGTGCACGGCGGAGTTCGCCCGCGTGAGGAAGTCGACCTCGGCATCGATGACCGCCTGCGGCTTCTGGCTCGTCGCGCCCGAATCGAGGTACACGAGCCGTTGCCCGTTCACGCGCTCGCCGAGGAGCGGGAAGTCCGCGCGCAGCGCGGCGGCGTCCAGGGGTGCTGCCTGGGAGGGGGCGGGGGCGACAGAACTCACCCTTCCAGGCTACGCGGGATGCTGCGATCCGGCGCCGGGTGCGTGTTCGGGGGGCGCACCCGGCGCCGGGCACCCGTCAGGGCTTGGTCGGCACCGGGGGTTCGGGGGCATCCGCCGTCTCGGGCGGACCTGCGGGGCGCACGGCACGACGGCCGACGCGGTGCACCTGCGGCGCCGTGCCGCGACCTGCCCGCTCGTCGCCGGGAAGGATGTGCGAGCGGCGTCCGTAGATGAGTTCGGACGAGTCCAGGAGCCACGGCACGAGGGTGATGGAGACGCCGTGCACGAGCATGAGCTGCTGAGCGATGCGGCGGGCGCGGCGGTTGTGCAGGAGCGACTCCCACCAGTGCCCGACGATGTACTGCGGCAGGTAGACGGTGACCACCGACGACCCGTGCTCCTCGCGGTATCTCTTCACGAACTCGGCGACCGGGCTCGCGTACATGCGGTAGGGCGACTCGATGATCTTCAGCGGGATCGGCATGCGGTGCGCCCGCCACTCCTCCTCGAGGGCCGCGGCATCCTCCTTGGTCACCGAGACATGCACGGCGAAGGTCTTGTCGTGCTTGGCGGCCAGGGCGTAGTCGACCGCCTTGACCACCGGCTTCTGCAGCTTGTTGACGAGGATGAGGGCGACGTCCCCCCTCGAGCCGAAGTGGGTCTGGTCGTCCATCGCGATCTCGTGCTCGACGTCGCGGTAGTAGCGATGCACGCCGACCATGAGGAACGACAGGATCGGGATCGCCAGGAACACGAGCCACGCGCCGTGCGTGAACTTCGTGATGGTCACGATGATGAGGACGGATGCCGTCATCGTGGCGCCGATCGAATTGATGACGAGACCCTTGCGCAGGCCGAACAGCTCGGTTCGCGTGGAATCCCCGCGCCGCGCCTCGGCCGTGAGCTCCCGGATCGCCCGGATCCCCCGCATCCAATGCCGGATCATCCCGATCTGACCGATCGTGAACGAGACGAACACGCCGATGATGTACAGCTGGATCAGGTTGGTGAGGTTGGCCTGGTAGACGACGAGCACGCCGATCGCGACCAGACCCAGGATGATCATCCCGTTCGAGTACACGAGGCGGTCCCCGCGCGTGTTGAGCGCCTTGGGCGCGTACCCGTCGCGGGCGAGAACCGACCCGAGCAGGGGGAATCCGTTGAACGCCGTGTTGGCGGCGAGCAGCAGCACGACGGCCGTGGCCGCCTGGATGACGAAGAACGGGATCGAGTTCATGCCGAACACGGCCGACGAGACCTGAGCCATGAGGCTCGGCTGCGGGTTGGTGCAGTCGAAACCGATGAGGTCGCAGGGGTTCTCCGCGTAGTGCACACCGGAGACGAGCGCGATCGCGGTGAGCCCCGCGAAGAGCAGGATCGCGATGCCGCCCATCATCGCCAGCGTGCTCTGCGCGTTGCGCACCTTGGGCTGGCGGAACGCCTGCACGCCGTTCGAGACGGCCTCGACGCCGGTGAGGGCCGAACAGCCGCTCGAGAACGCGCGCAGCACGAGCAGGATGACCGCGGCCTGCGTGAGGCTCTCGGTCTGCACCTCGTACTGGGCGCTCGAGGCGACGGGCGGGTTGCCGGTGACGATCTGGAAGAGGCCGACGACGATCATGACGCCGACCGAGCCGATGAAGAGGTACGTCGGGATGGCGAATGCGCGCGACGCTTCGCGCACGCCGCGCAGGTTCACGATGACGATCAGGATGACGAAGCCCACGGCCAGCTCGACGCGCCAGGGGTTCAGGCCCGGAAGCGCCGAGATGATGTTGTCGACGCCGGAGGCGACCGACACCGCGACCGTGAGCACGTAGTCGACGAGCAGCGCGGAGGCCACGATGACGCCCGGGATCTCGCCGAGGTTCTTGCGCGCCACCTCGTAGTCGCCGCCGCCGGAGGGATACGCCTTGATGAGCTGCCGGTAGCTGATCACGACGACGGTCAGCAGCACGATGACGGCTGCCGCGACCCAGGGGGCGAACGTGAGGAACGCGAGGCCGCCGGTGAGGAGGATGAGCAGCAGCTCCTGCGGGGCGTACGCGACGGACGACAGCGCGTCCGAGGCGAAGATGGGCAGCGCCAGCTTCTTGGGGAGCAGGTGCTCGTCCGAGTCGGTGGACGCGAGCGGATCCCCCAGGATGAGGCGCTTGGCGATCGGCTTCTCATCGACCGACTGCTCACGGCTTTCGTTCGTCACGGCCCGTAAGGCTACTCGTGAGGAGAACGCGAGGATGCATCCAGACGGCCATCCTCACGAAATCCATGCGGGTGCCTCTCTGGGACACTCGTAGCGTGGACGAGCAGATCATCCTCGGTGTGCTCGCGATCACGCTCGGGGTGGTCGTGGGGGTGCTGCTCTTCGTCCCCTTCGTCGCGCTCAGCTACCGCCGTCGGGGCGGATTCGGCGTCGGCCGCTTCGTGGTCTGGGGCGCCGCGCTCGTCTACATGATGGCGATCTGGACCTACACGCTCCTGCCCCTGCCCCACCCCGACGCGATCGCGTGCGCGGGCGTGAACATCGATGTGACGGCGATCGCCGCCGACCTGCGCGGGGCCATCGTGCGTCGCGGCAGCGGGTTCGCGATGGACCCCGCCGTGCGGCAGCTGCTGCTCAACGTGCTGCTCTTCCTGCCGCTCGGCTTCTTCCTGCGTGTGCTGGGCGGACGGGGCGTGATCACGGCCCTCGTCGCCGGCGTCGTGCTGTCGGGGTTCGTCGAGGTCACCCAGCTCACCGGGGTCTGGGGCCTCTACCCGTGCGCCTACCGTGTGTTCGACGTGGACGATCTGCTCACGAACACCCTGGGTGCGGTGCTCGGCTCACTGCTCGCGCTCGCCGTGCCGCGGCGCTACCGCGGGTCGCCGCGCCTGCCCGACGCGGACCGGCCGCAGCCCGTCACGAGCGGCCGGCGCCTCCTCGGCATGCTGTGCGACGGGCTCGCCGCCTGGGTGCTCACCCTCACGGTGGTCGTCGCCGTGCAGCTCGCGCTCTCCCTCCTCGGTGCGGACGCCGCCGTGCGCGACGGATCCGCGGCGAACGTCATCGGCTCGGCGGTGACGATCGTCGTGTGGCTCGTCGCGACGCTCGCGACGGGCGGCACGATCGGCGACCATGCCGTGCAGGTGCGCTTCACCGGCGGCCCGCTCCCGGTCGGGCTCGCGCGCTTCCTGCGCTTCGTCGCCGGCATCGGCGGCTACCTCGTGCTGAACGCGCTCCCCGGTGCGTGGACGTTCGTGGCTTCGGTGTTCGCGGTGGTGTCGATCGTGCTGGTCTTCACGACCGACACCCGTCGCGGCCTCCCCGGTCTCGCGTCGGGTCAGCGCCTCACCGACGCGCGGGATCTGCAGGAACCGGATGCTGCGCCCCCGGGTCCGGGTCACGCCCCGTAGCGGCGCGATCGCTGTGCTTCGCCGAGCTCGAGGGCACCGGAACCCGGTTGCGGGGCCGGTGCGATGAGGCCGCCCCGGGAGTAGAATCCGGCTGATCACCGCCTGGGGTCGTCAGCGCCGACGAGCTGCGGGGATCGGGGGTGCGATATGGCTACCAAGCTTCCTTCCTCCGGGGCCATGCCGGAGGGGCAGGAACCCGGCTGCGACACGTCCGGCCTGATCCTCGTCCACAGGATCTTCCGCTGGCTCTACCGCGAGCTGCCGCAGCTCGTGCGCGGCGTGCCCCCGGGCGACACCGCCCGCGCGGCAATCGTGGGCCGGTACGCCCACCTCGACTTCTATGCGCTGCACATGCACCACGAGACCGAGGACGCCGCGCTGTGGGACAAGCTGGTCTCGCGCGACCCCGGCTGCGCGCTGCACGTCGATCAGATGCGCGCGCAGCACGCCGAGGTCGCGTCTCAGCTCGCCCGGATCGAACCGCAGCTCGAGCCGTGGCTGCGGACGGCGGATCCCGCGCTCCGCGACGCGTTCGCCGGCGACATCGAGCACCTGCGCGACACCCTCACCGCGCATCTCGGGCAGGAGGAGGACGACATCATGCCGGTGGCCGGCGCCGTCCTCTCCCAGCAGGAGTGGGACTGGATGGAGCAGCACACGCGGGCCGAGCTCATGGCGCACCGGAAGGAGCTCGGCAAGGACATCATGTCCCTCCAGCTCGGACTGCTGGTCGCCAGCGTGCCCGAGGCCGAGCGCGACGAGTGGATGCGCACGAACGTCCCCGCGCCGATCCGGCTGCTGTACCAGCTGCTGATGAAGCGGCAGTACGACAGGGCGATGCGGGAGCTCTACCCCGACCGCCCGGTTCCCGCGATGGTGTGACCGCCATGTGGAGACGCGTGACGCTGGACGTGCATCTCGACCACCCGCCCGCTCGCGTGTTCCCGTATTTCGCCGACCCCGGCACGTGGCATGACTGGGCGCCCGCGGTCGAACTCCGCCGGCGTGTGGGCGACGGGCCGCCGAGCGTAGGCAGCCGCTGGACCGCGATCGACCACATCATCGGCCCGTTCCGCGTCCACTTCGAGGACGTGCTCGAAGTCGTCGAGCCCGACGAGCGGGTCGTGTGGCACTCCACCTCGCCGTGGAACTCGCGCGTCGAGTACGCCTGCTCCGCCGAGGATCGCGGGACGCGCGTGCACGCCGACTACGGGGGCGACGTCGCGGGGTGGCTGAGGCTTGTCGCACTGCTTCCCACGTTCGTCCTGGCCCGCATCCTCATGCGCGACTTCCGCGGACTCCAGCGGCTGCTCGATGCAGAGGACGCCCGCGCAGGAGCCGTCGCCGAACCCGCCTGACGCCCTCGGCGACGACGCCGGAGCGAACGGATGCTGCGGCCCGCAGCATCCGTCCACCGGCTACGCCGTCGGCGTGCCGAGGAACTCGCGCGCGGCGACCACGAGCGCGTCGACGCCGCGGCTCAGCGTGGGCTGGAGCACGGGGGCGAAGAACGGCGAGTGGTTGGTCGGGATGTCGCGCTCGACCGTGCCGGCGGCGGTGGCGTCGGCGAAGGCCGCCGGGTCGACACCGCCCCAGAACCAGAAGACCAGCGGTACGCCGGCCTCGCGGGCGAACCACGAGACGTCCTCGCTGCCGGTGAACATGCCCGGGTCGATCACGGTGCCGTCGCCGAACGTCCTGTCGAACGCCGCGGTCAGGCGCGCGGTCGCGTCGGGGTCGTTGATGGTCGGAGGGAGCGTGTGGTCGGTGACGATGACCGGCGGCTGCTCCGCGCCCGACGCCTGCGCCTCGGCGCGGACGATGCGCTCCACCTTCTCGAGCACGCGGGCGCGCGCCTCGTCGTCGGGGTAGCGCAGGCTCAGCTCGAGCTTCGCCTCGGCCGGGATGATGTTGTTCTTGAGGCCCGCGTGGATCGAGCCGACGGTCACGACCGCGACGTCGCGGGGGTCCACCTCGCGCGACACGATCGTCTGCAGCCGCATGACGGTGGCCGCGGCCATGACGACCGGGTCGATCGTCGCCTGCGGACGCGAGCCGTGGCCGCCGCGGCCCAGCAGCGTGACCGTGAGGCCGTCGGATGCCGCCATCTGCGTGCCGCTGCGCACGCCGATCGTGCCGGCGGGCAGCGGCGTGACGTGCTGGCCGAGCACGATGTCGGGCTTCGGGAAGCGGTCGAGCACGCCGTCGGCGATCATCGCCTGCGAGCCCGCGCCGTACTCCTCGGCGGGCTGGAAGACGGCGACGATCGTGCCGGACCACTCGTTCTTCGTGGCGACCAGGCGCTCGAGGGCGCCGAGCAGCGCCGTGACGTGCATGTCGTGCCCGCACGCGTGCATGACCGGCACGTCGTTGCCGGCCGGGTCGGTGCCGCGCGCCGTGCTCGCGTACTCGAGGCCGGTCTGCTCGGGCACCGGCAGCGCGTCCATGTCGGCCCGCAGCCACACGACGGGGCCCTCGCCGTTGCGGATCACGCCGGTGACGCCGGTCTTGCCGATCCCCTCCTCGAACTCGATGCCGAGCCCGCCCAGGTGCTGTGCGATCACCCCCGCGGTGCGGGTCTCCTGGAAGGACAGCTCCGGATGCCGGTGCAGATCGACGTAGATCGCTTCGAGGTCGAGGGTCATGCGGTCGAGCCTACGCGGCCGCGCCGCCGCGCCCCCTCCCGCTCCGCAGTCCGTTTCGGCGACCTCTCACCCCACCACACCCGCACAACGTGACTGCGGAAGCAAAGACGTTCTGTGCTGCGCAGTCACGTTGTGCGGGTGCGGGCGGGGTGGACGCGCCAGAAGTGACTGCGGAAGCGAAGACGTTCTGTGCTGCGCGGTCACGTTGTGCGGGTGCGGGCGGAGTGGATGCGCCAGAGGTGACTGCGGAGCGCAGCGGGGACGAGGGCGCGGGGACGGGGCGGGGGACGAGGGCGGGGGGCGAGGGCGGGGGACGAGGGCGGGGGTGGGGGTGTGGGGCGGGATCAACCCGCCAGCTGGTCGCGGCGCCGGACGAGGTATGCGCGTTCGGCGGGGTTGCCGGCGAGCTGCACGGCACGGTCGTACGCCGACCGCGCCTCCTCGCTGCGCCCGAGCCGGCGGAGGAGGTCGGCGCGCGCCGCGTGGTAGGCGTGATACCCGTCGAGAGGTCCGCGGAGCCGGTCGAGCTCGGCGAGCGCGACGTCGGGACCGTCGATCTCGGCGACCGCGATGGCGCGGTTGAGTCGCACGATGGCGGACGGATCGGCGCCGAGCAGGCGGTCGTAGAGCGCGACGATCTGCGACCAGTCGGTGTCGCGAGCGGACAGGGCGGCGGTGTGCACCGCGTTGATCGCGGCGAGCAGCTGGTAGCGCCCCGGCGGCGCACCTCCGGCGGCGACGGCGGCGATCCGCTCCCGGACCAGCGCGTGGCCCTCGACGATCAGCGCGCGGCTCCACGCCCCGCGATCCTGCTCTTCCAAGGTCACGAGCTCGCCCGTGCGGGACACACGCGCGGTTCGTCGCGCGTCGATGAGCAGCATCAGCGCGAGCAGTCCCGTCACCTCGCCCTCATCGGGAAGAAGCGCGCGCAGCAGCCGGCCCAGGCGGATCGCCTCGTCGGTCAGGTCCGCCCGCATCGGGTCGTCGCCGCCGGTCGCCAGATACCCCTCGTTGAAGACGAGGTAGATCACCGCGAGCACGCCGGCGAGCCGCTCTCGGAGATCGGTCGCCGACGGCACCCGATAGGGGACGTGCGCCGCCGCGATCTTCGCCTTCGCACGGGTGATCCGTCGCGCCATGGTGGTCTCCGGCACGAGGAAGGCGTGGGCGATCTCGGCGACCGTGAGTCCACCCAGCAGCCGCAGCGTCAGGGCGACCCTGGCCTCCATGGGGAGGACGGGATGACAGCAGGTGAAGATCAGCCGGAGCCGGTCGTCGTCGACCGGTCCCGTCTGCTCGGGAGGAGAGTCGTCGGACAGCATCAGCGCCGCCTTGTGCTTGTCGTCGCGGCGCGACTCACGTCTCAGCCGGTCGATCGCCTTGCGCGTCGCGGTGGTGGTGAGCCACGCACCCGGGTTCGGTGGCACGCCGTCACGCGGCCAGTGCTCCACCGCGGCAGCGAACGCCTCCGCGGCGGCATCCTCGGCGAGGTCGAGATCGCCGAAGCGGCGGGCGAGCCCCGCCACCACCCGCGCCCACTCCTCGAGGTGGGCGCGGGTGATCGCCTCATCGACGGTGGGGCCGGTCACGGCTCGGACGCGTGCCGCTCCACGATCTCCGCCATGTCGCCGGGGAAGCGGTGCACCTCCTGCGGCCAGTCGAGGGCGACGGCCAGTCGTCCCGCCCAGTAGCGGGCGGCCTCGTCGTCGGGCACGTTCACGACGGTGAACCCGCCGAGGTGCTCCTTCGTCTCGGCGAACGGCCCGTCGGTGAAGACCGCCTCGCCGTTCTTGCTGACGACGCTGCAGACCGCGGTCGAGGCGTCGATGCCCCCCTCCGCGAAGAGGAAGACGCCCGCGCTCTTCATCTCCTCCAGAAGCTCCTGCGAGGCCGTGCTCTTGCTGCGCAGCTGGTCGGCCGTCTGCGGGGGCACCCATTCGTCGTTGAATGCGATCAGGTAGTTCGGCATTGTCGTCTCCTCTCATCGGGACGAGGACCCCGTCGTGGACCCTCCGTCGCGGCGCCCGAACGGGCCCGCATACCTGATCCACGAACGGGCAGGCTCCGATACGACACTATTGCCGAGACCGGTGGAGAAGTCGCGACACCGTCACTGCGGCAGGCGCGCCGTGGAGCCTCGCACGATGAGCTCGAAGGGCAGCTCGCCCGGCCGGTGGACGGGGGTCTCGGCATCCGTCGATTCCAGCGCCTCGAGGATGGCGTCCGCGGCGCGCTCGCCCTGGCCGAGGGGGAACTGGTCGACCGTGGTGAGGCGGAAGAACTCGCCGAGCTCGTGGCCGTCGATGCCGATCACCGACAGATCCTCGGGCACCCGGTAGCCGAGCTCGCGTGCGGCGAGCAGTGCCCCGATCGCCATCTCATCGGATGCCGCGAAGATCGCGGTCGGCCGGCTGCCGGGCTTTCCCAGCAGCTGTTTGGCGGCGCGGAAGCCGCCCTCGATGGTGAAGTCGGCGGGCTCGAACAGCGACGGGCTGACCTCGATGCCGGCGTCGGCCAGGGCCAGCTCGAAGCCCTGCCGGCGCTGCGTCGGGATGTGGAAGTCGATGTCGAATTCGGGGCTCGCGCCGATGTGCGCGATCCGGCGATGGCCGAGCGCGAGCAGGTGCTCGGTGGCCAGTCGCGCGACGGCCACGTCGTCGACCGTGAGGGTCGTGAGCAGCGGATTGGGTCCGCCGATCGCGATCACGGGCAGGTCGAGCTCGACGAGCCGCTCGGTCTCCTCCTGGCCGAGCTCGAGCGAGATCGCGATGACCCCGTCCACGCGCTGGCGCCGCAGGAACGTGTCGAAGACGTCGTGCCGCTCGCCGCGGTCGGCGGTGAGGCTATAGAGCGTGATGTCGTAGCCGCGGCGCATGAGCGCCGAGGCGATCCCGCTCAGCACGGTCGAGAAGAACCAGCGGTCGAGGAACGGCACCAGCACGCCGATGTTGCGCGTGCGACCCGAGGCGAGGCTCGAGGCCGAGGCCGACACCACGTACCCGAGGCTCTTGGCGGCCTCCTCGACCTTCGCCTTCGCGCCCGCCGA
The DNA here is from genome assembly GCF_057656735.1 of Microbacterium sp. Soil_C_42. NCBI lineage: Bacteria > Bacillati > Actinomycetota > Actinomycetes > Micrococcales > Microbacteriaceae > Microbacterium > Microbacterium sp. Soil_C_42. The sequence goes on from NZ_JBDGJU010000030.1 coordinate 38,663, forward strand.
GACGTGCCCGCGCCCGCTCAGCGCGCGTGAGACGGTCGCCGTCGAGACACCCGCCGCGCGGGCGACCTCGTCGATGCTGACCACGTCGTCACCGTACCTTCTCGGAGCTCAGCTCGCGTGTCAGGCGGTCTCGATCCAGACCGTCGTGTCGCCCGGGAGCTCGCCGTCCGCGACAGGGCCGCTGGACGCGATCACGATACCGTCCGGCAGCGCGATCGGCGTGGAACCGGTGTTCGCGAGGACGGTGACATTCCCGTTGCGGAATGCGACAGCATCCGTTCCGTATCCGTCGATCCACTCGAGCGAACCCGCACCCAGCGACCGCGCCCGGCGCTCGGCGAGCAGCGCGCGGTAGAGCTCGAGCGTCGAACCCTCGACGCCGGTCTGCGCGTCGCGGGCGAGCGTCGCCCACTCGGCGGGCTGGGGCAGCCACGACGCACCGGTCGCGTTGAAGCCGTAGCCCGGGGCATCCGCGTTCCACGGGATCGGCACGCGGCAGCCGTCGCGGCCGTAGCGCTCGCCGTTCGTGCGGAACCACGTCGGGTCCTGACGGGCGTCGCCCGGGATGTCGATGACCTCGGGAAGCCCGAGCTCCTCGCCCTGGTAGAGGTAGGCCGAACCCGGCAGGGCGAGCATGAGGGTCGTGGCCGCGCGGGCGCGGGCGAGCCCCACCTCGCGGATCGGCTGGCCGGGGGAGTCCGGGCCGATGCCGTGACCCTGCGGGTTCTCGGCGGTCAGCGCCAGGCGCGAGGCGTGACGGACGACGTCATGGTTGGAGAGCACCCACGTCGAGGGCGCGCCGACACCCGGGAACGCGTGCAGCGACACCTCGATGACCTCGCGGAGGTCGGCGGCGTTCCACTTCGTCTCGAGGTAGGGGAAGTTGAAGGCCTGGTGCATCTCGTCGTGACGCACCCACTCGGCGGTGCGCGCGGCGGTGGGCAGCCACGCCTCGGCGGCGAGGGCGCGGTCGCCCTGGTACTCCTCGAGGATCTTGCGCCAGTCGCGGTACACCTCGTGCACGGCGTCCTGGCCCCAGTACGGCACGTTCTCCGCCTCGCCGCCCATCGAGCCGGCCTCGGGGTTCGGGATGTAGTCCGGCAGCCCCTCCGCCTTCACCAGGCCGTGGGCGACGTCGACGCGGAAGCCGTCGACCCCGCGGTCGAGCCAGAAGCGCAGGATGCGGCGGAACTCCTCGCGGACCTCCTCGTTGGACCAGTCGAAGTCGGGCTGCGACGAGTCGAACAGGTGCAGGTACCACTGGCCCGGCTCGCCGTCGGCCTCGACCACGCGCGTCCATGCCGGGCCGCCGAAGACGGACTCCCAGTTGTTCGGCGGGAGCTCTCCGTTCTCGCCCTTGCCGTCGCGGAACATGTAGCGCGCGCGCTCGGTGCTGTGGGGAGCGGCGGCGAGGGCCTGCTGGAACCATTCGTGCTGGTCGGACGAGTGGTTCGGGACGAGATCGACGATGACACGGATGCTGCGCTCATGCGCCGCGGCCAGCATGTCGTCGAAGTCGGCCAGGGTGCCGAAGAGCGGGTCGACGTCGCAGTAGTCGCTGACGTCGTAGCCGGCGTCCTTCTGGGGCGAGCGCTGGAACGGGCTCAGCCAGATGGCGTCGATGCCGAGGTGGGCGAGGTCGTCGAGGTGCGAGGTGATGCCGGGGAGGTCGCCGATGCCGTCGCCCGACGCGTCCGCGAAGGAGCGCGGGTAGATCTGGTAGATGACGGCGGTGCGCCACCACTCGCCGCCGACGGTGGTGAGGAACGCGTCCGTGCGCTCGATGGTCTCTGCGGAAGTCATCCGGCCAGCATACTGCAAGCGCTTACACCACCTCATAACGTATGACGCACAGGGGTCGGGCGTAGGGTTGGCGGGTGCTGTCCGAAGCCCTCACGCGCGCCGAATCCCTCATCCGCACGATCCCCGACTACCCGGAGCCGGGCGTGCAGTTCCGCGACATCACGCCTCTGCTGGCGGATGCCCGAGCCGTCCGCACCGTCATCCACGCGATGATCGCCCCGTTCGAGGGGTCGTTCGACGTCGTCGCCGGGGTCGAGGCGCGCGGGTTCCTGCTCGCCGGTGCGGTCGCGATGGAGGCCGGCGTGGGCCTGGTCCCGATCCGCAAGGCGGGCAAGCTGCCTCTGCCCGCAGCATCCGTCTCCTACGCGCTCGAGTACGGAACCGCCACGATCGAGGCGCACGACGACATCGCCCGCGGCACGCGGGTGCTGCTGGTCGACGACGTCCTCGCGACCGGTGGCACGCTCGTCGCGGCGCACGAACTCGTCGAGTCGCTCGGCGGAGCGGTCGTGGGCACCGCGGTGCTCATGGAGCTGACCGCGCTCGGCGGCCGCGAGGTCGTCGGCGACGTCCACACGGTCTTCACCGCCTGACGGCGCCCCCGCCGCCGGCATCGGCGGTCACCCGTCGGAGCGGGGTCCCGGGAGCGTGTCCTGCGGACCCGTGCGCGGAGTGAAGTGCGGAATCGGTGCCGGCCGCTCGGCACGGGGCTGCGGCGACGGCTCGGCCGGAGTCCGCGGCGCGGCGTCGCCCTCGAACGGCATGAGCGGATCCTTGCGGCTCGCGTGCTGGGGGAACCGGCGACCCGTCACGGTGTTCGCGACGACCTTCATGACGAAGAACTTCGCGGTCGGGCTCCACGACGCGAGCCGGCGGACCCCGCTGTCACGGATCTCGTCGTCACGGGTGACGCGCTCCGCCTTGCCGCGGATCACGACGCTCCAGTAGTGGTCCTCGTCGGTCGCCCCGTCGACCTCGAAGGCGACCATCGGGTGCTGCGCGATGTGGAGGAGCTTCGCGTCGCGCGCCGTGCGGATGTACAGGGCGCCCTCGTGGGCGACGTAGTTGACCGGGAAGATGTCGGGCGCACCGTCGGCGTTGTCGACCGCGAGCCGGCCGAGTTCGGCGGTCTGCAGGTACTCCCAGCACGCCGAAGCGGCAAGCCGTTCCACCTGGGGAGGCTGGCCTGCACTCGGGGGACCACTTGGGGAATCGCTCATCGCTCACCACCGTCCGTCCCCTCCGGTCTACCTCAGAGCGGCGGAGAACTGAAGGGGCAGCTGCGCCGGCTCAGCCGCCGAGCACGACGTTGATCGGCGGCTCGCCGGCGGCGAGGCGCTCGATCTGCGTCCGCACGAGCTTCGCGACCCGGGGCCGCATCGCGCTCGACGCGCCGCCGACGTGCGGGGCGATGAGCACCCCCGGAAGGCCCCACAGCGCATGGCCGTCGGGGAGGGGCTCGGGGTCGGTGACGTCGAGGGCGGCGCGGATGCGTCCGCGACGCACGTGGTCGACGAGCGCGTCGGTGTCGACGAGGGTGCCGCGGCCGACGTTCACGATGAGCGCCCCGTCGGGGAGCGCCGACAGGAACGCGTCGTCGACGAGCCCCTGCGTGGCCTCACCGCCGGGCAGTGTGAGGATCACGATCTCGGCCTGGGGGAGCAGCTCGGGCAGCTCGTCGATGCCGTGCACCGCGACGCCGTCCTCGTCGCGGGCGCGCGACGCGACGGGGGTGATTTCGACCTCGAACGGCTCGAGCCGCGCGGCGACGGCCTTGCCGACGCCGCCGTAGCCGAGCAGCAGCACGCGGCGGTCGGCGAGGCTCTGCGCGAAGACCGGCGCCCAGCGGCCGGCCGCCGTGTCGACGGCGAACGCGTCGATGTGACGCTGTGCGGCGATCGCGAGACCCACCGCGAGCTCGGCGGTCGACGTCTCGTGCACCGACGCCGCGTTCGCGAAGACCAGGCCCTCGGGCAGGATGGCGGCGACGCCGTCATAGCCGATGGACTGGCCCTGCACGAGCCCGACCTCGACGCCCTCGAGACGCTCGAGCACGCGCGCCATCGACATGTACGGCGGCACGACGATGTCGAACCGCTCGCGCGGGGCGGCAGCATCCATCGGCCACACCACCAGGTCGACGCCGTCGGGCAGGGCGCCCAGATCCGCGGCGAGCTGCTCGGTGGGGACGCTGACGACGAGATTGCGGATGCCTCTGCTCACCCGCTCCACGCTACCGGCGCGGTGCGGGGCGGGCGTCACCGGGCGGCGCTACGCTCGCGTCGAGCGACGACCGCGACCGGCGTCGGCGCCTGAGCGGAGGAGGCCGAGATGGTTCCCGAGATCAACTACTGGGCGGTGCTGATCGCGACGGCGTCGAGCATGGTCGTCGGCTCGATCTGGTACACGCCGAAGGTCTTCGGCACGAGATGGGCGAAGCTCGCGAACGTCGACATGAACCGGCCGGGCGCAAGTGCCGTGGTGCCGATCGTGGTGACGCTGATCGTCAGCTTCGTGACCGCGTGGGTGCTGGCCGGTGCCTCGTCGATCGCCTGGCACTTCTACGGCGGCGGCTACCTCTGGGCGGCGCTGCTCACGGGTGCGATCCTCTGGGCGGGCTTCACCGCGGCTCGCTTCATCACGCACGACGCGTTCGAGGGGCGGCCGTCGTCGCTGACCGTGCTCAACATCTCGCACGAGCTCGTGACCATCATCGTCATGGCGCTCATCATCGGCCTGTGGCCGCCGGCGGGAACGGTCTAGATGTGATGTCCAGGCAGGTTGTTGAGTCTGCTGAAGGGTGGGGCTCCGATGGCGGAGTGGCGCCTGTGCTGATT
>NZ_JBDGJU010000031.1:0-42996 GCF_057656735.1 Microbacterium sp. Soil_C_42
GAAGATCCGCGGCGTCGACCCGATCGACATCATCCGCGTGATGCGCGGACTGACGCACGGCGGGTGGGACCCGACCGCCGCCGCGAGGGTGAGCGTGATGTACGCCCAGAGGCGCGCGGGCCCGGCCGCGACCAGGAGGCTCGGCGCGGTGGCGAGCACAAGACCCACGATCCACGCGGGGCCCTCCGCGGCGGGCCAGACATCGCCGGCCCGCCGGCGCCGGAGCATGCCGAGCACGGCCCCGACGAGACACATCGCGGCGACGGGGAGCGACACCGCTTCGACCTCGGTCGCCGCGCCCAGCAGCCACCCTGCGGCGCCGACCGCGAAGGCTCCCGCGAGCGAGATCCAGCGGGTCGCGCCGGTCAGCGGAAGGCGGTTCAGCCCCGCGGCGGCGAGATGCAGTGCGGCGAGCATGATGATCGTGCCCGCGACGATGCGCGGCTCGTCGGCGATCGGCAGGATCGCGACGATCGCCGCGATGACGGCTGCCGGGGGCACGATGAGTGCATAGAGCCCGGACGCCGGACGGCTCGGCCGGGCGAGGGTCGCGCCCCAGCCCGACGCGTACGCGACCGCGACCAGCAGCACGAGCCAGAGCACCTGCGAGCCCTGTCCTGCGAACGCGCGCTCGACGGCGACGAGCCCGATCGCGATCACGGCGACGGCGGCCCCGACCGGAGCGGCGGGACGGATGCTGCGCACCGGCGTGAACGACAGCGCCAGGCACACCGCCACGGCGACGAGGGCGATGACCACGCCCCGCAGCGGCTCCCCGCTCCACCCCTCGACGGCCGGAGCCCACAGCCCGAGCGCGAGACCGCCGGCGAGGGCGATGCTCGCCTCGACCCGGCGGCGCAGCCGCACCAGCAGCGCGGCGAAGCCCACGAGCACCACGGCCGACGGCACGACGTACGACTCCACCGTGTAGAACGTGGCGGGGGTGCCGGCGTCGAGCCACGTCCACCACGCCGCGATCGCGGCGACGGCCGCCGGCCACGCCAGCAGGCGGCGCGGGGCGTCGAGAAGCGGCATCCCGTTCCGCTTCGTCGCGAAGCGATCGTCGGCAGGATCCACCGCGATCGTCCCCGCCCATCCGCGGGACACGGATGCCGCGGCGAAGCCGATGGCGACGATCGCGAGGGCGGCCCACACGAGCAGAGGAGTCACCGGCCACACCACGACGAGCACCGTGAGGGCGGCGCCGAGATCGGCGGCGAGCCTGCGGAGCACGCGATCGGTGGGGCGAGGTCGCGGCGGGGCCGGGGCGATGTCGGCGGGCCACTGCGAGACGGGTGCGGACGGCGCCTGCTTCGCTTCGCGTCGCGGGAACGCGGTGGCCGCCGCGACCAGCGGAACGACGACCGCCGCGGCGGTGAGGGCGAGCGGCGCCGCGTCCGTGGTGCGCAGACCGAAGGTCCCGAGCACGTCGTAGGTCGTCGCGGCTGCGACCGGGGCCGTCAGCGCCGCGGCGAGGATCGTCGGCACCCCGGCGACGCGCGTGACGCCGAGAGCGACGATCGTGAGGCCGGCGAGCAGCAGGGCGCCCCGCGCGATGCCGAGGGCCGGCTCGCCGATCGCCGTCAGCAGCGGGTTCGCCGAGGGCTCGGCATCCGGCATCGTCACGGCGGTGAACGCGCCGATGAGGCTGAACGCCACGAGCACCTCGGCGGCGATAGCCAGCGCGATGCGGCTCGCACGCTCCACAGGCAGCACGATCGCCGCGACGAGGGTCGCGACGGCCACCCACTGCAGCAGTGTCGCGATCACCGGGCCCGGCTGGCCCGTCAGGCCGGTGAACGCCGCGAGGGCACTCGGGGCGAACACCGTCGACAGCGCGGCGACGGCGACCGGGGCGACGGCCGCCACGACCGCGGCGGTGTCGGTCGGCCTCATCACGAGCCGCAGGGCGATCGGGTACACCATCGCGACACCGATCCCGACGAGCCACAGCCATGGCGTGGCCACGCCGCCGACGTACGCGCTCGCGGCGGCGATCCCGCCGGCGACCAGGTACCCGATGGGAAGGCCGCGGGCGAGGAGCCCGGCGTCGGGATCGACCGCACCGCCGGCGGCGTCGTCGTTGCGGCGGCGCTCGCGGATCCGCAGCACCGCGACGACGGCGACCGCGACGACGACCAGGACGACCGCGATCGCCACGAGAACGGCCGGGACGGCCGTCCGCGCGCCCGCGACCAGCAGGAGGACGCTCGCCACGGCCGGCACGAACGGGCGCAGCACCGGTCCTCGCAGCGTGGGCGTCGCGAGCAGCAGGCCGCCGATGACCACGGCGGTGATCACCGGGGGCAGCGGTGCCTCGGGGGCTCCGGCCGGAAGGGCGAAGGCATCCGTCCGCCACGCCGTCCACGAGGCGCCGATCGTCAGGATCGCCTGCGTCGCCCACGTGAGGGTGATGGCGACGATCGACAGCCCGGCGACGACCGCGGACGCGATCGCCGCGGGCACCCACGCGGGTGTGCCGCGTCGGCTGCGCGCGACGTCGATGGCGACGGCCACGAGCACGGCCAGCACCGGGGCGACCAGCACGCCGTACACCGGGAGGTCGCTGCGCATCGCGAGCTGCCAGCCCGCGAGACCCGCAGCAGCAGTCGCGGCCACGGACGCGACGCCCGAGACCACGGCGGCGGCGGGCAGACGTGCGCCGTCGACCGGCCGATGGGCGAGCCACGCGTGTGCGATGCCCAGCACCACGAGCCCGATGCTCGACCACATCACGACCGGCAGCGCGTCCCCGGTCAGCAACGCGGCGGTGAGACCCGCCGCGACCAGGGCAGCCACCCCGCTGAGCGCGAGCACGAGGCGCTCGGCCGCGTGGTCCTCGCCGCGCCGCGCCGACGACCAGGGTGCGGGAAGCGCGTGCGCCAGCCCCCCGGCGGCGGCGCCGAGCAGGCCGGCGGTGAGGGCTTCCGCGGGGGGCAGCGACGTCAGCCCGCCCACCAGGAGTCCGAGGCCTGCGGGCAGGGCGAGCGAAGCGGCGAGGTCGGGTCCCCGCAGGTGCGAGACGCGCGCCCACAGGCGGCAGATCGCCGCGACGACGAGAGCGGACACCCCCGCGTACAGCGCCGGGTCGGTCGACCCGGTGCCGAACAGGTCGTTCGCCCGTACGGCCCACGCGTCCAGCGCGAGCAGTCCCACCCCGAGCGCGCCGATCCCCTCGGCCGTCGCCCCCAGGTCGCGGCGGCGCAGCCACGAGGCCAGCGCGATCGTGGTGAGGGTGATGCCGCCGATGATGAGCGCGCGCACCGCGATGCCCCACAGGAACCACGCGAGCAGGAGGAAGAAGACGGCGGCGATGCCGACCAGCGAGACGCCGACGATGAGCAGCAGCACCGGCACGGTCAGCCTGCGGCGGGGAGCGGATGCCGCCACCGCGACCGGTGCCGCCGGCCCGGGCCCCCGCGGCACCGCAGCGGCCGGCGCGGGCAGCTTCGGGGGCACCACGATCTCGGGTCGTGTGGTCGCGGGCGCCGCGGTGGTGGACTTCGGCACGGTCACGAGTTCGATCGCATCGGGCGCTGTGAGGGACGCCCCCTCCGCCGCGGGGTCGGCCACGATGGCCCCGCTCGGCGGCGCCGAGCCGCCGAGCATCGCCTCGGCGGCGGGCGCCAGGTGCACCGCGGCGTCGGCGTCGGGGGCGGCCGCGACGAGCTCCGGCGGGGCCGCGAGCGTTACGGGTACAGCACCTGCTTCCGTCACGGCGGCCGTCGCGTACGCGAGGCGGATCCTGTCCATCAGCTGCTGACGCGACAGCTCGAGCGTGAGCATCTGACGGCCGAGCTCGAGGACGCGCGGGGCGCGCGGGTCGCTCAACGCGAAGCCGCACGCGGGGCACACCTGCGCCGTGACGGCGGTGAAGCACGACGGGCACCGGTGCGCGTCGGCCAGATCGAAGGGAGACGCGGGCCACAGGGGTCCGTCGTTGTGTGAAGCGCTCATGTCCATCCCCTCTCCCGGGATGACGACATGGTCCACCCGGATCCGACGCGGGCGCGAGATTTTGTAGACAGGCACAGGCCTCTCGGCGCCTCGGGCGCCTCGCATTGGATCCCGTGTCAGGAGAGATTCCCGCCCCGGAATATGGTGCGGTGGGCGCGTGTCGCCTCGCAGTCGCGACGGCTGGAGGGCGAACCGGGCCCCGTCAAGCGCGACACGCCGCCCGTGCTAGACTGACTCTTTGTCTGCGCGCCTCCAGCACGCAGTACGCGTTTCGACCCGCTTCGCTCGCTCAACGACCGGAAACTTCCGGGCGATGACGGCGTGCGTCGAGATGCAGACAAGGGATCTTGGGTGAGGCCGTCCGGCCTCACGGTACTAAGGAGACATCACTATGGCAGCAGTGTGCCAGGTGACTGGAGCAGTTCCCGGCTTCGGTCACAACATCTCGCACTCGCACCGCCGGACGAAGCGCCGCTTCGACCCGAACGTGCAGAAGAAGACCTACTTCGTTCCGTCGCTGGGTCGCAACATCAAGCTCAACGTCTCGGCCAAGGGCATCAAGGTCATCGACGCTCGCGGCATCGAGGCGGTCGTGCGTGACCTCCAGGCGAAGGGTGTGAAGCTCTAATGGCCAAGAAGGCACAGGACGTCCGTCCGATCATCAAGCTGCGTTCGACCGCGGGCACGGGTTACACCTACGTTACGCGCAAGAACCGCCGCAACAACCCCGACCGCATCGTGCTCAAGAAGTACGACCCGGTCATCCGCAAGCACGTCGATTTCCGAGAGGAGCGTTGATCCATGGCTAAGAAGAGCAAGATCGCGCGCAACAAGCAGCGCCAGGAGGTCGTCGACCGCTACGCCGCCAAGCGCCTTGAGCTGAAGAAGGCGCTCGTTTCGCCGACGTCGACCGACGAGGAGCGCGAAGCCGCTCGCGTGGGCCTGCAGAAGCTGCCCCGCAACGCGTCGCCGGTCCGCCTGCGCTCGCGCGACGTCATCGACGGCCGCCCCCGCGGTGTCCTCACGAAGTTCGGCATCTCGCGTGTCCGCTTCCGCGACATGGCGCACCGTGGCGAGCTGCCCGGCGTGACCAAGTCGAGCTGGTAAGCACCCGCTTCCCGGAAGGCCCGGAGTTCCTCGGAACTCCGGGCCTTCTGCATTCATGCTCGACATCGGCCGCTCGAATGTGTATCGTTACAAATCGCCTCGCCCCGATGTTTCGAAGGAGAAACCCGTGCCCGACCTCCGCGCCCGCGCCGTCGTCGACCTGGACGTCCCCGGTCCGGTCATCAGCCGCCACCTCTACGGCCACTTCGCCGAGCACCTGGGGCGCTGCATCTACGGCGGCTTCTACGTCGGCGAGGATTCGTCGATCCCCCACGAGCGCGGGATCCGACTCGACGTCGTCGAGGCGCTCAAGGGCATCGGCATCCCGAACCTCCGCTGGCCGGGCGGCTGCTTCGCCGACGAGTACCACTGGCGCGACGGCATCGGCCCGAAAGAGTCGCGGCCCCGCATGGTCAACACCCACTGGGGCGACGTCGTCGAGAACAATCACTTCGGCACGCACGAGTTCATGGACCTGTGCGAGATGCTCGGCGCCGACGCGTACGTCAGCGGCAACGTCGGCTCGGGCAGCGTGCAGGAGATGAGCGACTGGGTCGAGTACCTGACGCGCGACGGCGACAGCCCGATGGCGAGCCTGCGCCGCGAGAACGGACGCGACGAGCCGTGGAAGGTGCCGTTCTGGGGCATCGGCAACGAGGCCTGGGGCTGCGGCGGCAACTTCACCGCCCCGCAGTTCGCGTCCGAAGCGCGTCGCTACGCGACCTTCTGCCGCGACCACGGCGACAACAAGCTCTACCGCATCGCCGCCGGCGCGTCCGATGACGACGTGACCTGGACGACGGCGCTCATGGAGGCGCTGAACTGCCTCGGCTGCCAGCGCGACCCGAAGAACATCTTCCAGGCGATCTCGTTCCACTACTACACGCTCGCCGGCACGTGGGAGCACAAGGGCAGCGCCACGTCGTTCTCCACCGAGGACTACTACGCGACGATGTCGAAGGCGCAGGACATCGACCGCGTCATCAGCGCGCACGCCCGGATCATGGACGCGTACGACCCGGGCCGCAAGGTCGGGCTCGTGCTCGACGAGTGGGGCACGTGGTGGGACGTCGAGGAGGGCACCAACCCCGGGTTCCTGTATCAGCAGAACACCGTGCGCGACGCCCTCGTGGCGGCCGTCCACTTCGACGCGTTCCACCGCAACGCCGACCGCCTGGTGATGGCCAACATCGCGCAGACGGTGAACGTCTTGCAGGCGATGCTGCTGACGGATGCCGAGACTGGCGCGCTCGTGCTCACGCCGACGTACCACGTGTTCGAGATGAGCCGCGGTCACCACGACGCGACGTCGCTCGCCGTCCACGTCCTCGACGCCCCCGACGCCCGCGAGGCGGACGGCCGATCGCTGCAGGTGATGTCGGCGTCGGCGAGCACGACGGGATCGACGGCGCTGCTCTCGCTGAGCAACCTCGACGCCGAGGCATCCCTCTGCCTCGAGGTCGACCTGCGCGGCCGAACGGTGTCGTCAGCGACGGCCCGTGTGCTCACCGGCGACTCCGCGGCCGCGCACAACACGGCCGAGGCGCCCGAGGCCGTGGCCCCGGTCGCGCTCGAGACCGAGCTGGACGGCGGCACGCTGCGCGTCACGCTGCCCGCCCACTCGTTCGCGACGGTGTCGCTGGAGCTGGCCTGACGGCCGGGCCGGCGGCCCACGGATAGAGTTCAGCAATGGCCACCCTGCACGACGTCGCCAAGGCCGCCGGCGTCTCGCCGATGACCGTGTCGAACGTGCTCAACAAGCACCCGCACGTGCGCGCCGAGACACGTGAGCGCGTGCTCAAGGCGATCGACGACCTCGGTTATCGCGTGAACGTCGCGGCGCGCAACCTGCGTGCGGGGCGCACCAACACGATCGGGTTCGCCGTGCCGGAGGTCGATCGGCCGTACTTCGCCCAGCTTGCGGCGCGCGTCATCGCGAAGGCGCACGAGGCGGGATACCGCGTCGTGATCGAGCAGACCGGCGCCGACCGCGAGAACGAGCTGTCGGCCATCGTCTCTTCCCGCACCCGCATGTACGACGGGCTCATCCTGTCGGCCGTCGGCCTCGGCACCGCCGACCGGGACCTGCTCACGACAGACGTGCCGATGGTGATCCTGGGCGAGAGCGTCTTCGACTCGCCGGTCGACCACATCGCCCTGCCCAATGAGGACGGCACGTACGCCGCGACGATGCACCTGATCGACCGGGGGTGCCGGCGCATCGCGATGGTCGAGGGCGACGACGTCAGCCGACTCAGCGTCACGTCGCTGCGTCACGCGGGCTTCCGTCGGGCGCTCGCCGAGCGGGGCATCGAGCCGGACCCTGCGCTCGTCGTCGAGCTGCATGAGCTGACGTCCGAGTCCGGACGCCTCGCCGCGCACGGGCTCGCCGACAGCGGCGCGGGTGTCGACGGTGTGGTGTGCATCACCGACACCGTCGCGCTGGGCGTGATCCGCGGGCTCGCCGATCGCGGCATCTCGGTCCCCGGCGACGTGAAGGTGGTCGGCTTCGACGACATCCTCGAGGCCCGGTACAGCGTGCCGAGCCTCACGACCATCGACCCCGACCACGACGAGGTCGCCCGGCTCGCTGTCGATCTTCTGCTCGCGCGCCTGGCGGACTCGCCGGACTGGCAGCCCCGGGAGCATGTCACCGGGTTCCGTGTGGTCGCACGGGAGTCGACCGGATGAATCCGGCATGAGGATTCGGCACCGGCTCTAGACCGGTTGTAACGATACAGGTAACATTCAGTCCACTTCCGCTGGTCGAAGGAGATCACGTGACACTCATGGAAGAGAGGCCCCGGACAGACACGCGGGTCCTCGTGACGGCGGGCAAGCGCATGTCGCGATGGCTACGACAGCCGGTCGGCAGCCATGGCCCCGTCTACCGCGCCGACCGGGTGCGAATCAGCCTGTTCCTGGTCCCGATGATCATCGTCTTCATCGTGCTGTTCGCGATCCCGCTGGCGCAGTCGCTGTGGTGGAGCTTCACGGACTTCAACGGGTACTCGTCCGACGCCCAGTTCGTCGGGTTCCGCAACTACGCGAACGTCTTCACCGACCCGTCGATGCTGGCCGGACTGAGCTTCACGATCCTGTTCACGCTCGCCACGACGATCATCATCACGGCGCTCGCCATCCCGCTCGCCGTCGTCCTCGACCGCACGTTCTTCGGCCGCAACGCGGTGCGCGCGATCTTCTTCTTCCCCGCGATCCCGTCGGTCGCGATCCTCGGGCTGGTGTGGGGCTTCATCCTCAACCCGCTGGGATCGGGGGCGCTCAACTCGCTCCTGATGTCGATCGCCGGCATCGGGCCGATCCCGTGGCTGTCCAACAGCACGCTGGCGCAGATCAGTGTGATCGCGGTCGCGGTGTGGACCTCCACCGGGTGGCACGCCATCCTCTACCTCGCCTACCTGCAGTCCATCCCCGGCGACTACTACGAGGTCGCTCGCATCGACGGTGCGTCGGGAATCCAGCGCTTCTTCTACATCACGCTTCCGCTGCTGCTGCCGGCGATGACGGTGAGCTGGCTGCTGCTGATGACGGGCGGCCTCAAGGTCTACGACCTGCCGATCACGCTGACCAAGGGCGGCCCCGGCTTCTCGACCTTCACGATCACGCAGACGATCATCCAGAACGGCGTTTCGCAGGCGAAGTACGGCCAGGCGTCCGCGCTCGCGGTGATCTTCATGGTCGCGGTGGGGGCGATCGTCGCCCTGCAGCTCTTCCTCTCCCGCCGCCTCGAGGGGAGGTTCTCATGAGCGTCCGCGAAGCCGCCGTGCCCGCAGCATCCGTCCCCGCCGTCAAGATGCGCCGCCGTGAACGGGTGCTGTCGCGCCCGGGGGCGATCGTCACGAGCCTCGTCATGATCCCCCTCGCCGTGCTGGTGGGGCTGCCGTTCTACTACCTCGTCATCAACACGCTCAAGACGCAGGCCGAGACCACGGCGTCGCCGCTGGCCCTGCCGAGCACGTTCAACCTCGACAACTACATCCGCGTGTTCACCGAGGTCCCCGTCGCGCAGGCGTTCCTCAACACGCTGTACGTGACGCTCGCCTCGATCCTGCTCATGCTGCTGATCGGGTCCATGGCCGCGTTCTCGGTCATCATGCGCACGTCGCGGCTCATGGTCGTGCTGCTGGTGATCGCGTTCCTCGTGCCCGGCCAGGTGACCCTGATCCCGCTGTACCGGCTGCTGAGCGATGCGCGGCTCGTCGACACTCTCGAGGGGCTCATCATCCTCTACTCCGCGGGGGCGGTGTTCTGCTACTTCCTCATCGTCGGCTACATGCGCACGCTCCCCGGCGAGGTGATCGAGGCCGCGCGCATCGACGGCGCCGGGCCGTGGCAGATCTACTGGCGGATCGCTCTCCCGCTCATCCGGCCGATCCTGGTGACGGTCGGCGTCTTCCAGACCATGTGGGTCTGGAACGACTTCCTGCTGCCCGTCGTCTTCATCAGCTCGACCGAGAAGCAGACCCTGGTGCTGCAGACCTACAAGGCGGTCGGCGAGTTCACGACCGACTGGCCGATGTTCCTGACGCTCAGCGTGATCGTCCTGATCCCGATGGTGATCTTCTTCATCGCGATGCAGCGCCACATCGTGCGCGGCCTCATCGCCGGAAGCGTCAAGGGCTGAGATGCACCGCTCGCACGGCGGTACACGCGGACGGCTCCGCAACCTGTAACGATCCAACAACCGAAAGGCACAGCAATGACGCACACCTTCCTCTCCACCCGGGCGTCGATCCGGCTCGCCGCCGGCGCCGCCGCAGTCGCCACGGCCGTGGCGCTCGCCGGCTGCTCCGGCGCACCCGCCGACGACCGGACCGTGCTGACGTTCTTCTCGTGGTCGAACGAAGAGACCATGACGCCCGTGATCGAGGCCTTCGAGGAGGAGAACCCCGACATCCGCATCGACTTCTCCTCGGCGCCGCCGGTCGCGGAGTACATCTCCACGCTGCAGAACCGCCTCGGCTCCAACACCGCCGCCGACGTGTTCGTCATCGCGGCCGAGAACAAGACGAACCTCATCGAGGGCAAGTTCGTCGAGGACCTCAGCGACGAGCCGTTCATGGACGTCGCGTCGGAGTTCAACACGGCGACGTACGCCGGCCCCGGCGGCGAGGCGTACGGGCTGTCGCTGTCGTCGTGGGCGTCGGGCATCGTCTACAACGAGGACCTCCTGGCCGAGCACGGGTACGACGAGTTCCCCACCGAATGGGACTCCTTCGTCGAGATGCTCACCACGCTCAAGAGCGACGGCGTCGTGCCGTTCCTCGAGTCGTGGCAGGGCTTCCCCACGTCGCTGGGTTCGGCCGTCGGCCTCGCGAACTACGAGCAGGGCGGCGACGTCGACGCGCAGATCTTCGCGGGCGAGTCGACCTTCGAGGACCTCTGGACCGCCCCCCTCACCCCGTGGGACGAGCTGATCGCCGACGGCGTGCTGAGCCCCGACATGGTCGGCCTCACCGGAGACCAGGTGCGTGACGAGTTCGTCGGGGGCCGTGTCGCGATGATCACCACGGGTCCGTGGGACGTCGGCACGATCCGTGAAGCCGCCCCCGACCTGAACTTCACGTTCGCGGGCGTGCCTCAGGAGGGCGGCGAGCCCTTCTTCACCGGCGCCGCGTCGCCCGGCTACGCCATCAACACCGCCGCCAAGGAGCCGGAGGCCGCGAAGAAGTTCCTGGAGTTCCTGGCCAGCGAGGAGGGTGTGCGCATCTTCCAGGAGCAGACCAACGACATGACGACCACGTCGAACTACACCCCGACGATCGACGAGTCGCTCGAGGTGCCGTTCCAGGCGCTGCTGGACGGCAAGTTCTACCTGCCGATGATCTCGTGGCCCAAGTACCAGGACGCGCTGTACACCGAGCTGGTCGCGCAGATCCAGCTGATGGCGCAGGGGCAGGCCACTCCGGCCGACGTCGGGGCGGCCCTCGACGCCAAGCTCGCGCAGGAGTCGGGCGAGTAGGCCCGGTCTTCTCGGGCCCGGAGTTCCTCGGAGCTCCGGGCCTTGCGCTTTGTCAAGCGCCGTGCGGCCGCGGCCGGCCGCGCGAGGATGGGATCATGCGGCTGGATCCGTTCTTCGACGAGCGCCTGAGAGTGCACCGCAAGTACCTGCTCGACAAGGCCACAGGGTCGATGCGCGCGCGGCTCGCCGCCCTCTGGCCCTTCCCGCGCGTCGCCGCGCCGACCGCGGCCGCCGAGGCGAGCGCGCCGAGCACCGCCGAGGCGACGGGTTCCCCTGTCGAGGCGCGCGCACAGCAGCGCACGAAGAAGCCCGAGAAGCCGACGCTCGGTCCCCGGGCTCAGGCCCGCGCGCTCAAGCGCCGCGCCGCGCTCGCATGGGATCGCACGGAGCTGCGCACGGTGGGGGTCGCGGGGCCCGAGGTGCGCATCGCCGAGCACCGCGTCGACGTGCCGGGCCGCCCGTCGGTGCGCGTGCGCATCTACTACCCGTCCGAGGCAGCCGGCGCGCCGGTGCCCGCCGTGCTCGCGTTCTTCGGCGGCGCGTTCCGCATCGGGGGGATCGACTATCCGACGACGGATGCCGGATTCCGCCGTCGTGCCGTCGACGCCGAGGTCGCGATCGCCGCCGTCGATTACGCCCTCGCGCCCGACCACCAGTACCCCGTGCCCGTGGAGCAGGGGTACGCGGCGCTCCAGTGGCTGTTCGCGCAGGCGGAGGAGCTCGGCATCGACCCGGCGCGCATCGGAGTGCTCGGCACCTCCGCCGGGGGCAACATCGCCGCTGCAGTGACCCTCATGAACCGCGACCGCGGCGGGCCGGACCTCCGGCTCCAGCTGCTCGAGGTGCCCGTGGTCGACCTCACGGGGGCGCACCTCGATCTGAGCGCGACCCGGGCTCTCGGCATCCCTCGATTCATCGCGGTCCGCGAGCTTCGCTCGGTCGCCCGCACCTACCTGCCGTCGAAGCGGAGAGCCCGGGAGTCCTACGCGTCGCCGCTGCGGGCCGCGTCGCACGAGGGCCTGCCGCCGGCGGTGATCCTCACGGCCGAGTACGACCCGCTCCGCGGTGACGGCGACGCCTACGGCGCGGCGCTGCGCACGGCCGGCGTCGACGCGAGCGTCGTGCGCTATCAGGGCGTGACGCACGACACCCCGATCTTCCTCGCCGTCCTCCCCGCCGCCCGCCGCTGGCACGACGACGTCGTCGCCGCGCTGCGCCGCCTGCACGCCTGACCTCACCCCGCGGATCCGGAATTCGGGCTTCTTGCCTGTTTCCGGATGCTGCGACCACGACCGCTCCGGAAACGCGACGATTCTCCGAACTCCGGATCCGCGAGAAGGTGGGGGACGGACGGCGAAGGCCCGGGGTTCGAAGAACCCCGGGCCTTCGCGTCCCACCGCGGACACCGGCCCGGACACCACCCGGCCGCCGAACCACCAGATGGACTGGGAGCTCGACGACCGGCTGCTGTCGGCGCGGCGCCGGGGCGCAGCATCCGTCTACTGCGCCGCCTCCGTCTCCGCAGCGGCAGACGTCTCGCGCACCTGGTGGGCGGTGGCCCACGCGAGGGCGTCGTCGGCGATCTCCTCCCAGCCGTCCTGGCTCACCAGGCGGTGAGTGCGGCCCGCGTACTCCTTGTACTCGACGATCGCGGGGCTGCCGGTCCCGGTGTACTTCTTCACGACCGCCTTGCCGATCGCCGGCGGCACGACGTGGTCGATCTCGCCGGTGATGATGAGCAGCGGCGCGCGGTCGGTGCGGCCGTAGTCGACGTGGGTCACGCCGCCCTTCTCGTTGAGCACCGAGGCCACGCCCTCGAAGAAGACCCGGTTGTACGAGTTGACCGCGTACTCCTCCCAGAGCCTGTCGGACTCCTCCCGCGGCAGATCGTTGCCGAAGGTGAAGTGGAAGTGGCGCTTCGAGAGCGGCTTGGCGCCGTTGCGGCCGAACGGGTTCGACAGGATCGGGGCGCCGGTCCACAGGGTGGAGAGCGGCAGCGTGGTGACCCCGGCGGTCTGTCCGGGGGCGACACCCACGTACGCGACGCCGAGGCCGCGGTCGGCGAGCATCTGCGTGAGGACTCCCCCGAAGGAGTGGCCGATGATGATCGGCTTCTCGGGGAGCTCGCGGATGATGCGCTCGTAGTTGTCGGCGATCTGCTTCAGGCCGATGCCCTTGAGCGCCTGGGGGTTGTTGCGGATGTCTTCGACCGTGCGGTCGTCGATTCCGGGCCAGCCGGGGACGATGACCTGGTGGCCGGCGGCGCGGAAGCGCTCGGCCCACGTGTCCCAGCTCTTGGGGGTCATCCAGAGGCCGTGGATGAGGACGATCGGGGTCTTGGTCGTGCTGCTCTCGTTCATGTCGTGCTCCTCGGTGGTGTCGTGCGGTGGTGCCGGTGGGGGTCTCAGGCTCCGGATCCTGGTGTGTCTCCGGCTGATGTGTCCGATGGTAGACCGAACGTTCTATCTATGCAAGACTATTCCCAGATTTCCTGGAATGGCACGATGGAAGGACCTGAGGGGGATCCATGAGCACCACACGCGCCGCGCCTGCCGCGGCGAGCCACCCGTCACCGGCGCGTCGACGGCTGCTGGAAGCCGCGACGCAGCTCTTCTACAACGAGGGCATCCACTCGGTGGGGGTCGATCGCATCATCGAGGAGGCCGGCGTCACGCGGGCCACGATGTACAAGCAGTTCGCGGGCAAGGAGGGCCTCGTGCTCGCCTACCTGGAGGGGGAGGACCAGGGCCTGCGGGCGCTGTTCGCGCAGGCGGCACTGGCCGGCGGCGAACCCGATGCGCTGCTGGACCTCGTGGTCGCCGGCATCGAGCAGGACATCCGCGACCGGCACACGCGAGGCTGCCCCTTCATCAACGCCGCGGCGGAGTATCCCGACCGAGGGCCGGTGCGCGATCTCATCGCCGAGCACCGCGAGTGGTTCCGCGGCACTCTCCGGCAGCTGGCAGAGGGAGCGCGGCTGCGCGATCCCGAGGGGGTCGCCGCATCCCTCGTCCTGCTGCGTGATGCGGCGCTCGTCGGCGGCTATCTCGACGGCCAGGACCGGGTCGGCCCGGCGTTCGCCCGCACCGCCCGCGAGCTCATCGCCGCACACAAGAGCTGAACGCTGTCGGCGTAATCGAGTCTCACGAGCCACATCTGTCACTCTTTTCACACGACACGCGGCCTGAATCGCCAGAAATCCGCAGAAATACGCGGTTCTGTCGGCCAGGTCAGGTACATTCGGGACCGGTCGATAGGACCAGCCGGGGGGCGAAGCCGTCCGGTCCGAGCAATGACAAGACGGCACTCGTCGTCTTTGGAGGACATACCAAATGGCCGACAAGACCATCACCAAGACCGAGCTCGTCGCGAGCATCGCGAGCGCGACCGGCCAGAGCCAGTCCGCCGTCTCTGGCGTGCTCGACTCCCTCTTCTCCACCGTCTCCGACGCGGTCGCCGCCGGCAGCAAGGTCTCGATCCCGGGCTGGATCGCCTTCGAGCAGGTCGCCACGTCGGCTCGCACGGGCCGCAACCCGCAGACCGGCGAAGAGATCAAGATCCCCGCGGGCAAGCGCGTCAAGGTCACCGCGGGCTCGAAGCTGAAGGCCGCCGTCAAGTAATTCCGACGCAGACCTCTGGAGAGGGGATGCCGCGACCCGCGGCATCCCCTCTCTGTTCGTAAACGTAGGCTTGAGACGTGAAACCCCGCGCCCTGCGGGCCGTCGGGCCCGTCATCCTCGTCGTGGCCGCGCTCGCCGTCATGGTGTGGGCGCTGGCGTTCGGCGGGGGCGCCGCGCCGCTCGCGATCGCCGACCCCGGGCCGTTCGTGCGCTGGGGGCTTCCCACCGCGAAGCTCTTCGTCAACCTCTCGGCCGCCGGCATGGTCGGCGTGCTCGTGACGGCGCTGTTCACGCTGCGGGCCGGGGATCGCGAGTTCGACGTCGCGCTCGACACCGCGTCGATCTCGGCCGCCGTGTTCACGATGGCCGCGGCCGCCACCGGGTTCCTCACGTTCGTCGACGCGTTCAACCCGGTCCTCAGCATCGGTCCTGAGTTCGGGGCCCAGCTCGGCCGCTTCATCGTCGAGACCGAGGTCGGCCGCACGTGGCTCATCACCACGATCGCGGGCGCCGCCCTCACGGTGCTGACCTTCGCCGTGCGCTCCTGGACGGCCACCATCTTCGTGGCGCTGCTGGCCACGGCATCCCTCGTCCCGATGGGCACCCAGGGCCACTCCGGCGAGGAGGCGTTCCACCACGAGGCGATGACCGCGCTGATCCTGCACATCATCGCCGCGGCGGTGTGGCTGGGCGGCTTGCTGCTCATCGTGATCGTGCGGCCGCTGCAATCCCGGGGCGACAGCGTCGCGACCGTCGCCCGCTACTCGAGCATCGCGCTCGCCGCGTTCGTCGTGGTGGCCGTGTCGGGCACCGTGCGGGCCGCGATCGGCCTGCGGGACTGGTCGGCGCTCATCTCGCCGTACGGGGTGATCCTCGGCGTCAAGGTGCTGGCGCTCATCGCGCTCGGCCTCTTCGGCGCCTGGTACCGCACCCGCCTCATCGGGCGGATGAAGATCGCGGATGCTGCCACCCGCGCCTTCTGGACGCTCATCGCCTTCGAGCTCGTGCTCATGGGCGTCGCGAGCGGTGCGGCGGGGGCCCTCGCGCGCACGCCCCCGCCGGTCGCATCTCTGATTCCGACGACGCCCACGCCCGCGGAGCGGCTCACCGGGGCGCCGCTCCCGCCCGAGCTGACGCTCGACCGCTGGCTCACGGCGTGGAACGTCGACCTCCTGTGGGCGGTCGTCGCCGGCTTCGCGATCTTCTTCTATCTCGTGGGCGTCTGGCGCCTGCGCCGACGCGGCGACGCGTGGCCGGTGTACCGCACGATCATGTGGGTCGTCGGCTGGCTCCTGCTGGTCTGGGTCACCGGCGGCGTCATCAACGTCTACCAGGACTACCTGTTCAGCATGCACATGGTCGGGCACATGCTCCTGACCATGGCGATCCCCCTCCTGCTCGTGCCGGGCGCACCCATCACGCTCGCGGCGCGCGCGATCCACAAGCGCGACGACGGCACCCGCGGCGGCCGCGAGTGGCTGCTCTGGGCCGTGCACTCGCCGGTGGCGCGCATCCTCACGAACCCGTTCGTCGCGGCAGGCCTCTTCATCGGCTCGCTCTGGGTCTTCTACTACACCGACCTCTTCCGCTGGTCGCTGTACGACCACCTCGGCCACGAGTGGATGATCGCGCACTTCCTCATCACGGGGTACCTGTTCGTGATGAGCCTCATCGGCATCGACCCGGTGCCCTACCGCCTGCCGTACCCGGGGCGCCTGCTCCTGCTCATCGGCGTCATGGCGATGCACGCCTTCTTCGGGATCGCGATCATGATGCAGGAGGGCCTCATGATCGCCGAGTGGTTCGGCTCGATGGGCCGCACGTGGGGTGCGACGCCCCTCGAGGACCAGTACACCGGCGGTGGCATCGCGTGGTCGATCGGCGAGATCCCCACGCTCATCCTCGCGATCACGGTGGCGATCCAGTGGAGCCGCAGCGACGACCGCGAGACCAAGCGTCGTGACCGCCACGCCGACCGCACCGGCGACGCGGAGCTCGAGGAGTACAACGCACGGCTGGCGGCCCTCGCCGAGCGCGACGCGCGCACCGGCGGCTGAGAACTACGCTTTCGCGTCGGCGGGGGTGTCGTCCCCCGGGGCGCGCCGCGGCGTTCCGGGCGCAGCATCCCATTTCGTCCCGCCGATGTCGCCGCGCAGGGTGCCCGTGACCTCGTCGACGGCGGCGCCGACGGTCGGTGCGAAGCGGTCGGGCGTGAAGCGGGCGGTGAGGCCGTAGCGGGAGAGGGTGTCGACGACGGGCGACTTCATCTCGGCGATGATGAGACGGATGCCGCGTGCCTCGAGGTACTCGTCGAGCTCGACGAGCTCGTCGGCCGCGGTGGTGTCGATATCGGTGATGGGCTCGGCGGCGAGGATCACGGTGCGCACGTCCGGTCCCGCGGACCGCACGCGCGAGCGCACCCAGTCGTCGAAGATCGCGCCGTTCGCGAAGAACAGCGGTGCGTCGAATCGCACGATGACGATTCCCGGAACGCGGGTGCCCTCGGGATTGCGCGAGAGGTCGTGGTAGCCGCGGAGGCCCGCGACGCGTCCGAGCTCGGCCTTGTAGGGCCGCCACGAGCGGTTGACGAAGGCGATGAACGACAGCCCGATCGTGATGACGATCCCCTCGAGCACGCCGAACACGAGCACGCCGAGGAATGCGGCCGCCGAGAGCACCGCGTCGACGAGGTTGACGCGGACGAGCCGCACGACCCCGCGCGCGTCGATGAGGCCGATCGCTGCGCTCATGACGATGGCGGCGAGGGTCGCCGAGGGGAGGAGCTCGGTGAGTCCCGGCAGGGCGAGGATGAACACGATGAGCAGCACGGCGCCGACCACGCCGGTCAGCTGGGTCCGTGCTCCCGCCTGCTCGGCGACCGGCGTGCGCGACGACGACCCCGAGACCGGGAAGCCGCCGAGCGCGCCGCCCGCGACGTTCGCGATGCCGAGACCGGCCATCTCCTGGCTGCCGTCGACGCTGTCGCCGCGCCGCGCGGCGAACGTGCGCGAGAGCACCGCCGTGTCGGTGAACGCGATGAGCGCGATGCCGGCGGCGGGCAGCGCCAGGGACGCGACATCCGTCCACTCCAGCCCGCCGAGGGCGGGCGCGGGAAGGCCCTGCGGCAGTGCGCCGACCACGGGGAGCCGGTCCGAGAGGCCGAGGATCGCGGTGAGGACCATGGAGACGATCACGACCACGAGCACTCCCGGCACAGGGAAGCGCAGCGCCTTCAGGGCGAAGATCACCACGAGGGAGCCGATGCCGAAGGCTGCGGCGACGGGATCGACGCTGCCGCCCACGATGCCCTCACCCGTGGCGACCGCTCCCCGCCACAGCGACGGCGCCTCGACCGAGAAGCCCAGCAGCTTCGGAAGCTGGGACACGATGACGATGACCGCGATCGCGTTCAGATAGCCGACGCGGATCGGCTTCGACAGCAGATCGGTCACGAAGCCGAGGCGCACCAGGCCGCCGATGATGAGCAGCGCGCCGACCATGATCGCGAGCAGCCCCGCGAGCGCGACGGCGCGCGACGGGTCGCCGAGGGCGAGCGGGAGGATCGCGGCGGCGATGATCGGGGCGAGGGACGAGTCCGGGCCGAGCACGAGCACCCGCGAGGGGCCGAACACCGCGTACGCCAGCAGCGGCACGATGGTCGCGTACAGGCCGGTCACGGGCGGAAGCCCCGCGACCTCGGCGTAGCCCATGCCCGCGGGGATCAGAAGGGCCGTCACGACGATGCCCGCCCGCACGTCGGGCCAGAGCCACGCGCGCCGGTATCCGCGCACGGTCGCGACGGCGGGAATCCACCGCGCGATGCCTTCCTGCGACCTCATCATCGACCCCGGCACCCATCATGGCGGAACGCGGTCGCCGCCGCCCGGTGCGCGGCCGATGAAACGAGGAGTTCTGCGGATCAGGGGGTGATTCGGCGGAATCGGCCCTCGGATGGGCAGATCTCCGCGGACCTGCACGTCGGGTCGGGGTCAGGCCGTGTCGGGGCCGGTGACCACGATCGTCGCGGTGCCATCGGGGCGCACGGTGATCGTGCCCCTGACGATGAAGGGGACGTCTTGGCTGACGGCGCGCACGCGACCGTCGAAGAGCGAGCGGATGCCGACATCGATGTGGGCGACGGCTTCTGCCGCGAGGATCGACCAGCCGGCGCCGTCCGGTTCGACGGCGACGGTCGGCTGCGACACGATCGACCACTTCGGGGCCGACGTGATGCGGTCCTCCACGAAGAAGCCGAAGGGGCAGGCGGTCGGCTGCAGCACCTCCTGCGTCGCGCACGAGGTCAGGAACTCCTCGACCTTCTCCTGCACGACGCTCAGGAACTTCTCGGTGGGCTGGGCGACCACGTTGACCGGAATCGCGCGGAACGGGCTGTCCGACAGCACCGCCACACCCGGGGTGCTCGAGATCGCGGTGTCGACCGACACGGAATACAGGCCGGGCGAGAAGACGAGGAGCGAGACCGGGGCGGCGGGATCGGCGTCCGCCCCGTCGGGCGAGACCTGGCGCTTGTCGATCTCGAAGCCGTTCACGTCGAACACCATCGAGCCGGTGACGCCGAGGTTCATGACCGCGAGCGGGCTCTTCGCGAACCGCCACGTCGGCGCGAGGCCGATCGAGCCGTCCTGCTCGACCGAGAACACCGTGCGGCCGTCGTGGCCGCGTGCCGTGTACTCGATCGTGACGCGGGTGACGTCACCGTCCTGCTCCTGCGAGACGACATGCGCGTCGCGGATCGGGGCGAGCGCGGAGCTGCGCAGCAGCGCCTCGGACGCCGTCGGAGGCAGACCCGCCTCGGCGAGCTCGGCGGAGGTGACCGCGACCCCGGGCATTGCGAGGGCATCGGCCGCGCGCCCCTCGGCGAGCAGCTGGACGTAGCGCTCGACGAACGCCTTCGGGCTGTAGAACTCGCGCTGCATCACCTGCCAGGCCGCGAACGCCGCGCCGACCAGCACCACGCCGACGACACCCAGCAGCGTCAGATCGAGCGCGAGGCGGCGGCGCGTGCGCCGTTTGAGCGGAGGCTGGATGACGGGCGACTCGGGGGTGGCGTGCGCCGCGTCAGGGGTCGCCGGACCGGCCGGAGGCGCGTCCGCGCGACCGGAGGATGTGTCCATCACCCCCTGATCCACGCGCCCATTCTAGGAAAGCGTGGCCGGGAGGGCCCTGTGGACGGCGAAGTTGGGACTCGAAGTCCACTCGATTCCTCGCCGTACCCGCGCGCCGGTCAGCCCAGGATCGCGTCGCGGACGGCGCTCGCACCGGCGAGCTGGCCGGAGGCGATCGCGGCGGCCAGGGACACCATGGGACCGGGGGCGGCCGCCAGGTGCGCCATGTCGCCGCCCGCGTACACGCCGGGCACCGTGGTGCGACCCATCGCATCGATCTCGACACCGCCGCTCGGGAGGCTGCCGCAGCCGAGCTGGGCGGCGAACGGGGCGCGCTGCGTCGCGGAGGCAGCGGTGAAGACCCCGGCGACGTGCTCGACCGAGCCGTCGGCGAGCGAGAGCTCGAGCGCGCCGTCGATCTCGGTCACGAGTGCGACGTCGGCGGGGCGTGCGATGACGGCGGAGGCGACGACGGGGCGCAGCATCCGTTCGATCATCTCGGCGTGCTCGCCATCGATGACGATGCCGACGCGCCGGCCGGCGAACTCGTGGCCGTGGCAGAACGGGCACTGTGCGACGAGGCGGCCCCACTGCTCGGCGAGGCCGGGGACCGGCGGCAGCTCGTCGCGCATGCCCGTCGCCAGCACGAGGCGCGCGGCGCGCTCGGTGGCGTCGGCGGTGGTCACCTCGAAGTCGCCGAGCGACCCCGACACGGCGGTGACGGCCGTCGTGCGCACCTCGACGGTGTCGTACGCGGCGAGTTCGTCGCGGGCGATCCGGCGCAGCTCGGCAGGGCTCCGGCCGTCGTTGGTGAGGAGGTTGTGCGCGTGCTCGACCGTCGCGTTGCGGTACTCGCCGGAGTCGAGCAGGAGCACGGTGCGGTGCATGCGGCCGATGGTGAGCGCGGCCTGGAGGCCGGCCGGGCCGCCGCCGATCACGATGACGTCGTACATGAGTGATCCTCTCGTCGGGTTGCGTCTGCCTCGATCCTGTGACTTCATGTCGACATGAAGTCAAGTCTGCCGATCGGAGACGCCGCCGCCAGGTTCTCGCTGCCCACGAACGTGCTGCGGCACTGGGAGGACGTGGGGCTGCTCCGGCCCGACCGCGACGGCGGGGGGCGCCGTCGCTACGGCGACGACGACCTGGTGCGCATCGGCGTGATCGTGCGCAGCAAGAACGCCGGCATGAGCCTCGAGCAGATCGGCGTGCTGCTGGACGAGCAGGCGCCTGAGCGGCATCGGGTGCTCGAGGAGCACCTCGCCGACCTCGAGCGCCGCATGGCCGACATGGAGCGCTCGCGGCGCATGACGGAGCACGCGCTGCGCTGCCGCTCCCACGACATCACGACGTGTCCGCGATTCCGGGCGATCATGGACGAGGTCGTGGCGGGCACCGGGCGCTGGCGAGAAGCCGAGGAGCCTGTGGACAGCGGGCGGGTGTCCACGGATCGCGGCGTGCAGGGCCGGGACGAGGCATCCGCTCGTTAACATGAGTCGGTGAACACTCCGCCTCTGTCTGCCGAGCAGGAGGCGCTGTTCCGGCTCATCGAAGACACCCGCGAGCACGTGTTCGTGACCGGGCGCGCGGGCACCGGCAAATCGACGCTGCTGCAGCACCTCGCGTGGAACACGAACAAGCAGATCGCGGTGTGCGCGCCGACGGGCGTCGCGGCGCTCAACGTCGAGGGTCAGACGATCCACTCGCTCTTCAAGCTGCCCCTCGGCATCATCGGCTCGCACGACGAGGACCAGTCCGACGCGACCCGCAAGCTGCTCAACGCGATCGACACCCTCGTCATCGACGAGATCTCGATGGTCAACGCCGACCTCATGGACGCGATCGACCGTTCGCTGCGCAAGGCGCGGGGGCGGCGCGGTGAGCCGTTCGGCGGCACGCAGATCGTCATGTTCGGCGACCCGTACCAGCTCGCGCCGGTCCCGCCCCGCGGCGACGAGCTGCGGTACGTGCAGGACCACTACCGGTCGTTCTGGTTCTTCGACGCCAAGGTGTGGGTGGGCGAGGCGGCGACCGACGGCATCCTCGATGTCGGGTCGTACGGCGCCGACCTCAACATCCGAGAGCTCGTCGACATCCACCGCCAGTCCGATCCGGCGTTCAAGGCGATGCTCAACGCCGTGCGGTACGGCCGCGTGACGGCCGACATCGCCGAGGTGCTCAACACGACCGGCGCGCGCACTCCCCCGGACCCGCTCGACGGTGAACACCCGATCATCACCCTCGCGACGCGCAACGACATCGTCAACAACATCAACCGCCGCCACCTCACCGAGCTCGTGGGCCGGGAGCAGACGGCGATGGCGGAGGTCAACGGCGACTTCGGACGGGGGGATGCCGCGTACCCGGCCGATCTCGAGCTCAAGCTGAAGGTCGGGGCGCAGGTGATGTTCCTGCGCAACGACACCGCCGCGTTCGGCGAGCCGCCGCGGTGGGTCAACGGCACGATCGGAACGGTCACCCGCATCGCGGGCGAGACCGTGCGGGTCGACGTCGAGGGCGAGGAGTTCGACGTCGAGCCGTCGGTGTGGGAGAAGTACCGCTACTCGTACAACCCGGGGTCCAAGACCCTCACCCGTGACATCGTGGCCGAGTTCACGCAGTTCCCGCTGCGGCTGGCGTGGGCGGTGACGATCCACAAGTCGCAGGGCAAGACCTACGACCGCGCGATCATCGACCTCGGCTCCGGGGCCTTCGCACCGGGGCAGACGTACGTCGCGCTGTCGCGGCTGACCTCGCTGGACGGGCTGTACCTCTCACGGCCGCTCAGGCCGCGCGACATCCAGGTCGACCCGGACGTGCGGCGGTTCATGGCATCCGCGGTGCGCGGCGCGCCGGTGGCCTGAGGCCCGCCCCGGCCCGCAGCATCCGTCCCCACCGCCACCGTCCGCGGAGTCTGGAGAGGTGCGAGGGCGGCGGGTCAGGCGACGTGCGAGGACTGGGCGGACTCGGCGGCCTTGGCTGCGGCCAGGTCCTCGAAGAGCTCGGTGTTGAAGCGGTAGGCGAGCAGCACCTCGTCGATCACGCGCTCCTGCTCCGCGGCATCCCACGGGGCGGCGTCGAGCTGCTCGCGGTAGACGTCCTTGAAGGCCTTCGGGTCGGCGATGTCGTCGAACAGGTAGAAGCCGATGCCGTTCGTCTCGAACCCGAAGCGCCGCGCCATCAGGCGCCCGATGAACTGGCCGCCCGAGAGGTCGCCGAGGTAGCGCGTGTAATGGTGGGCGACGAAGCCGCCCGCCCACGTCGCGCCGACCTCGTTGATGCGGTCGACGTAGCGGCGCGTCGTCGGCAGCGGCTCGATGCGCTCGCGCCAGTCGGGCCCGACGAGGAACTCGAGGTCGGCCTCGAGCGCGGGCAGCCGCGTGAGCTTGTCGGAGATGAAGACCCTCGCGACGGGGTCGTTGCGCATCTGGCCGGCGGTGCGCTCGAGCGCCTCGTAGATGAACCAGTGCTGCACGACGAGGGCGACGTAGTCCTCGCGCGTGCCCTCCCCCTTCATGAGATCGGCCATGAAGCCGGAGTGCTCGCTCGACGAGTGCGAGCTGCTGGAGCGCTCGCGCAGGGCGATGGAGAACGGGATCGGGTCGCTCATACCTTCATGCTAACTGAAGATAAGGCGAACCTAACCACCAATTTCCTACGCGTGCGGCCGGGGCTCGATTCCGAGGCGGTGGCACGCCTCGTCGTAGAGGGCGACGATCTCGCGGCGCACCTCGCGGCGCTGGGTGACCGGACCCGACGGCCACGGCACCGAGATCTCGGCCGTCGACCCGTCGGCGAGCGTGACCTCCCAGACGCCCCGATCCCCGTCGAACCCCGTCATGGTCGCGACCTTGATCTCGGCATCCGCCACTCCCGCGTCCGCGGCGAACGCGCGCGAGATCAGGAGGTTGTCGCCGCCGTGATCGCCGTTCATGTGGCCGAGCACACCGGTGAGGGCGGCCTCGTCGAAGTGATGGGTCATGCCATCACCCTACGGATCGCCGTTCAACGCAAGCCACCAGGGTGTGTTTGAATTCATTGCACGATCATCGGGGGGTGAGAATGCGGACCCGCTCCACACATCGACGCGCCATCGCGGTGCTCGCCGGTGCCCTGACATCCGCTCTGCTCCTCGCCGGGTGCTCGTTCGAGGGCGACATCCAGCCCGACGTCCCCCCTCAGACGACCGCGGCATTCGCCGACGAGACGGTCCAGCAGCTGACGGATGCCGTCACCCACGCGATGGGCGTCACCGGGTCGTCCGGGGCGATCGTGGGCGTATGGGCGCCGTGGAGCGGGAGCTGGGTCTCCGGTCTCGGCACGCAGCGCCCCGACGGCGGGGGCGAGGTCACCGACGATCTGGTCTTCCGTGCGGGCAAGGTCACGCGCGCCATGACGTGCGACGTGCTGTTCGAGGCCGCCGCCGACGGCAAGGTGAAGCTCGACGACAGCATCACCGAATACGTCTCGGGCGTGCCCGACCTGAAGGACGTGACGCTCATCGAGCTCTGCGACGGGACGTCCGGCATCGGCTCGTACGCCGGCCAGCTGTACTCGTCCTGGCTCTCGAACCCCGACCGCAACTGGGATCCGCGGTATCTGGCGAGCTTCGGACTCGGCCAGCCCCGCACGGCCGACCCGGGCGCGGCCTACCGCGACTCGGACGCCGGGTACGTGCTGCTCGGCCTCGCGCTGGAGCGCGCCACCGAGAGGACGGCCGCCGCCCTCATCCACGACTACGTCGCCGGCCCGCTCGGGCTCGATGCCACCGCGCTGGGCGATCTCCCCGCGTCGGGCATGCTCAAGGGCGGGCAGTCCGTCAACAACGCCGAAGGTGCGCTCGACTGCGCGCAGCCGCTCGATCTCACCACGGCTTCGTCGAGCAGCGGCTTCACCGACGCCGGCGCGATCACCGACATCCATGATCTCGGCCGCTACGTGCAGGCGCTGGCGTCCGGTTCGCTCGTCGAGGACGACGACCGATTCGACGCGCCGGTGGCGGTCGCCGCCGATGCCCCGTCGTGGTACTCCGCGGACGGCGGTGCGCTCATCGCCGGCTCGCTCATCGGCCAGTACGGCAAGGTGCCGGGGTACATCACCGCGGCCTTCGCCGACCCCACGACCGGGCTGACGGTCGCGATCGTGCTCAACAACTCCGCCGCCGATGCGGCGGTGGGCGAGTACCTCGCGTGGGAGCTCGCGGCCATCGCGTCGAAGACGCCGGCCACCGCGGGCGAGACGGCACCCGAGGCCGGTCTTCCCTGGACCGCCGAGCAGTATCACGCCGCGATCGACACGCTCGCGGTGTGCACGCCGCCTGCGTCGGAGTGAACGCGGGAGCAGGCTCCTCGGGTGCGACGATCTCGGGCGGTGGCCGCTCGGGCGCTTCGCCCGCGATCCTGCTGGTGATCGCCGGCCTCGCGTGCCAGGAGGTCGGTGCGTCGATCGCCGTGCTGCTGTTCCCGCAGGTCGGCCCGCTCGGCATGGTCATGCTGCGCCTGGTGTTCTCGGCCGTCGTGCTGCTGCTGATCGCACGACCCCGCGTGCGCGGTCACTCCCGCACCGACTGGACGGCGGTGGCGCTCTTCGGACTCGTGCTCGCGCTGATGAACGGCCTGTTCTACCTCGCCCTCGAGCGCCTTCCGCTCGGGGTCACCGTGACCATCGAGGTGCTGGGTCCCCTCGTGCTGTCGATCGTCGCGGCGCGCCGCGCGTCGGCGTGGCTCTGGGCGCTCCTGGCGCTCGCCGGAGTCGTGGCGCTCGGTGGCGGCGGATGGGACCGGCTCGACCCGCTCGGCGTGCTGTTCGCGCTCGGCGCCGCCGGCAGCTGGGCGTTCTACATCCTCGCCTCGGCGCGCGTCGGACGGGCGTTCCCCCAGCTCGACGGGCTCGCGCTCGCGATGGCGATCGGTGCCGTCATCGCCCTGCCGTTCGGGATCGCCGATGCCGGAGCCGCCCTCCTGCGGATCGAGATCGTCGCGCTCGGTGCAGCCGTGGCGGTGCTGTCGTCGACGATTCCGTACGCGTTCGAGCTCATCGCGCTCCGGCGCCTCCCGGCGGCGGTCTTCGCGATCCTGATGAGCCTCGCACCGGCGACCGCGGCGCTGGCGGGGTTCATATTCCTCGGACAACATATGACCTGGCTCGAGATCTTCGGCATCGCACTGGTCATCGCCGCGAGCATCGGTGCGATCCGGTCCTCCGCCCGCGCGGCGCGCGAGGCCGCGGAGCCGATCGCCTGACCCACGGCGTGCGGCGTGCCGCGGCATCCGCTTTCGCTCCGTCAGCATGCGAGACCGCACAGACGCACCGATCCCGGCGGGTGCGCGGTGCGATCGTGCGGTCTCGCCCCGAGGCGGGTGCGGCTCGGTAGCATCAGGGCGTGACTCAGGCGCAGACGAGATGGGCGGTCCTCGGGCCGGGGTGGATCAGCCGGGACTTCGTGGTCGGACTGCGGGCATCGGAATACGGGATGCTGCATGCCGTGGGCAGCTCGTCGGCCCCGCGCGCGGCGGCGTTCGCGGCGGAGCACGGGGCCGAGGCATCCGGAACCTACGACGAGATCCTGGCGCGCGACGACGTCGACGCGGTGTACATCGGGACGGTCCACACGACCCACGCCGACCTGGCGATCCGCGCTCTCGAGGCGGGCAAGGCCGTGCTGTGCGAGAAGCCCGCGAGTCCGACGCTCGCGGAGGTCGAGCGGATCCTGGAGGCGGCTCAGCGCACGCAGCGACCCTTCCTCGAGGCGTTCAAGACGCGGTTCGGCCCCTTCGCCGACGCGCTGCGGGAACTCGCCGCGGGCGG
This sequence comes from Microbacterium sp. Soil_C_42, assembly GCF_057656735.1. Lineage (NCBI taxonomy): Bacteria > Bacillati > Actinomycetota > Actinomycetes > Micrococcales > Microbacteriaceae > Microbacterium > Microbacterium sp. Soil_C_42. The sequence goes on from NZ_JBDGJU010000031.1 coordinate 26,601, forward strand.
CGAGTTCGGCGGCCTGGAGCACTTCGGGGGCGCCTTCGGCTTCGACGCCGGAACGCGCGAGGGGCGTCTGTTCGACCCGGCGGTCGGGGGCGGCGCGATCCTCGACGTCGGCTGCTACCCGCTGGCGCTCGCGATCGACCTCGCGGCCGCGGCCGGACAGCCGATCGACGCGCCGCAGTACCGCGGCTTCCAGGCAGAGCTCGTCAACGGCGTCGACGGGTGGGCGACCGCTGAGGTGGACTTCGGCACGGTGACGGCGGAGCTGGCGACGTCGGTGGTCGAGGACCTCTCCGACATGGCGATGCTGTGGTTCGGTGAGACCGAGACCGACGTGCTGCTGCCGAACGCGTGGGGCAGCCGCACCGAGAGCCCGTCGACGCTGATCGTGCGCCGCGGGGCCGACGAGCGGGTCGTCGAGCTGCCGGTGGTGCAGCCGATGGCCGCCGAGGCCGACGCGCTGTCGCTGGCGCTCGCCGAGGGCAGGCTCGAGGTGCCCGAGATGCCCTGGGCCCACACGCGTGCCACGGCGCGCGTGCTCACCGACTGGCGCGCGGCCGCCCTCGCCGGCTGACGCGCCCGGGTCACTCCCAGGTGTGCACGGGCTCGTTCGTGTGCATCGCCTCGCGGTACTCGAGGAGGGTGGCGCGCAGCGCGTCGTAGCGGTCCATGTCGGCCCGGCGATGCATGCGGTCCGTGAACCAGCCGGCGCCCGTGACCCCGGTGAGGCATCGTCCTTCGATGATGCCGAGCAGGCGGTCTCGGACGGATGTCTCGACGCCCCACGCCTCCAGACCCCGGTGCGCCAGCGGCAGCAGGCGCCGCAGCACGAGCTCCGTCGCGGGCACCTGGCCGACGCCGGGCCAGTATTGCTGGGCGTCGATGCCGTCGCGGGCGGCGCTGTGGAAGTTCTCCTCGGCGGCGGTGAACGACAGCTGCGACCACAGCGGCCGGTCGTTCTCGGCGATCGCGCGCACGAGGCCGAAGTAGAACGCGGCGTTGGCCATGATGTCGGCCACGGTGGGGCCGGCGGCGAGCAGGCGGTTCTCGACCCGCAGGTGCGGCACGCCGTCCGCGACGTCGTAGATCGGGCGGTTCCACCGGTAGACCGTGCCGTTGTGCAGGCGCAGCTCCGCGAGGGCCGGGATGCCGCCGTCGTCGAGCACGGCCATCGGGTCGTCGTCGTGGACGATCGGCAGGAGCGCCGGGAAGTACCGGACGTTCTCCTCGAAGAGGTCGAAGACGGAGGTGATCCAGCGCTCGCCGAACCAGACCCGCGGGCGCACGCCCTGCACCTTCAGCTCTTCGCTGCGGGTGTCGGTCGCCTGCTCGAACAGGGGGATCCGCGTCTCGCGCCACAGCTGCTTGCCCAGCAGATACGGCGAGTTCGCCGACATCGCGAGCTGCACGCCCGCGATCGCCTGCGAGGCGTTCCAGTACGCCGCGAACGAGTCGGGTGAGGTCTGGACGTGCAGCTGCGTGCTGGTGCACGCCGCCTCGGGAAGGATCGAGTCCGCCGTCGTGAGGAGTCGCTCGGGCCCGTCGATCTTGATCAGGATGTCCTCGCCGCGCGCGGCGAGGATCTGCTCGCTGAGCAGCCGGTACCGCGGATTCGCGCTGATGCTGTCGGGCCGCAGGTGTCCCTCCGCGAGGGTGGGCAGGATGCCGATCATCACGAGGTGCGCGCCGACCGTCGCCGACCGCTCCTCGGCGTGGTTGAGACTGCGTCGCAACCCCTCCTCGAACGTGGTCAGGCCGCCCTCGCGCAGGCGCGCCGGCGGCACGTTGATCTCGATGTTGAACTGTCCGAGCTCGGTCTGGAACGCAGCATCCGCTATCGCCTCCAGCGCCTCGGCGTTGCGCAGCGCCGGGTCTCCCGCCTCGTCGACGAGGTTCAGCTCGACCTCCAGGCCGGTCAGCGGGTCGTCGGTGTCGAAGTGCGCCTCGCGCAGCATGCGCGCGAACACGTCGAGGTTGCGCCGGACCTTCTCGCGATGGCGTGTGCGGTCGGCGCGGGTGAACTCCTGTGCCGGGACGTCCTCCCCCATGGCGGCACTCTAGCGAGCCCCGGGCGTTTGCGCGCCTACGCGCCGCGGGGCGGGGCGGTCGAGCCGCGGACGTTCAGCGTGGGATTCAGCACGACGCGGTGCACGGGGCGCGTGGGGTCCTCGATGCGCCGCGCCAGCAGGTCGACGGCCGCGCGGCCGACCGAGTGGCGGGGCGGGCTCACCGCGGTGAGCGCGGGCGTGAAGAGCTCGGCCACCTCGTCGTCGTAGGCGACGACCGAGAAGTCGCCGGGCACCGATATCCCCCGGTTCAGGGCCAGGTCGACGAAGGCCATCGCCTCGGGGTCGGAGTGCACGAGGATCGCCGTGACCGAGTTCGACAGCGCCGCGTCGAGCGTGGCATCGACGACCGCCGAGAAGTCGGGACTCGTGCGCGGCGGCAGGCTCGTCTCGAAGTGGTCCGACGGGGTGAGGCCGAGCTCGAGGCAGGCGGCCTGCCAGCCGGCGGCGATCTTGCGTGAGGTCGGCGAGTCCCGCGCGATGATCAGCCCGACGCGGCGGTGACCGAGCGAGGCGAGGTGCCGGGCCGCGAGCACGGCGCCGAGCGCGTGGTCGGTCGTGACGTTCTCGACGGGGCTGCCGTCCGGCAGCACCACCGCGTCGCGCTCGACCAGCACGTTGGGGACACCGCAGTCGGCGAGCCACTGCACGACGTCCTGCGCGTGGGGCGTGTCGGTGTTCGGTGCGACGACGAGCCCGCGCACCCCCTCGGTGTGGACGAGCCGCTCCAGCACCGGGCGCTCGTCCTGGAGCTCGTACGACGCGCCGCGCAGCACGACGCGCAGGCCGTGGCGCGTCGCCTCGGTCTCGGCGCCGCGCACGACGCTCGGCCAGTAGAAGCTCAGCGACGGCACGAGCATCGCGATCGATCCGGTGCGGGTGGCGGTGAGCGGATGCCCCGGCTCGACGTCGTCGAATCCGCCGGCGGCGGGCACGGCGCCGCCGTGGACGCGCACGAGCAGGCCTTCGCGCTCCATCTGGGCGAGGTCGCGGCGCAGCGTCACCGGGGCGACGCCGAGCTCGTCCATGAGCTGCGCGACCCGTACGGCGCCGTCGCGCTCGAGCGTGGCCATCACGTGCGCCCGCCGTTCCGCGGCCAGCAGCGCCGGAGTCTGGTCGGTCATCGGGCGTCCTCCGCGTTCGTCAGGTCCAGTTCTACCGTGACGGCGACCGCGTCGGCCGTCGTCACGTCCAGATCGAGCCGGGTGAGTCGCGCGCCCCACACGCCGGACAGCACCGGGTCGTCGAGCTCTCGCACCATGAGAGACGCCTCCACGCCCTCCGGCCACGAGATGCGCACCGGCGTGGCGCCGTCGAGCGGCGTGACCGTGACGGATGCTGCGTCCCTGCGCACGTCGCCGGCCAGCAGCATCCGCACCTGGGTCTTCTCGTCCGTCCGGGGCGTTTCGCCTGTGCGTTTCGACTCGCAAGCTCGCTCAACGACCACGTTCCTCGCTCGCTCGACGAGCGGGGGGAGAGCGGGTGTCCAGGCGTCCTCGATCACGACGCGCCGCGTCGCGCGCTCGAGGCGCACCGTGCGCCGCCACGGCGCCGCGCCGGCGTACGCACCCGAGAGCTCGAGCGACAGCGACGCATCATCGACCGCCACCTCCACGCCGGATGCCGCGAACTCGGCGCCGGGGCTCTGCTCGACGCCGCCGATCACGGGCACGTTGTGCCACCCGCTCTGCATCGTCCAGATGTCGTAGCGGCCGGGGCCGAAGGTCTGCAGGGTGTACGTCGGCCGGCCCGCGTCGACGATGACCGGCACGCCGTCCGACGCGACGACGAACGAGCCGACGTCGTTGTGGTTGTGGTGCTCGCCGTTGTGCCCGCCCTTGACGGCGACCGTCAGGCCGCGCGCGGTCCCGCCATGCTCACGGGCCAGCAGCACCTCGGTGGAGGGCAGCCAGACGTCGCGCGGGAACGGCGACGTCTGGAGTGCCGCGCCCACCCAGGCGGGATCTGTGATGCCGCGCAGCAGGCGATCCAGGCCCTCGTGCTCTGTGGCCGCGGGCGTGCCGGCGTGACGGTGCGACGCAGCGTGGGCGGCAGCATCCGTGTCTCCCGTGCTCCGCGCCGCACGATGCAGGGCGTGCCACGGCTGCCGGTCCGTGATACGCGCCTGCCCGTCGGCGAGGTTCAGGTACCAGTCGCCACCGAGATGCATGCGGTGCGGGAAGGCGACGGTCTCGCGCAGCGCCGGGATGCCGGATGCGTCGAGCACTCCCCCGGTCGCGTGGCGCACGATGTCGAGGGCTTCGAGGGCGCGGCACGCGCCGTTCCACCAGTACGCGTACCCCTCGTCGATGGCGCCGTCGGCCGGCAGCACCGAGACGTATCGGTCGATGCCCTCGATGGCCAGGGCGACGATGCGCGCCCGCTCGTCGGCTTCGGCCGGGTCGTCGAGCAGCCGCAGCGCCGCGGTGATCACGTTGCCGTGGATCCACGGGTTCCAGTTGTGCACGTCGCCGTCGAGGCCGATCCAGTGCCAGTCGCGGCGCTCGACGAACGGCTGGAATACGCGCACCCGCGCCTCGTGGCGGATGCGGGAGCGGATGCCGGGGTACCGGGCTTCGAGCCGTGCGCCGAGGAGCTGGTCGACCCACGTGAGCAGGGCGACCGCCTCGCCCGCGCCGAGGTCGAGGTACGGGGCGGTCACCGTCGGGAGGACGGATCCGCGCTCGCGGAAGGCGTCGTCGTGGGCCGGCCAGCACCATGTGCTCTGCTCGCAGATCAGCCAGACGCCGTCGAGCACCTCGGCGAGCCATGCGGGGCCGAGCTCGGGGTCGTCGCCGTAATGCGCGGCGGCGATCGCGGCGCGGGCCAGGCGGAACTGGCGCTCGAACACGACGCTCTCCCACCCGACGCGGTCGCCGTCGTCGTGGATGCGCGCCGCGGCGGTGGCGAGGGGGACGCCCCACGGACGGCCGAGATCCGCGTGGGCCCGGGGGAGGACGTCGGCGACGGCGACGGGATCGGCGCTGCCGTCGGGTCCCCAGACGGTGCGGTCCTCGGCGGGTGCCACCGGGAGTGCGCGCTCGGGCTCAGCGAGGAGGGAGGCGAGTGCCGCGCCGAAACCGGCGGCGTCGATGCCGGCCTGCCGGTGGTAGGCGGCGGCCAGCTCACCCTGGAACGTCGCGGGAGAGGCATCCGTCGCGGTCGTCAAGGTTCCTCCTCGTTGATTCACCATGGGTGGGGGATCCACCGCGCAGTGAGGCTCGCCATGAACCCAAAGCGATCATAAACGATCATAACGAATCTCAAACAACCTTGCAATGAACGAATTGGGTTGCTACAGTCCCAAACGTTCGCTTTCCGCTGATCTGATTCCGGCGGCGAGAAGAAGGCATCAAGGGAGATCCCAGTGACGGTCCAGCAGCCCACCACGTCGGCGCACATCGCGACGGGCTTCGATTGGACACGCGACGAATGGCTCGCCTACGCCGACCGCCTGCTCGACACCGCTCGCACCTACGCGTCGCCCGGTGCCGGCCGGATCCACTTCCCGGGCGCCGAGGGCGGCTACGGACGCGCCGTCGACGGGCTCGAGGGATTCGCCCGCACGTTCCTCCTCGCCGGCTTCCGCATCGCCGGGGCGCGCGGGCAGGGCACCGAGGAGCTCGCCGACTTCTACCGCCGCGGCATCGTGTCGGGCGTCGACCCCGAGGCCGAAGACCGCTGGGTCCGTCTCGACGAGCACGCGCAGGCCAAGGTCGAGGCGGCATCGCTCGCGCTCGTGCTCGACATGACGCGCCCGTGGATCTGGGACCGCCTCGACGCTGTCACCCAGGGGCGCGTCATCGACTACCTCGCGCCCGTCGTGGGCGATGCGACGTATCCCAAGACGAACTGGCTGTGGTTCCGCGTCGTCGTGCAGACGTTCCTGCGTTCGGTCGGCGGGCCGTGGTCGCAGGGCGACATCGCCGACGATCTCGCGCTGCACGATGTGCTCGTGCGCGAGGACGGCTGGATCTCGGACGGCTTCGAGCGCTCGTACGACCACTACGTCGGCTGGGCCCTGCACACCTACCCCGTGCTGTGGTCGCGCATGCGGGGCGCTGAAGAGCTCGCCGCCGGCCGCACGCCCGGCGACATCGCGCGCCTCGACCGCTTCCTGCAGGACGCCGTCACCCTCGTCGGCGCCGACGGCTCGCCGCTCGTGCAGGGCCGCAGCCTCATCTACCGCTTCGCCGCCGCCGCCCCGTTCTGGGTCGGCGCGATCGCCGAGGTCCCGTCCGTGCCGCTCGGGCAGCTGCGCCGCGCGGCGAACGCCGTGGTCGCACACTTCGACGACGCCGGCGTTCCGACGGCGGACGGCGTGCTCACCATGGGGTGGCACCACGAGTGGCGCGAGCTCGCCCAGTCCTACTCGGGCCCGGGTTCGCCGTACTGGGCCGTGAAGGGCCTCCTCGGCATCGCGCTGCCCGCGGACCACCCGGTGTGGGCCGCCGCGACCGAGCCGCTGCCGATCGAGTCGGGCGACGAGCTGCGCACCGTGCGCCCCGCGGGCTGGGTGATCTCGGGCACGCAGGCCGACGGCATCGTGCGCATCGTCAACCACGGCACCGACCACGCCGCAGGCGGCAGCCTCGTCGGCGACTCGCCGCTGTACGCCCGCATCGGGTACGCGACGGCGGCGGGCCCGCTCGCCAACCAGCGCGCGTTCGAGGAGCCCCTCGAGCAGTCCGTCGCCCTGGTGGACGCCGCCGGCCGCGCGACCCATCGCGCGGCGATGGACCTCATCGACGTGCGTGTGCAGGACGACGAGGGCGGCCGCGTCGGCATCGCCGCCTCCGTCTCGCGCGCCCACTGGATCGACCTCCGCCCGTCGGCGCAGCGCCACGGCTCCGGCATCGACGGCGAGATCGAGCTCGCCGGCCTCGTCGAGGTGCACTCGCTCGTGCGCGGCCCGTGGGAGGCGCGCCTCGTCCGCGTCGCCGCGCTCGAATCCGGCGTCGACGCCGCGTCGCTCCGCCTCCGCGTGGGGGGCTGGGCTCTGGCAGACGACCACACCCCGCGCTCCTCCGACCACACCCCGCGCTCCTCCGACCGCACCCCGCGCTCCTCCGACCACACCCCGCGCTCCTCAACTGAGGAGCTGCGCCGAGATGAGGGAGCACACGCCGAGGCGGCCTCCGCATCTCAGCTCTCGTCCTCAAATGAGGGTGCAGGAGGGGGCACGGATGCTGCCGCCTCGGTCGTCGCGAAGGGCCTGAGCAGCAGCATCCGTCCCCTTCTGGGCGACGGCGAGGCGAGCATCGAGACGCGCGGGGACGCCAGTCCACTGGGGCCCGTCGCCGGAGTGCCGCTCGTGTCGTTCCCGGTCGAGCCGGGCACGTGGAGCGCGACGCTCGTGGAGCTCACCACCGAAGACCTCGCATCGCCTGGCGATGCCGCACACGTCGTCCTCGACGAGGACGGCGACCAGACCACCGTCACGGTCACCTGGCCGGACGGAACGGCGACCACGAGTCGCCTCGCACACCCCGGAACCGCGCCCGGCGCGAACCGGTAATCCGATGGGCCCGAGGACGGGTCCGCAATCACAAAGGAGTACCCCCAGAATGAAGCGCTCATACGCTGCCGCGGCCGGCATCGCCGTGGTCGCAACGCTCGCTCTCGCCGGCTGCAGCGGCGGCGACGACGCAGCCTCGCCCGAGGAGTCCTCGGGGCCGGTCACGCTCAGCCTCTCGGGCTGGAGCATCGACACGACGCCGGAGTTCCAGGCGCTCGCCGACGCGTTCCACGAGGAGAACCCCGACATCACGGTCGAGGTGAAGGGCTACGACGCCACCGAGTACAACACGCTCGTCACCGCCGACCTCGCCGCCGGTTCCGGCCCCGACATCATCACGCAGAAAGAGGTCAAGTTCGTCCCGACCTTCGCCGAGGGCGGCCAGCTCCTCGACGTGTCGGACGTCGAACTGCCCGACGGCATCAGCGGCGCGAAGTCGTACGAGGTCGACGGCACCGCATACGCGGTCCCCTACCGCAACGACTCGTGGGTCCTGTACTACAACAAGGCCCTCTTCGACCAGGCCGGTGTCGAGTACCCCGACGGCACGTGGACGTGGGACGACTACGCCGACGCGGCCGCCGCTCTGACCGACGGAATCGCCGCGGCGGGCGGCTCCGCCAAGGGCGCGTACCTCCACAACTGGCAGTCGACGGTCCAGGGCTTCGCCAACGCGCAGTCCGACGGCGACATCCTCGCGGGCGAGTACGACTACATGGAGCCCTTCTACGACAACGTGCTCGCGCTGCAGGACGCCGGCGACCAGGTCGACTTCAACACCGCGAAGGCCAACCAGCTCACCTATCAGGGCGAGTTCGGCAAGCAGAACGCCGCGATGCTGCAGATGGGCACGTGGTTCGTCGCGACGCTCATCGCTCAGCAGGCCTCGGGCGACGCCGATGACTTCGAGTGGGGCATCGCTCCCATCCCGCAGGTCGACTCGAAGACGGCCGGTCTCGACAACACCCCGGTCACCTTCGGCGACCCGACCGGTTTCGGCATCAACGCCGCGATCGACGAGTCGAAGGTCGCGGCCGCGAAGAAGTTCCTCGCGTTCGCCGCAGGTGAAGAGGGCGCCCAGGTGCTCGCCGGCATCGGCATCACGCCGGCGCTGCTGACCGACCCGGTCGTCGAGACGTACTTCGCGGTCGACGGTGCCCCCACCGACGACCTGTCGAAGTTCGCGTACTCGACCCACGAGGTCTTCCCGGAGAACCCGACGTCGAACAAGACGGCCGCGATCCAGGGCATCCTCGGCGACATGCACACCGCGATCATGTCGGGCTCCAAGAGCGTCGCCGACGCCATCACGGAGGCCCAGGACCGCGTGGCCAACGAGGTCGGCACCGACTGACCCGTCTCACCCTGAGCTCGGCCTCGTCTGAGCTCACCCGTCCTTCGGCAGGCTCGGGGACCCTCCCTGAGCCTGCCGAAGGACACCCCCCGCTTCTCGCCCACCCACTGGAGGTCCGCCATGGCGACCATCACCGCCACAGAGGCCGGCACCGCGCCGCCGCCCGTGCGCCGCGGCCGCTCGAAGCTGCGGCTGCGCAACACCCTCATCGGGTGGAGCTTCATCCTTCCGAACTTCATCGGCTTCGGGCTGCTCACCCTCATCCCGATCATCGTGCTGTTCTACATGTCGTTCACGAACTGGAACGTGTTCGGCAAGGCCGACTGGGTCGGCCTCGCGAACTTCCAGCGCCTCATCGGCGACGGCAGCTTCCGCATCTCGGTTCTCAACACCCTCTACTACTCGGTGCTGCACATCCCGCTGACGATCCTCGTCTCGCTGGGTCTCGCGCTGCTGCTCAACAACAAGCTCCGCGGCGTCGCGTTCTTCCGTACGGCCGCGTTCTTCCCCTACATCACCTCGATCGTCGCGATCGCGGTCGTGTGGAACCTGCTCTTCAGCCCCGAGTACGGCCCGATCAACGAGTTCCTCCGGTTCATCGGCATCCAGAACCCGCCCGGATGGCTCACCTCGCCCGAGTGGGCGATGCCCGCTGTCGTCATCGTCGGCACGTGGCGCGACATGGGCTACTACATGATCCTGTTCCTCGCGGGCTTGCAGACCGTCCCGCGCGAGCTGCACGAGGCGGCTCGGGTCGACGGCGCGAACGTGTGGCAGCGGTTCGTCAACGTGACGCTGCCGTGCCTGCGCCCCACGATGTTCTTCGTCACCGTCATGCTGACGATCAACTCTTTCAAGATCTTCGACCTGATCCTCGTGATGACCGACGGCGGCCCCGGCCAGTCGACTCTCGTGCTCTCGCAGTTCATCTACCGCAAGGGCTTCGAAGAGAGCCAGTTCGGCTACGCGTCCGCCGCCGCGGTGGCGCTGTTCTTCATGTGCATCATCGTGACGATCCTGCAGTTCCTCTGGAACAAGAAGCGGAGCAACTGATGGCTGCGACCGAGATCCAGAAAGACGCCGACCTGCTGGTCGCCGACTTCACGCCCCCGAAGGCGTCGCGCCGGGGCCTGCGCAAGCTCGCCGAGGAATCGCCTCAGCCCGAGCTCATCCCGACCGAGAAGATGACACCCGGTCGCCGCGTGGCGCGCATCGCGATGTACGTCGGGCTCATCATCTTCGCGATCGGGCTGCTGACACCCTTCGTCTGGATGGTGCTGAGCTCGTTCAAGTCCGCCAACGAGGTCTTCTCGGTGCCGGTGAAGTGGCTTCCCGAGACGTGGGTGTGGCAGAACTACATCGACATCTGGACCGAGTCGAACATGCTGGTCTGGATCCGCAACACGCTGTTCCTGGCCGTTGTCGTCACGTTCCTGCAGGTGCTGACCGGCTCCTTCGCGGCGTACGGCTTCGCCCGCATGCGCTTCCGCGGCCGCGACGTGCTGTTCCTGCTGTACGTCGGCACGATCGCCGTCCCGTGGCAGTCGTACATGATCCCGCAGTTCATCCTGCTCTCGAACTTCAAGGTGTCGAACACGCTGTGGTCGATCATCCTGCTGCAGGCGTTCGGTGCGTTCGGCGTGTTCCTGATGAAGCAGTTCTACGAGACGATCCCCGAGGAGCTCTCCGAGGCGGCACGCCTGGACGGCCTCAGCGAGTACGCGATCTGGCGCAAGATCATGCTGCCGCTGTCGATCCCGGCGCTCGCCTCGCTGACGCTGCTCACGTTCGTCAACACCTGGAACGACTACCTCGGGCCGCTCATCTACCTGCGAAACCCCGACCTCTGGACGATCCAGCTCGGCCTCAAGAGCTTCGTCTCGAACCTGTTCGACACGAACTACGCACTGCTGTTCGCCGGCCTGACGATCTCGGTCATCCCGATCGCGATCATCTTCCTGCTCGGCCAGAAGTACTTCGTCGAGGGCATCGCGACGAGCGGACTGAAGGGCTAGTGCCATGAAGAAGCTGAACGGGCTGGTGTCGCACGAGACGTGGGCGTCCCTCATCGGGATGATCTATCTCGGGCTCATCGTGAACCTGCTGCTGGTGGTCTCGTCGCTGCCGCTCGTGGTGCTGCTGGTCACGACCGACCCGCTGTACTCGTGGCCGCTGCTCGCGATCGCCGCGCCGCTCGCCGCCCCCGGTCTCGCTGGCGCGTTCCGCGCCTTCCGCGAGCACGGGGAGGGCGGGCTGGGCCCGATCCGCGCGTTCGTCGCGGGACTGCGCGCCACGTGGCGTCGTGCCCTCCTGATCGGCGCCGCGGTCGCCGCCGTCGTCGTGGTGCTGCTCGTGGACGTGCGGATGCTGTCGGCCACGGCCGCGGCCGTGTTCACCGTCCCGCTCCTCGGGGTGCTGGCGCTGCTCGCGATCGCGGTCGGGCTCGTCGCCCTGGTCGCGATCTCGGAGGTGCCGACCGCACGCCTGCGCGACGTGCTGCGCGCCAGCCTCTACCTGAGCCTGCGCCGCTGGTACCTCACGGCGGCGTCGCTGGCGGCCCTGGCGGCCCAGGTCGCCGTGTTCGCCACCGCGCCCGCCCTCGGGCTCGGCCTCACGGCCTCCGCCGCCCTCTTCTTCGCGTGGACCAACTCGCGCTTCACGCTCCGCCCCGTGCTCGATCTCGACGAGAAGGCCGTCGCGCAGGCCTGAGCCCGCGGCATCCGTTCTCTGCATATACCTCAGAAGGAATCTCTCCATGACGTCCACCTCGCCCGCCGCGGGCACCACCGAGACCACGACCGACGCGGCCATCGCCGCGGCGCTGTCGACGATCCGGCGCAACATCGCGAAGTTCGGGGGCTCGTACCCCGACGACACGACGGTGGACGACCGCTACGAGCTGCGTCCTGCCGAGGGCGGCATCCCGCTCGGCGGCAACCGAGGCTGGACCACGAGCTTCCGCACCGGCCTGCTGTGGCTCGCCTGGGAGCTCACGGGCGATGAGGACTATCGCGACGCCGCGCGGATCGACGCGGCCGACTTCGAGCGTCGCGTGCGCGCCGAGGAGGACCTCGACACCCACGACCTCGGCTTCCTCTACACGCTCTCGACGGTCGCCGCCTGGCGCCTGGTCGGCGACCCGAAGGCACGTGACGCGTCGCTGCTCGCCGCCGACCACCTGATGCGCCGGTTCCTCGAGCCGGCGGGCATCATCCAGGCATGGGGCGACCTCTCCGACCCCGCCCAGCGCGGACGCACCATCATCGACAGCCTGATGAATATGCCGCTGCTGACATGGGCCCACGAGCAGACCGGCGAGGAGCGCTTCGCGGACGCGGTCGTGCGCCACACGGCGCAGCTGCGCGAGCACATCCTCCGCGAGGACGACTCCACCTTCCACACGTTCTACTGGGACGCCGAGACCGGCGACGCCCTCCGCGGCGGCACCGAGCAGGGCGCGGCCGACGAGTCGTGCTGGGCGCGCGGGCAGGCGTGGGGCATCTACGGCTTCGCGATGAACTACGCGGTGACCGGCGACGAGCGCCTGCTCGAGGCATCCCGTCGCTGCACGGAGTATTTCCTGCGCCACCTGCCGGCCGACGAGGTGCCGTTCTGGGACCTCGTCTACACCGACGGCAGCGACGCGCCGCGCGACAGCTCCGCCGCGGCGATCGCGGTGTGCGGCCTGCTCGAGCTCGCGAAGGTCGAGACGGATGCTGAGCGAGCCGCCGAGTGGACCGCCCGGGCGCACTCGATCCTGGCGTCGCTCATCGCGCACTACACGCCGGTGAACGCCGAGGACTCCGACGCGCTGATCCTGCACTCGGTCTACGACCTGCCGAAGGCCAACGGCGTCGACGAGGGGACGCTCTGGGGCGACTACTTCTACCTCGAGGCTCTGATGCGCGTCGCGCGTCCGGAGTGGAGGAAGTACTGGTGAGGCTCGTCACCTATGCGGGTCCGGACGGCGCCCGGCCGGCCGCGGTCGTCGCGGACGATCGCGTGCTCGACCTCGGAGCGATCGCCGGCACGGTGACGGAGCTGCTGTCATCGGACGCCGCACTGGACGCGGCGCGGGCCGTGGTGGCGTCGGCGGACGCGGAATCCCTGCCGGTGGTCGATGCGGCGGACCTCCTCGCCCCCGTCGTGCCGGGCAAGATCCTCTGCCTCGGGTACAACTACCGTGGACACGTGCCGGACGGCGTCGACCCGACCGCGAACGACCCGGAGTATCCGGACGTGTTCGTGAAGACGCCGAACACGCTCGCCGGCCCGAACGACGCCGTCGTGATCCCGCCGGGTGCGACGGACGTCGACTACGAGGGCGAGGTGGCCGTGGTGATCGGCCGGCGCGCGCAGCGCGTGTCGCTCGAGGACGCCCTCGACCACGTCGGCGGCTACACGATCCTCAACGACGTGTCGGACCGCGCGTGGCAGCGCCGGCAGAGCCAATGGGCGCTGGGCAAGTGCTCCGACGGCTTCGCGCCGCTCGGGCCGTGGGTCGTCACGCCCGACGAGGCGCCGGACCCGCAGGACCTCCTCGTGGAGGTCGAGCGCGACGGGGTCGTCACCGTGTCGCAGTCGACGTCGACCACGATCTTCTCGGTCGCGTACGTCATCCACCATCTCAGCCAGGTGCTGACCCTCGAGCCGGGCGACATCGTATCGACCGGCACGCCGCAGAAGCTGCCCGCCGCCCAGGACGCGCATCGCCCGCTCGCCGACGGCGACGCGGTCACCGTGCGCATCTCGGGGCTCGGCGAGCTCACCACCCGATTCATCGCAAGCCAGGAGCCCGCCGCATGATCCTCGATTCGTTCCGCCTCGACGGCAAGGTCGCACTCGTCACCGGGTCGAGCCGTGGGCTCGGCCAGGGCGCCGCTGTCGCTCTCGCCGAGGCCGGCGCCGATGTGGCTCTCCTCGACCGCGGCGATGCGTCGGCGACGGCCGAGCTCATCGAGGCGACCGGCCGCCGCGTCCACCGCGTGCAGCGCGACCTCGTGTCGGCCACGCCCGACGAGCTGTCGTCGGCGGTCGACGAGGTGATCGCCGACCTCGGCGGCCTCGACATCCTCGTGAACAACGCCGGCACCATCCGGCGCGCGCCCGCCGCCGAGTATCCGCTCGGGGACTGGGACGACGTTCTCGCCATCAACCTCGACGCGGTGTTCCACCTGTCGCAGGCCGCGGGCCGCCACATGCTCGCGAACGGCGGTGGACGCATCATCAACGTCGCGTCGATGCTGTCGTTCCAGGGAGGCATTCTCGTTCCGGCATACACCGCTTCCAAGCACGCCGTGGCCGGGCTGACGAAGGCCCTCGCGAACGAGTGGGCGGCCGCGGGCGTCACCGTCAACGCCGTCGCCCCCGGTTACATGGCGACCGACAACACCGCACCGCTGCGTGCCGACGAGGACCGCGCCGCGTCGATCCTGTCGCGCATCCCCGCAGGACGCTGGGGCGAGGCATCCGATCTGCAGGGCGTGTTCGTCTTCCTCGCCTCGGACGCCGCCGCCTACGTGACCGGCGCCGTCATCCCCGTCGACGGCGGCTGGCTCGTCCGCTGACCCTTACGCACCCCCACGCAGAACCAGGAGAGAACTCGTGACCGAGACGCACATCCCGCAGCGCTACGCGACCAACCCCGCCCAGATCCCGGGCATGACGACGCAGGACCTGCGCGACACGTACCTCATCCCCGACGTCTTCGTGCCGGGTGAGATCCGCCTGACGTACACGCACCACGACCGCATCGTGCTCGGCGGCGCCGTGCCCGCGGGTGCGGTGCTCGAGCTCGGCGGATACCCCGAGATCCGCAGCGACTACTTCCTCGAGCACCGCGAGGTCGGCATCATCAATGTCGGCGGCACCGGCACGGTCACCGCCGACGGCGAGGTCTACACGCTCGTCAAGGGCGCGTGCCTGTACCTCGGCCGCGGAATCCGCTCCGTGTCGTTCGCGGATGCCGGCGGCGAGACGGGGGCGCAGTTCTACCTCTTCTCGGCGCCCGCCCACACCGCGTACCCGGCGGCCCTGGTGTCGCCCGGCGAGGGCACCGTGCGCGAGCTCGGCGACCAGCTGACCTCGAACCGCCGCACGCTCAACCAGTACATCCACGAGAACGGCGTGAAGAGCTGCCAGATCGTGATGGGCGTCACCGAGCTGCACCCGGGCTCGATGTGGAACACCATGCCGGCGCACACCCACGACCGCCGCACCGAGTGCTACCTGTACTTCGACCTGCCCGAGGACGCCCGCGTCATCCACCTCATGGGCGAGCGCGAAGAGACGCGTCACCTCGTGGTCGCCGACCGCCAGGCCGTCATCTCGCCCTCGTGGTCGCTGCACTCCGGCGTCGGCACGTCCTCCTACACGTTCATCTGGGCGATGGCCGGCGAGAACCAGGCGTTCGACGACATGGACGCCGCCCCCGTCACCGACCTGCGATGACGCGGCCCGACGCCGTCGGCACGACGACGGCGGCCGAGTGCGGCGAGATCGCAGAGTTCCGCATGATCCCGCCGGGGAGGGCGACGGATGCTGCAGCCTGACTACGCTGGCGGGGTGCCCCGGACTCTGCTCGCGATCGGCGAGACCATGGCGATGGTGACGCCCGTCGTCGCGACTCCCGTCGCCGACGCCGACACGTTCCTGCTCGATGCCGGGGGAGCGGAGTCGAACGTGGCCGCGCACGTGGCCGCGCTCGGACACCGCGGCGTCTGGTTCAGCCGGCTCGGCGAGGACGCTCTCGGGCACCGCATCGCGCGTCAGCTGTCGGGGCGGGGCGTGGATGTCTCGCGCGTGGTGTTCGACGAAGGGCACCCGACCGGGCTGTACGTGAAGGACCCGGGCAACGGGGTGCTCTACTACCGCCGGGGCTCCGCTGCCGCGCAGCTGTCGGAGGCCGACGCGGCCGACGTGTCGTTCGACGGCGTCGACCTGCTGCACGTCTCGGGCATCACGGCAGCGATCTCCGCATCCGCCGCCGCGTTTCTCGGGCGAGTCATCGCCCGCGCCCGGGAGCACGGCGTGCCGGTGTCGTTCGATGTGAACCACCGCGCGCCGCTGTGGGATGCCGCGACCGCCGCGCCGGTGCTGCTCGAGCTCGCCCGCAGCGCCGACATCGTGCTCGTGGGCCGCGACGAGGCCGAGACGCTCTGGTCCACTCCGACCGCTGCCGACGTGCGGGCCCTCCTGCCGCACGTCGCCGAGCTCATCGTCAAGGACGGCGACATCGGCGCGACGGCCTTCGTCGGTGACGACGAGGTGTTCGAGCCGGCGCTCGTCGTCGAGGTCGTCGAGCCGGTCGGCGCCGGCGACGCCTTCGCCGGCGGGTACCTCGCGGGCCGGCTCTCGGGCGACTCGGTGTCCGACCGCCTGCGGGCCGGTCACGCCCGCGCCGCCCGCACCCTCCAGACCACCACCGACTCGATCGACGAGCCCGCCGCCCCGGCGCCGGCC
>NZ_JBDGJU010000032.1:0-42946 GCF_057656735.1 Microbacterium sp. Soil_C_42
CGCCGCCGACGACCGAGCCTCCGGCCGGGCAGCCGCCGGTGACGCCGCCGCCCCCGGCCGAGCCGCCCACGACCGAGCCGCCGGCGCCCGACGCGCCCAAGCCGTAACCGCATCGACAGCCCCTCGCCCGATGGCGAGGGGCTGTCGTCTCACCCCGGGCGGAGGCATCGGCATCCGGGGATAACGTGGACGCATGACCTCGACTGTTCCCCTGCGCCGGGTCGGCGCGTCCGGCCTGCTCGTCTCCGCCGTCGGCCTCGGCTGCAACAACTTCGGTCGCCCCGGCACCCGCACCGAGACGCTCGACGGCACGCGGGAGGTGCTCGACGCTGCGATCGACGCCGGCGTGACGTTCCTCGACACCGCCGACATGTACGGCGGCGATCCAGGGCAGTCCGAGACGTTGATGGGGGAGGCGCTCGAGGGCCGGCGCGACCAGGT
The DNA here is from genome assembly GCF_057656735.1 of Microbacterium sp. Soil_C_42. Lineage (NCBI taxonomy): Bacteria > Bacillati > Actinomycetota > Actinomycetes > Micrococcales > Microbacteriaceae > Microbacterium > Microbacterium sp. Soil_C_42. The sequence goes on from NZ_JBDGJU010000032.1 coordinate 442, forward strand.
CGTCCTGGCGACCAAGTTCGGGCATCCCGGCCGCGACATGGGCTACCCGCCGTCGGGTGCGAAGGGCTCGCGGTCGTACATCCGGCGCGCGGTCGAGGCATCCCTCACCCGCCTGAAGACCGAGTGGATCGACCTGTACCAGCTGCACGTCCCCGACGACGACACGCCGATGGAGGAGACGCTCGATGCGCTCGGCGACCTCGTCCGCGAGGGCAAGGTGCGCTACATCGGGCACACGAACTTCTCGGGCTGGCAGGTCGCGGAGGGCCATTTCACCGCGCTCATGCGCCAGGGCGTGCCCTTCGTCTCGGCGCAGAACGAGTACAGCCTGCTGGCGCGCGGAGCCGAGAGGGACGTGCTGCCGGCAGTCGAGCGCTACGGTCTCGGCTTCTTCCCGTACTTCCCGCTCCACAACGGGCTGCTGACCGGGAAGTTCACGCGGGATGCCGCGCCGGCCGACACGCGGATCATCCGCCAGCGTCGCCACATCTACGACGACGCGCCCTGGGAGGCGCTCGAGGGGTATCAGGCGTTCTGCGACGAGCGGGGCATCACGATGCTCGAGGCGACCTTCGGGTGGCTGCTGTCGCGTCCGGCGCTGTCGAGCGTCATCGCGGGTGCGACCACTCCCGAGCAGGTCCGCGCCAACGCCGCGGCGGCTTCGGCGTGGACGCCGACGGCCGCGGACCTCGCGGCGATCGACGCGCTGTTCGCGCCGCCTGAGGCGGCCGCCTGACGACTCGGCGCACCGCGTCGGACGAGTTCGCCGACGGCGTAGGCGCCGGGCTGTCGGCGAAACGCGCGCAGGCGTAGCGTCGCTATCCGTGCGCGGTCCGCGTGAGCGGGTGACTCCGCGCGCCGGAAAGGATCGTCGTGCTCGGCAAGCTCCTGGTGCGGTATCTGAGTCCCGCGTGGCCGCTCATCGTCGCGGTGGTCGTCTTCCAGCTGGCGCAGTCGATCGCGTCGCTGTGGCTGCCGACGCTGAACGCCGACATCATCGACAACGGCGTCGTCACCGGCGACATCCCGTACATCTGGTCGACCGGCGGCGTGATGCTGATCGTGAGTCTCGTGCAGGTGGTGTGCGCGATCGTCGCGGTGTACTTCGGATCGCGCCTGGCGATGGGCATGGGCCGCGACCTGCGCGGCGACCTGTTCCATCGCGTGGTCGCGTTCTCGCAGCGGGAGGTCGGTCAGTTCGGCGCCCCGTCGCTCATCACCCGCAACACCAACGACGTGCAGCAGGTGCAGATGCTGGTGCAGGTGTCGGCGACGCTCATGATCTCGGCGCCGATGCTCGCGATCGGCGGCGTGATCATGGCCGTCAGCCAGGACGTCGGCCTGTCGTGGCTGATGGCGGTGGCGATCCCGGTGCTGCTCATCATCGTCGGGCTCATCGTGTGGCGCATGGTGCCGGCGTTCACGCAGATGCAGAAGCGCATCGACCGCGTGAACCAGATCATGCGCGAGCAGCTGAGCGGCATCCGGGTCGTGCGGGCGTTCGTGCGCGAGCGTGAGGAGCGCGCCCGCTTCGCGGCCGCCAGCGACGATGTGAAGGCGACGGGTCTGCGTGCCGGCAACCTGATGGCCCTCATGTTCCCGGCGGTCATGCTGGTCATGAACGTCTCGAGCGTCGCAGTCATCTGGTTCGGCGCGTTCCAGGTGCAGAACAACGGCGTCCAGATCGGCACGCTGTTCGCGTTTCTCACCTACCTGATGCAGATCCTCATGGGCGTCATGATGGCGACCTTCATGTTCGTGATGATCCCCCGCGCCGCGGTCTGCGCGAACCGCATCGGCGAGGTGCTCGAGACCGATCCGTCGGTGTCGGCGCCCGAGACCGCGGCGTCGGCTCCCGCCCCGACCGGCCGCATCGAGTTCGACCACGTCGACTTCGCGTACCCCGGCGCCGAGGAGGCCGTGCTGCACGACCTGACCTTCACGGTCGAGCCCGGCACGACGACGGCGGTGATCGGCTCGACCGGCTCGGGCAAGACGACGCTCGTCAGCCTCGTGCCGCGCCTGTTCGACGTGACCGGGGGCAGCGTCCGCGTCGACGGCATCGACGTGCGCGACTATGACCCTGACGAGCTCTGGACGCGCGTCGGGCTCGTCCCGCAGCGCGCCTTCCTGTTCTCGGGCACGATCGCGTCGAACCTGCGCTACGGCGACCACGATGCGACCGACGAGCAGCTGTGGACTGCGCTCGAGCTCGCGCAGGCGTCCGACTTCGTCCGTGCGATGCCCGAGGGGCTCGAGGCGCCGATCGCCCAGGGCGGCACGAACGTGTCGGGCGGGCAGCGCCAGCGCCTCGCGATCGCGCGGGCGCTCGTGAAACGCCCCGAGTCGTACATCTTCGACGACTCGTTCTCGGCACTGGATCTGAGGACGGATGCGGCGCTGCGCCGCGCGCTCGATACCCACCTGCCCGACGCGACCCGGCTCGTCGTCGCCCAGCGCGTCTCGACGATCCAGCATGCCGACCAGATCCTCGTGCTCGATCACGGGCGCATCGTCGGGATCGGCACACACGACGAGCTCGTCGAAGCCAACGAGACGTACCGCGAGATCGTGGAATCGCAGCTCGCGGCGGAGGCGGCGGCATGAGCGGGCCGGGGCGGGCGCCGCAGCGCATGCCGATCGGCCGCGGCCCCATGGGCCAGGCGACGGGCGGCGAGAAGGCGCAGAACTTCGGTCCGAGCGCGAAGCGCCTGCTCGCGACCCTGCGCTCGGACATGCCGCGGCTCGGCGTGGTGCTCGTGTTCAGCATCCTGTCGGTCACGCTCTCGGTGATCGGCCCGAAGCTGCTCGGCGAGGGCACGAACGTGGTGTTCGCGGGCTTCATCTCGCTGCAGGTCCCGGCGGGCGCGACGAAGCAGCAGGTCGTCGACCAGCTCGTGGCGTCGGGCAATCAGGACCAGGCGAACATGGTCGCCGCGATGGAGTTCGTGCCGGGAGCGGGCATCGACTTCGATCAGCTCTCGCGGATCCTGACGCTGGTGCTGCTCGTCTACGTGTTCTCGAGCCTCTTCGGCTGGCTGCAGGCGCGCATCCTGAATGGGGTGGTGCAGCGCGCGATGCACCGGCTGCGTCTGCAGGTCGAAGACAAGGTGCACCGCCTGCCGTTGTCGTACTTCGACCGCGTGCAGCGCGGCGAGCTGCTCAGCCGCGTCACGAACGACGTCGACAACATCGGGCAGACCATGCAGCAGACCCTGTCGCAGGTCGTCATCTCCCTGCTGACCGTGATCGGCGTGCTCACGATGATGTTCATCATCTCGCCGCTGCTGGCGGTCATCGCCCTCGTCACCATCCCGCTGACGATCCTCATCACCGTGCTCGTGGCCAAGCGCTCGCAGAAACTCTTCGTGCAGCAGTGGAAGACGACCGGCGTGCTCAACGCCCGGGTGGAGGAGACGTTCTCCGGCCACTCGGTCGTGAAGGTGTTCGGCCACCAGAAGGAGGTCGAGGCGGACTTCCGCGCCGAGAACGAGGAGCTGTACCGGTCGAGCTTCGGGGCGCAGTTCCTGTCGGGCGTGATCATGCCCTCGATGATGTTCATCGGCAACCTCGTGTACGTGGCGATCGCCGTCGTCGGCGGACTCCAGGTGGCGGCCGGGCTCATGTCCATCGGCGACGTGCAGGCGTTCATCCAGTACTCCCGCCAGTTCACCCAGCCGCTCAGTCAGCTCGGGTCGATGGCGAACCTGCTACAGTCCGGCGTCGCCAGCGCCGAGCGGGTGTTCGAACTGCTCGACGAGGAGGAGCAGACGCCCGACGACGACCCGGCCGAGACCGCGCCGGAATCGGCGAGCAGGCTGGAGTTCGAGCACGTCTCATTCCGGTACACGCCGGACAAGCCGCTGATCGACTCGCTGACGCTGGCAGCGCGGCCCGGCAGCACGGTCGCGATCGTCGGGCCCACCGGCGCCGGCAAGACGACCCTTGTGAACCTCATCATGCGGTTCTACGACGTCGACTCGGGCCGCATCGTGCTGGACGGCGTCGACACCCGGCGCATGACGCGCGACGACCTCCGCGCGCGCACCGGGATGGTGCTGCAGGACACCTGGCTGTTCGCGGGCACCATCCGCGAGAACATCGCGTACGGGCGACCGGAGGCGGCCGAGGAGGAGATCGTCGCCGCGGCGACGGCGGCCTACGTCGACCGCTTCGTGCACGCGCTGCCCGACGGCTACGACACGATGCTCGACGACGAGGCCACCAACCTGAGCGTGGGCGAGCGTCAGCTCGTGACGATCGCCCGGGCGTTCCTCGCCGATCCGCGCATCCTCATCCTGGACGAGGCGACGTCGTCGGTGGACACCCGCACCGAGCTGCTCATCCAGCGGGCGATGTCGCGGCTGCGCGAGGACCGGACGGCGTTCGTGATCGCCCACCGGCTGTCGACGATCCGGGACGCCGATCTCATCCTCGTGATGGAGAACGGCGCGATCGTCGAGCAGGGGTCGCATAACGCGCTGCTCGCGCAGAAGGGCGCGTACTGGCGCCTCTACAACGCGCAGTTCGAGGGCGCGGCCGAGGAGGAAGAGGCGCTCGAGGTGCCGACCGTGCCGCTGTCGGCGCCGCCTACGACTGCCCGGATCGTGGTCGAAGCGCTCGCCGAGTCCGAAGACGCCGTCGAGTAACCCACTAGTATGTGAGGACGCAGGGCGAAGGGTTCCGGCGTATTCCGACGGGGAGGACAGGGCGTGCCCGAAGTTTCCACCCAGTCTCTCGCCGTCCCGGTTCCCGGTGGCGTGCTCGAGCTCTCCTGGGCGGCCGTGACCGACACCGGACGCCGTCGCGAGGTGAACCAGGATGCGATGTTCGCGGCGTATCCGCTGTTCGTCGTCGCCGACGGCATGGGTGGGCATGTCGGCGGTGAGATCGCCAGCGCGAGCGCGATCGAGCGACTCCGCGCCGTCGCCGACAGCGGCACGGTGACGCCCAAGACCATCGAGAAGGCGCTCGCGCGCGCCGTCAAGGACATCGCGTCGCACCCCGAGGCCACGGACGACGGCACGGGCACCACGGTGACCGGCGTGTTCCTCGACACATCGGGGGACGCCGCCCACTGGGTCACGCTGAACATCGGCGACTCGCGGGTATACCTCGTGCGCGATGGCGCGATCGTGCAGATCACCACCGATCACTCGGTCGTGCAGGAACTCGTCGCCGCAGGACGACTGAGCCCCGAAGAGGCCGAGAACCACCCCTACGGCAACGTCATCACCCGCGCTGTGGGGCCGAGCGAAGGTGTCACGCCCGACTACGTGCGGCTGGACGCTCTCGACGGCGACCGCTTCGTCATCTGCTCCGACGGGCTGACGAAGGAGCTCACCGACTACGGCATCCGCCACTTCCTCGAGGAGAACGCCGACGCGGGCGACGCGGCATCCGCCATGCTCGAGGCGGCGCTCGAGAACGGCGGCCGTGACAACATCACCGTCATCGTGCTCGATGTGGGGCGCCCGGCCGACGACGACTCCTCCACAGACGAGGACTGACCGCCGCGATCCACAGATCCGGCTGGCCGGGATCCGGGTCGATCCTGCTCACGCTGGACTGGGCGCATGCGCTCGAGCGTTCCTTCTACTTTCGCGACCGGTGGCGTCCTTGACGATGAGCCGCTCACCCTGCCTGCGGCGTGGAGTCCTCCGCCGCGCCCCCCGCTGCCGCTCGTGGCCGCGATCGTTCCCGTGGTCGGTGCCGTCGCGCTCTGGCTCGTCACCGGCTCCCTCTTCTCCCTCTGGTTCGCGCTCCTCGGCCCGCTGATCGCGGCGGCGACCATGCTCGACGCACGCCGCGCCGCCCGCCGCGAGGGGCGGCGCGCCGCAGCCGACGCGATGCGCGCCCGCGACGCGGTCGCCGCGGCCGTGACGGCGCGTCACGAGAGCGAGCGGGCGCAGCTGTGGGCACGGCATCCCGATGTCGCGCGCCTCGTCACCCGTGAAGGCGAGATCTGGCGCGGCGGCCGCGATGCGTGCCTCGTGGTCGGCGAGGGCGAGCGCGCGAGCGTCGTCCGCGTGACAGGAGGAGACGGAGATCCGGATGCTGCGCAGCTGCGTCGCCGCGCGGCCCGCGTCGTGGGGGCGCCGGTGACGCTTCCCCTCGCCGCCGGCGTGGTGGTCGTGGGCGGTGAGACACTGGCCGCCGCCGTCCAGCGCGCGCTGGTTCTGCAGGCGTGCCTCGCCTTCGCGCCGGACGAGCTGCATGTCCTGCCGCCGCTCGGGCGCGGTCTCGACTGGATGGAGGCGCTGCCGCACCGCGACGGCCGGGGCGCATCACAGCTGGCCGTCGTCGGTCCCGGTGAAGTGGTCCCCGCGGACGCCGACCTCGTCATCGCGCGCGGACGACCAGGCGAACCACTGCCACCGAGGTGCCAGGCGGTGCTCACGATCTCCTCGCCCGGCGTCGCGCGTCTCGAGCACGCCGGCGAGGTCATCCCGGTGCGCGTCGAGGCGGTGGCCCGGGGGCAGGCGGAGGAGATCGCCGCCGATCTCTCCACTCGCGCCGACCACAGCCTGGGACTGCGGCGCGGGGCGCCGGAGCCGATCGCCCTGTCGCCGCTGCTGGCCGCCGTGCCGGCCACCGCGGCTGGCGGGCTCCCTGCGGTCATCGGGGCGAGCCGCGGCGAGCCGGTGCTGGTCGACCTCGTCGCCGACGGACCTCACGCGGTGGTCGCGGGAGTCACCGGGGCCGGCAAGAGCGAACTGCTGATCACGTGGATCCTCGCGCTCTGCGCCACCCGCTCCTCAGATGAGGTGACCTTCCTGCTGGCGGACTTCAAGGGCGGCACGGCGTTCGACGGCCTCGCCGGGGTTCCCCATGTCACCGGGGTCATCACCGACCTCGACGGTTCGGGCGCCCGCCGCGCCATCGAGAGCCTGCGGGCCGAGCTCCGCCGGCGAGAGGCGGCGATCGCCGCGGCCGGCGCCCGTGACATCGGCGACCCGCGGGTACGGCTGCCGCGGCTCGTCGTGGTGGTCGACGAGTTCGCGGCCCTCCTGGGCGATCATCCCGAGCTGCACGGCCTGTTCGCGGATCTCGCGGCCCGCGGCAGGGCCCTCGGGATCCACCTCATCCTCGGCACCCAGCGAGCGGCGGGGGTGATCCGCGACAACCTGCTGGCGAACTGCCCGCTGCGGATCAGCCTGCGCGTGACCGACGCGGCCGACAGTCGCGCGCTGCTGGGCACGGAGGATGCCGCGCGTCTGCCCGGCGGGCTCTCGGGCCGCGGGGCGGCGTTCGTCCGTCGCGCCGGCGATGGAAGTCCGGAGCAGCTGCGGATCGCGCTGTCCGGCCCCGCCGACGTCGCGGCGGCCGCGGGCAACGTCGGGCACCGAGCGCCCCGTCGGCCCTGGCTGCCGGAGCTGCCGAGGCTGCTGACCCTCGACGATCTCGTGGGTCGCTCGGCAGCGGAGCGGGACGCACCTCCCGCGGGCGCCGTGCTTCTCGGGCTGGCCGACGAGCCCGAGCACCAGCGGCAGCCGGTCGCGTTCCTGGGTGCGTCCGACCGTGGGCTGCTGGTGCTCGGAGGGCCGGCGTCCGGGGTGTCGAATGCGCTCGACCTCGTCGAAGCCCAGTTGCGCGGGGCCGCGGTGCGCCTGCCGGCCCATCCCGAGCGGCTCTGGGATGCCGTCGCCGCACTGCACGAGGAGCTGCCGCGCCGCGGCTCGGCAGTGCTCGTCGATGATCTCGACGGGATCGCGCCGCGGCTGCCGCCCGAGTACGCGCAGACCGTCGTGGAGCGGATCGAAGCCCTCGTGCGCCGGGCCGCTGATGCCGGCGTGCTCATGGTGGTGGGAGCGCACCGGCTCACCGGTCCCGTGTCGCGCATCGCCGAACTCTTCCCGCGTCGGCTCATGCTGCCGTACGCCACGCGCGTCGATCACGCCTCTGCCGGGGGCGATCCCTCGACGTTCGACCCTGCCGCGCCCTCCGGGCGAGGGCGACTCGACGGACGGACGCTCCAGCTCCCAATGGCGCCCTCCGCGTCTCGAGAGGCGTTCGAGCCCGAGACTCCCTGGATCCCCGCCGCCGCGCTCACCGGAGTCGTGGCTCGGCGCTCGCCGGCCGGTCGACGCGCACTCGCCGCCTGGGAGGAGCACGGGGTGCGCGTGCTGGGCGTCGAGGCCTACGTGGCGGAGCCGGCTGCCGTGGCCACGGGGCGCGTGGTCGTCGTGGGGGAGCCCGACGATTGGCAGCGGCAGTGGCGCCTCCTCGCAGATGTGCGCGGCGACCACGACCTCGTGATCGACGCGTCGTGCGCATCAGAACTTCGCGTCCTCACGGGCTTCCGCGGTGCACCGCCGTACTGCGAGCCCGGTGCCGGGCGGGCGTGGCTCATCTCGGCCGGAGCGGATCCCGTCCGCATTGTCCTCCCTTCGTGACATGTCCGGCCTGACCGTCAGGCAGATGCCTTGACCGGTGCTTCTCGCACGCCATAGCGTCGGCCTGTGGTTACATCCCCGATCGATCTGCACCGCCCCGAAGGCAAGGGACTCGCCGCGGGCACGCTGGGACTGTGGGGTTCCACCGTTATCGGCCTCGCGTCGACCGCGCCCGTCTACTCCCTGGTGGCGACCCTCGGGTTCGTCGTGCTGGCGGTCGGGGCGCAGGCGCCCATCGCGTTCGTCATCGCGTTCATCCCGATGCTCTTCATCGCCTTCGCCTATCGCGAGCTCAACAACGACGTCCCCGACTGCGGCACCACCTTCACGTGGGGCACCAAAGCCTTCGGACCCTGGGTCGGCTGGATGGGAGGGTGGGGCGTCGCCGTCGCCGGCATGGTCGTGCTGGCGAACCTCGCGCAGATCGCCGGCATCTACTTCTGGGCGCTTGTGGACGGCATCGTGGGAAATCCCGAGGATGCACTCTTCGCCGACAACGTCCCGCTCGTCACGGCGACGGGTGTGGTGTTCATCGCGGCGATGACCTGGGTGAGCTGGCGAGGCGTCGAGATCGGCGAGCGCATCCAGAACGTGCTGCTGGCGATCCAGTACCTCGCCCTCGCGATCTTCGTGGTGGCCGCGCTCTGGCAGTTCTTCGCCGGCACCGCGCCGGACCCGACGCCGTTCGACTGGTCGTGGTTCAACCCGTTCGCGTTCACCGAGTGGAGCGGGTTCGTCGAGGCCGTGCTGCTCGCGCTCTTCATCTACTGGGGCTGGGACACGTGCCTCGCCCTCAACGAGGAGACCAAGGACCCCAAGCGCATCCCGGGCCGTGCGGCTCTGCTGACGACGGTCATCCTGCTCTTCACCTACGTCGGCGTGACAGTGGCAGCGATGATGTACGCCGGTCTCGGGGAGACGGGGACGGGCCTCGGCAACGAGGCGAACGCGGATGACTTCTTCCTCGCGATCAAGGACGGCCTGCTCGGACCGCTGGGCTGGGTGCTGGTGGTCGCGGTGATGATCTCGGCGATCTCGTCGACGCAGACCACGATCCTGCCCACGGCTCGCGGCACGCTGTCGATGGCCGCCTACAAGGCGCTGCCCCGACGGTTCGCGACGGTGCACCCGCGATACAAGACGCCGTCGTTCTCGACGCTCGTGATGGGTGTCGTCGCGATCGTCTACTACGTCGGCATGACCTTGATCAGCGACAACATCCTGCAGGACTCCATCCTGTCCCTCGGGCTCGCGATCGCCTTCTACTACGCGATCACCGGCTACGCCTGCGTGTGGTACTTCCGGCGGGAGCTGTTCGACAGCGCGAGGAACTTCTTCTACCGGTTCCTCTTCCCGCTGCTGGGGTCCCTCATGCTGACGTACGCGTTCGTGCAGTCGGCCATCGACATGTACGACGTGGATTACGGGTACACCGTCCTGCTGGGCATCGGCGGCACGTTCGTCCTGGGCATCGGCTCGCTCGTGTTCGGCGTGCTGCTCATGGTCCTGTGGTCCCTCTTCCCCCGCGCGAAGGCGTTCTTCCGGGGCGAGAGCCTCAACCGCGACACCCCCGTGCTCGTTCCCGAGGACCCGGCGGACTTCGCCCGGTCGATCGACGGCGGGCTCGTCTGAGCGTCTGACCCGGTCGTCGCGCGTGGCGGGGCGCCTCCCGCACGCTGACGCGCAGGGATGCTGAGAGCCCCGGATCCCGAAGGATCCGGGGCTTCTGAAGCCGGGACCCCCGTCAGACCAGGGCGGCGTCCAGCGGCGCGAGTTCGATGCCGTGCGCCGTCGCCACGCCCGCGTTGACCACGCGGCCGCCGACGGTGTTGAGACCGGCCGCGAGCGCGGCATCCGCTCGGAGGGCTTCTTTCCACCCGCGACGCGCGATCTGGCGGATGTAGGGGAGGGTGGCGTTGGTGAGCGCCGAGGTCGACGTGTTGGGCACCGCGCCCGGCATGTTCGCCACGCAGTAGAAGATGCTGCCGTGCACCGGGAAGGTCGGGTCCGCGTGCGTGGTGGGGTGCGTGTCCTCGAAGCAGCCGCCCTGGTCGACGGCGATGTCGACGAGCACGGAGCCCGGCCGCATGCGCGAGACCATGTCGTTGGTCACGAGCTTCGGCGCCTTCGCGCCAGGGATGAGCACCGAGCCGATGACGAGATCCGACGCGGTGACCGCCCGATCGAGGTCGAGCGGGTTCGACGCGGCGGTCTTGACCCGCCCCTGGAAGTGGTCGTCGAGGTAGCGAAGACGCTGCACGTTGGTGTCGAACACGGTGACGTCGGCGCCCATCCCCACCGCGATCACCGCGGCATTGGCGCCGGCGACGCCGCCGCCGATGACGGTGACCGTGGCCGGCCGCGTGCCCGGCACCCCCGACATGAGCAGGCCGAGGCCTCCGGCGGAGCGCATCAGGGTCGCGGCGCCGACCGTCGGGGCGAGACGCCCGGCGACCTCGCTCATGGGCGCGAGCAGCGGGAGCCCGCCACCGGCCAGCTGGACGGTCTCATAGGCGATCGCGGTCACGCCGTCGGCGACGAGGCGATCGGTGAGCGGACGGTCGGCCGCGAGGTGCAGGTAGGTGAACAGCACCAGGTCGTCGCGGAAGTAGCCGTACTCGCTCGCGATCGGCTCCTTGACCTTGAGGAGCAGCTCGGCGCGCGCCCACACCTCGGCGGCATCGTCGAGGAGCACCGCCCCTGCGTCCTCGTACTCGGCATCCGGCATCGACGAGCCCGCGCCCGCGCCGCGCTGCACGAAGACCTCATGGCCGGCGGCGACCAGGTCGTGCACGCCCGCAGGTGTGAGGGCGACCCGATACTCGTTGTTCTTCACCTCGGTGGGGACGCTGATCCGCATCGTGTGATCCTTTCCGCTCCGCCGTTGGAGCGCTCGGGCTCCTCGTGGGAGCGCCTCTAGAAGGCGGGGCGGATGGCCCCGACATCCTGTCCGCCGCCGGTGACGGCCAGCGGAAGCCTCGACATCGTGTCGGCGACATCCGCCGACGCCAGCGCGCCGTGCCGCTCGAGCAGGCGCATCGCGACGGCGGTCGCGGCGCGGCCGCTGCCGTCGAGCATCTTGAGAGCGACCGTCGTGCCGTTCGGGGCGACCATCACCATGACGCCCTCGGCGCCGCCCTTGGCGAACACGCCCAGCCGCTCGATGGCGACCGTGTCGGCGCGGCCAGGACCGTCGATCGTCCACGGGTCGGCGCGAACTGCTTCGACGAGCGCGCCCGCGCTGCGGTGCAGAGCGAAGGGGGACGTCTTCGACGAGTTGCCGATCCGATGGATCGCGCGCGCGAGACCGAACAGGGTCATCGCGTAGACGGGAGCGCCGCAGCCGTCGATGGCAGTCGCGGCGACCTTCTCGCCGATGAGGCGTTCGACGGTCTCGCGGACGAGGATCTGCACGGGATGATCCGGCGCGAGGTAGCTCTCGGGATCCCACCCGTTCAGGACGCTGGTGAGGAGCATCGCGGCGTGCTTGCCGGAGCAGTTCATCCGGATGCGCGACGGCTGTCCGAGTTCACGCACCAGCTCGTCGCGCGTCGCCGTGTCTCCGGGCCATGCTGCGGGGCATCCCAGTGCGTCCTCGCCGAGTTCGGCGAGGGACAGGATGTCGCGGACCACCGCGACGTGGCGGTCGGTGCCGGAGTGGCTCGCGGTCGCGAGCCCCAGTCGCTCGCCCTCGAGGGGCACGCCTGTCGAGAGGCAAGCGAGCGCCTGCAGCGGCTTGAGGCTGGAGCGGGGGAGGATCAGCGCCGAAGGATCTCCGAGCTTCTCGGCGATGGTGCCGTCGGCGGCGAGCACGATGGCGATGCCGGCGTGGCGCGACTCGACGAAGCCGCTGCGTTCGACGACGGCGAGCTCGACGGCGTCGGTCGCGGCGAAGGTCTGCGGCACCCCGACAGCCTACCGCCGGAGGGGCTGTCCGCCCGCATGACAGACTGTGCTCATGTGGGGCGAGCATCGATACTCCGTCCGGACGACGTGGACCGGTGACCGCGGCACCGGCACGTCGGGCTACCGGGACTACGATCGGGCGACGACCATCGAGATCGACGGCAAGCCGGCGCTGCTCGCTTCTTCCGACAAGCCCTTCCGCGGAGACCCGTCGCGCTGGAACCCCGAGGACCTGCTGCTGGCGTCGCTCAGCGAGTGCCACCTGCTGTCCTACCTCCACGCGTGCGTGCAGGCGGGCGTGGTGGTCGTGGGCTACGAGGACGAGGCATCCGGTCTCATGGTCGAGGACGGCCGCGGCGGCGGCGCGTTCCGCGAGGTCGTGCTGCGCCCACGGGTGACCGTCGCAAACGCGTCGATGACGGATGCCGCGGCCGCCGCGCATGCGCAGGCGAACGAGTGGTGCTTCATCGCGAACTCCGTGAACTTCCCGGTGCGCCACGAACCCACGATCCTGGTCGCGCCCGCCGGCCGTTGAGCGGGCCTGCATTCCCCGGTCGTTGAGCGAGCTTGCGAGTCGAAACGCCCTCAGCGGCGCTCGTGGGGGAGGACCTGCTTGATGCGTTCGATCGGATTGTGCGCGGGGACCTCGTTGTAGGCGTTCGCGAGCTCCTGGCCCGACAGGGCGTGGATCGCGGCCATGATCTCATCCGTCGCGAGACGGCGTGCCTTGCCCGAGGAGGCCGGGCCGTGATGAGCGAGGTCGAGCGGCTCGCCGAACTTGACCGTGATGCGGTGCTGGAACGACGGCTTCTTGGCCCCCACCGGCATGACCTTGTCGGTGCCGATGAGTCCCACCGGCACCACGCGGGCGCCTGACTGCAGCGCGAGGAACGCGACGCCGGTGCGGCCCTTGTAGAGGCGGCCGTCGAGCGAGCGGGTGCCCTCCGGGTAGAGCGCCACAGCCTTGCCCTCGTCGAGCAGGGCGCGTTGCTGGTCGAGCGCATCGAGCGCGGCCTGCCCGGCGCCGCGCTGCACCGGGATCGCGCCGATCGACGTGAAGAACCACCGCGACGCCGGCTTGTCGAAGTAGGTCGATTTCGCCAGGAAGTGCACGGGGCGCGGTGCCGCCACCGGGATCGCGATCGAGTCGATGAACGACAGATGGTTGCTCGCGAAGATCACCGGGCCGGATTTGGGGACGTTGGCCTTGCCCTCGATCCGCGGACGGTAGACGACTCGGGCCAGGGGAGTCAGGATGCTGCGCCCCAGCGCATACGTGAAGCCCATGCGACGCGCCGGAGCGGCGGAGGGTTCGGGTTCTTCCGCCGTCTCGTCGGCGGTGTCTTCGGCGCCGGGCACGAGGTCGGAAGTCACCCGTAGAGGGTACTCCCGATTGCATTCCAGTATCGGCATGCCGTTTCCCAGCGCGAACAGAGGGAAGATGCGGAAGGATGGAGGCTTCCCTTCCCCTGACTAGAGGTTGTTCCGTGCGCATTCGCCCGTTCGCCGCCCTGTCCGTCGTCGCCGCGGCGACTCTCCTGCTCGCCGGGTGCACCGGGTCGGCCGATCCGAACGCCACTCCGACGCCGACGTCGACCGCTTCGTCCGAGTGCGGTCTCGACCCCCAGAAGGGTGCCGACTCCGACGCGGTCACCGTTTCGGGCACGGCTCCCGAGCTCACAGCCGACGTGCCCACGGATCTCGAGTTCGCCGACCTTCAGCGCACCGTGGTGACGGCAGGCGACGGCGACGACCTCGCGGTCGGGCAACTCGTCTCCGGTCAGTACCAGATCATCGATCCCGCCAGCGGGGAGGTCCAGCTGGACTCAGCGACGACGTCCGCCGACGACAGCGGGCTCGTCCCGCTGATCGTCGACGCCAGCAGCATCGTGGGAAGTGCCGTGCTGTGCACGCCGCTCGGCTCCTCCACTGCGTTCACCATCCCGGGCTCGATGCTCGGCGAAGGCGCGTCCAACGTCGTCGTGGTCGCGCAGTCCGTCGACGAGCTGCCGACTGCTGCCACCGGTGAGGACCAGGACCCTGTCGCGGGCATGCCCGAGGTCGAGCTCGCCGAGAACGGCGAGCCCACGATCACCGTCGCCGACGACTTCACCGCACCTGACACCACGCAGATCGCGGTCCTCAAGAAGGGCGACGGCGCGACGGTCGAGTCGGGCGACAACGTCTTCGTGCAGTACACCGGAATCCTCCCCGACGGCACGGTCTTCGACTCCAGCTGGCAGCGCGGCGCGCCCGCCCAGTTCCAGACCACCGGCGTCGTGCAGGGGTTCCAGAAGGCGCTCGAGGGGCAGCCCGTCGGCTCGCAGGTGATCGCGGTGATTCCGGCGTCCGAGGGGTATGGCGACACCGCGCAGGGATCGATCCCCGCCAACTCGCCCCTCATCTTCGTCGTCGACATCCTCGGCGTGCAGCGCGCCGCCGCCCAGCAGTAACCCGAGGCGACCGCATCCGGCCCGGCGATAGGCTGGCCGGATGCGGCGCGTCCTCATCCTCGGCTCGACCGGTTCCATCGGTACGCAGGCGCTCGACGTCGTGCGGGCCAACCCCCGGCGGTTCGAGGTGGTGGGTCTCGCTGCGGGATCCGACCGCGAGACGCTCGAGGCGCAGGCGACCGAGTTCGGCGTCGAGAGCACCGCGCTCGGGGCCGTCGAGGCCGAGCAGCTCGTGCGCGATGTCGACGCGGATGTCGTGCTCAACGGCATCACCGGCTCCGTCGGCCTCGGTCCGACCCTCGCCGCACTCGAGACCGGGCGCACGCTCGCCCTCGCGAACAAGGAATCGCTCATCGTGGGCGGCGACCTCGTCACGGCGCTCGCACGCCCCGGGCAGATCGTCCCGGTCGACTCGGAGCACTCCGCCATCGCACAGGCGTTGCGGTCGGGGGAGCGCAGCGAAGTGCGCCGGCTCGTGCTGACGGCATCCGGGGGTCCCTTCCGGGGCCGCAGCCGCGCTTCGCTCGAGGACGTGACCCCGGCCGAGGCCCTTGCGCATCCGACATGGGACATGGGCCGCGTCGTGACGACCAACTCGGCGACCCTCGTCAACAAGGGCCTCGAGGTCATCGAGGCGCACCTGCTGTTCGCCGTGCCCTACTCCGAGATCGACGTCGTCGTGCATCCGCAATCGATCGTGCACTCGATGGTCGAGTTCGTCGACGGTTCGACGATCGCGCAGGCCTCGCCGCCCGACATGCGCCTGCCGATCTCGCTCGGGCTCGACTGGCCCAACCGCGTCGCCGGTGTCGGCCGGCCGCTCGACTGGACCACCGCGACCTCGTGGACCTTCGAGCCGCTCGACGACGCCGCCTTCCCCGCCGTGCGCCTGGCGAAACAGGTCGGCCGGGCCGGCGGCACATACCCTGCCGTGTTCAACGCCGCCAACGAACAGGCGGTCGACGCGTTCCACGAAGGACGCCTGAGCTTCCTGGGCATCATCGATGTGATCGAGAGCGTGGTCGACAAGCACGACGCCCCTGACGCCCTCACCCGAGACGCTCTCGCCGACGCCGAGGACTGGGCACGCCGCAAGGCCGACAAGGTCATCGCCGCAGCATCCTGATTGCGCAGCCTGTCGCGCCGATCTTCTCCGGCCGTGGCCGCTCCCTCACCCGAGGTCCCGCTCCCGACCTCATTTGAGGAGCATTGCCGAGATGCGGACCGCGGCCGAAGGATGCCTCCGCATCTCGGCAACCGTCCTCAGTTGAGGAGGGCAGCGAGAGCGTCCTCGGTTGAGGAGGGCAGCAGGAAGGTCCTCAGTTGAGGAGGGGAGCGGCAACGTCCTCAATTGAGGAGGGCGGCGAGAACGTCGGGGCAGCCCCGGCGAGGTGCTCAGCCCTGCGGATAGACCGGACGCAGGGGGTCGGATGCCGGGGTCTCGTGCTCCGGGTACGGCACCGGCCAGTGCGGCTCGGGCACGGGCCAGCCGGCCTCGCGCAGCGCGCGGCGGGCGAGCTCGCGCGCCGAGTAGGGCGTGCGGACACCGCGGATGTCACGGTAATCCTGGTGACCGGGGCCGGCCCACAGGATCGCGTCGCCGTCGCCGACGAGCGCGACGGCCTCGATGATCGCGCGCTCGGGTGGCGAGAACTCGTGGATCTCGGCATCCGGCTGCGCGCGACGCGCTCCCTCGACCAGGGTCGCGCGGATCGAGTCCGGGTCCTCGTGACGAGGGTGGTGGTCGGTGATGACGAGGATGTCGCTGCCCTCGACGCCCGTGCGGCCCATGTCGTGGCGCTTGGTGGCGTCGCGGTCGCCGTCGGCGCCGAACAGCATGACGACCTTGCCCGGCGTGACGCGGCGCACCGCCGAGAGCGTCTTCTCGAAGGCGTCGGGGGAGTGGCCGAAGTCGACGTACACCGCGGGTCCGGTCTCGCCCGAGACGAGCTCGGTGCGGCCGGGGAGGTAGGCATCGATCCGGCCGCCGTCGAGGGCCTCCACCAGGCGCTCCCAGGTGTAGCCGCCCTCGTGGATCATCACGATCGCGAGCCCGGCGTTGGCGGCCATGTGCCGGCCGATCACGGGGACGAGCGTGGTCAGGGTGCGCCCGTCGCGGGCGGTGAGGCGGAACTCGGTGCCGACCTGGCGCTCGTCGAGGATCTCGACCACCCAGTCGGCGGCGGCCGCGGCATCCGGGTCCGACGCGAGGGCGGGGGTGCCCACGGTGACCGTCGGCACCTCGCTGCGCGCCACGACCTCGGCCCCGGGCTCCGAGTCGACGCAGACGACGGCGCGACGCGCGCGGTCGGCACGGAACAACGGCAGCTTCGCCTCGAAGTACTCGCGCATGTCGGCGTAGTCGTCGAGGTGGTCGTGCGTGAGGTTCGTGAAGCCGGCGACGTCGAACACGATGCCGTCGACACGGCGGCGGCTGAGGGCCTGCGCGCTCACCTCGACGGCGACCGCTTCCACGCCGCGCTCGCGCATGAGCGCGAGCAGTGCGTGCATCTCGTACGCCTCGGGCGTCGTGAGGCGCGACACGATGACCTGCCCGGCGATGTGGCGCTCGGCGGTCGACGACAGCCCGGTCGTCACGCCGAGCTGCCCGAGGATGCCCTCGAGCAGGTGCGAGACGCTCGTCTTGCCATTGGTGCCGGTCGTGCCGAACAGCGTGGGAAGGTCGTCGTCGCGGCCCGTTCTGTAGACCCAGGCCGACAGCTCGCCCAGCACCGCTCGAGGGTTCTCGACCAGCACCACGGGCAGCCCGCTCGCGGCCGCGGCGTCGGCTCCGGCAGCATCCGTCACCACCGCGACGGCGCCCTTCTCGGCGGCCGTGGCGGAGAACTCGGCTCCGTGGCGGTTGACGCCCTGCACAGCGACGAACACGTCGCCGGGGCGCAGGTCGGCGGTCGCGAGGGTGAGGCCCGTCAGCGTGGCGTCGGCGACGTCGCCGCGGACGTCGACCGCGAAGCGTGCCGCGAGGTCTGCGAGCGAGTGTGTCGGCGGCGCGTCGGGGCGCAGTACCGGGGGCAGGTTCGAAGGCGCGTCGGTCGGCATGGCGCATCCATCTTCGCATGGGGGCCGGTCGCCGAGCGGCGTGGGTGCGCTCGCCCGACGACCGGCGGGGGCCTCGTATCAGGCCCTGCGGCGTCCGCGCACCAGCACGACCACCAGCGCCGCGATCCCGGCGGCGAGTCCGCCGGCGGCCAGCCAGCGGGCGACCGGGTCGGCGGAGGGGACGGATGCTGCGGCCCCGGCATCCGCGGCGGCCACGTCGTCCGCCGCGTGGCCGGAACCGTCGGCGTCACCGTGCCCGGCGTCCGCGTCGTCCGCCGCGGCGCCCACCGCGACCAGCGGCGCGGGTGCGTCGAGGTCGTGCGGGTCCTCGCCGTCCTCGGCGATCTGGGTCCAGGCGGTCTCGCCCTCAGCACATGTCTGCGTCACCGGGAACGCGAGGGTCGTGCCGGCCGTGCCCTCGGTGAAGAGCACGTCCATCGAGACGGCGGCTGCGAACCCGTCCTCGACCGGGGTGTCGGCGGTGTACACGACGCGGGTCGGCACGCCGTCGGCGCCGACTTCGCGCGTGATGGTCCAGCCGCCCTGCACGACGGGCGTCGCGTTGCCGACGCCCGCGGGGATGTCGACCGCGAGGGCCGTCGTAGGGGAGCCGTCGCAGCCGTGCGAGAACGAGAACGTGAGCGTCTCGGTGCCGCCCGCCGCCGCCGTCTCGGGAGTGACGTGGACGTGGGCGGATGCGGCGAGCGGCGCGCCGATCGCGAGCGCGAGGCCGGCGGTGACGCCGATCACGACGCGGCGGGTGCGGGAGGAACGGGAGATGGAATCGGTCATGGCTGTGCTGTCGTCTTTCGTCCGAGCCGTCGGCGGGATCGCCGATCGGGGCGCACCGGCGGGAGCCGGACGCGCGAGAGGGTTCCGGCGCGCGCATCGGGCGCGGGCCGGCGACGATGCGGCGCGCGGCGCCGCTCAGACGAGTGCGGGAGGGCCGCGCCGCGAGACGTCGGACAGGACGATCCGTGGCGCGACGGCCGCAGCGCCGGCAGATGCAGGCACAAACCGCGGCATCGTCGGCCGTGGCGCGATCGCGCGGGCGCGCGAGAAGAGCGAACGGATGCCGCGGCCCAGGGCGCGCAGCATCCGTTCCCCGCCGTACAGCGCGGCGACGGTCGCGATCGCCGCGAGCACGTGCGCGGCGAACATGGGGGCGTCGGGGAGGACGACGGCGCTGAGGTCGCCGCCGAGGTGCGTCACGTGGTGCCCGTGAAGCGCGGCGGGATCGGCGTCGGCGGTCACGGCGAACGCGACGTGGAACAGACCCTGGCTCGCGAGGACCGTGGCGCCGACGCGCCACGCGGCGAGCCGCCGGCCGATGAGGGCGACCGCGAGGGGAGCGGTGAGGATGCCGACCGCCGCGACGAAGGCGGCAGACGGTGCACCGCCTCCGCCGAGGGTGTGCGCCGTGGCGGCGACGACGGTCGCGACCCACGCGGCAGCGGTGCCGCGCAGCGCGCGCACGTGGCGTGGGGTCACGGCTCCTCCTCGCGTCGAGCCTACGGGAGGAGCGAGGCGCCCTGCGCCCGCCCGCAGCGGGCAGCCGTCACACCCAACTCAAAGGCTGGCGCGGGTACCGTGAGCGTGTGGAGATCGTCGCGTTCGTCATCGGTGTCGCCCTCATGGTCGTGGGCCTCGCGGTGTCGATCGCGCTGCACGAGCTCGGCCACCTCTGGCCCGCCAAGAAATTCGGTGTGCGCGTCGGGCAGTACATGATCGGGTTCGGCCCGACGCTGTGGTCGAAGCGGTGGCGGGGCACCGAGTACGGGTTCAAGGCGATCCCGCTCGGCGGCTACATTTCGATGGCCGGAATGTACCCGCCCTCGCCGCAGGCGGCGAGACGCGACGGCCGGGCCGCCGGGGGCTTCTTCGCCGCCATGGTGCAGGACGCCCGGGACGCGAACGACGAGACGCTGCACGGCGACGACGACACGCACGTCTTCTATCGCCTCCCGATCCACAAGCGCATCGTCGTGATGCTCGGCGGTCCGCTGATGAACTTCTTCTTCGCGATCGTGCTGTTCTCGATCCTGCTCACCGGGATCGGTGTGCAGACGGCGACCACCGAGGTCGCGCGCCTGTCGGAGTGCGTCCCCACGACGAGCTCGACCGAGTGCACCGACGCGTCTCCCGCGGCTCCGGCCGAGGCCGCCGGCATCCAGCCCGGCGACGTCATCGTGTCGATCGACGGGGAGCCGGTCGCGGACTTCGCCGAGGCATCCGCCATCATCCGGTCGTCGCCCGGCGAGCAGCTGACCTTCGTCGTCGAACGCGACGGCAGCGAGCAGGCGCTGCAGATCACCCCCGCCACGATCCAGACCGAGGTGACGGCCGCCGACGGCACGACCACCACCCAGGAGGTCGGGTTCGTGGGCATCGGCCCCACCGTCGAGTACGTGCAGCAGCCGATCTGGGCCGGGCCGCAGATGGCCGTGCAGAACGTCGGCGCGGTCGCGGGGATCATCTGGCAGCTGCCCGTCAAGGTGTGGCAGACCGGGGTCGACCTCGTCACCGGCCAGGAGCGCGACCCGAACGGCCCGCTCAGCATCGTGGGCGCGAGCCGCCTCTCCGGCGAGGTCGCCGCCGCCGACTCGCCCGTGCTCAACCGTGTCGCGGGGTTCCTGTCGCTGCTCGCGTCGCTGAACATCGCCCTGTTCGTCTTCAACCTGATCCCGCTGCTGCCGCTGGACGGCGGCCACATCGCGGTGGCCCTGTGGGAGGGCATCAAACGGGTGTGGGCGAAGCTCTTCCGTCGTCCGCCGCCGAAGCCGGTGGACGCGACCAAGCTCGTGCCGCTCACCTTCGCCGTGTTCGTGGCGCTGCTCGTGATGGGCGGCATCCTCATCCTCGCCGACCTCTTCAACCCCGTCACGCTCTTCTGACGCCCCGCGCACCGGCCGCGAAGAATCCTGGTCGGTCGTGTCGAAATCGGTCTTGTCCGTTCGCTGTAGGGATGCAACGGTTCCACTGACGAAAGGACGCGACGGGTGGTCGCCGAGGCGCTTCCTCGCGCCGCAGAGGCGTGGGGACTGCTGTCGCTGCTGTGGTTCCACCGGGCCCGCGAATCGGCGCGGTCGGTCGACGGCGAGCTCGTGCTGCTCGCGGAACAGGACCGGACACGGTGGGATGCGACGCTGCTCGCCGGCGCGCGCGACGCTCTCGGGCGGGCGGCACGCCTGCGGCGGCCCGGACGCTGGCAGCTGCACGCGGCGATCGCGGCATGTCACGCGGATGCCGCCGATGCGGCGTCCACCGACTGGCTCCAGGTGCTGACGCTCTACGACATGCTGCTCGCGTACGACCGGTCGCCGGTGGCGCGGCTCAACCGCGCGGTCGCGCTCGCACGGGTCGACGGCGCGGCCGTCGCGCTCGCCGAGGTCGACGCGCTCGAAGCGCCGCTCGCACGATCGCATCTGTGGCACGCCGTGCGGGCGTCACTGCTGCGCGACCTCGGACACGACGACGAGGCGCTCGCCGCGGACCTCCGCGCCCTCGAGCTCACCGCCAACGAAGCCGAGCGCCGCCTGCTCGCCGCCCGCACCGGCTCGGCCCGCGGTCGTTGAGCCGCAGCATCCGTCGCTCGGCTCGGAGTTTGGGGCGCGCGTTGTTCGTCGGGGCGCGGAATGTGCGCCCCAACGGAGGAAATGCGCCCCAAACCCGGTGGCCGGGCCGATGTGTGGCAGTCGTCAGGCGGGGACGGGCGCGAGAGCCTGTTCGACCAGGCGCTGGAGCGTCGTCATGCCGTCGCGCGACAGGATCGACTCGAGGTGCCCCTGCACGGACGCGAATCCGGGGCCACGCAGCGCGTACACGTCACCTGAAGCGTCGGCCGCGACCTCCGCTTCGCCCACACGCGTCGTTCCGGCGGGGACGTGTGCGGTGAAGGTGTTGTAGAAGCCGATCGATGCCGGCATGCCGAACACGTCGACCGACTTCTGCAGGCCCTGGTGCGGCGCGTCGAGCGGGGCGAGGTCGATGCCGAGCGTGTCGGCGAGGATCTGGTGGCTCAGGCACACCGCGAGGAGCGGCCGGCCGGCGGCGCGGCGACGCGCCACGATCTCGCGCATGCGACGGATGCGGGGGCTCGACGCGTCGCGAGGGTCACCCGGCCCCGGGCCGGTCACGAGGAGCTCCGCGGCACCGATCTGCCCGTCGGTGACCTCGCTCCACGGCGAGATCTCGACCTCGAGCCCGAGGTGGCGCAGCTGGTGGGCGAGCATCGTGGTGAAGCGGTCCTCGGCGTCGACGACGAGCGCCGAGCGCCCCGCGAAGGGTCCGGGTTCGCCCGAGCCCTGCGGGTTGAGCCAGAACTCGGCGAGGCGGCCGTTGCGTGACGCCAGCAGCTCGGCGATCGCGGCGTCGTCGGCGAGGCGTCGGGGAGCCGCTGCCGGGGCGTCCTCGTCGATGACCTCGCGGCGCGCGGCCGCGGACTCGGCCTCGGCGTCGCGCGGAACGGCGCCGATCGCGCCCAGCACGCCGGCGGCCTTGCCGTGGGTCTCGCCGACCTCGCCGTACGGGTCGGAGTGGCGCACGAGCGTGGCCCCGACCGGCACGCGCAGCCGGCCGTCCTGCAGGTAGGCGGTGCGGATGAGGATCGGTGCGTCGAGGTCGTGGGTCGCCTCGCCCGCCCCTCCCGGTTGCTGGGCCTGTCGAAGCACGCGCGGCGTGAAGAGCGCCGCGACGCCCGAGTAGTAGCCGCGCGGGGTCGTCTCGTGACGCGTGATCACCGTGCACGCGTTCTGCATCGGCGAGCCGGTCACCGTCGGCGCGAACATCGTCTCGCGCAGGATGTCGCGCGGGTCGAGTTTGCTGCGGCCCCGCAGCACGTACTCGGTGTGCGTCAGCCGCGACATCTCCTTCAGGTGCGGCCCCGTGATGCGGCCGCCGTCCGAGCAGACGGCGCTCATCATCTTGAGCTCTTCGTCGACGACCATGAAGAGCTCCTCGGTCTCCTTCGTCGAGCGGAGGAACTCGCTGAGCGTCTCGGGGGTCGCCCCTCCCGCCGGGTGGCGGAACGTGCCGGAGATCGGGTTCATCGTCACCACACCGTCACGTGCGCTCACGTGCGCCTCGGGGCTCGCGCCCACCGCGACATGGCCGGGGGTGACGACCGCGAAGGTCCAGTACGCACCCCGCTCGTGCTCGAGAAGAGCCCGGAACCACGTCAGGGCTGCGGTGGCGGCATCCGTCGACACGCCCGCGGTGAAGTCGCGACGGATGACGAAGTTGGCGCCCTCGCCGCGACCGATCTCGTCGGCGATCACGCGCCGCACGATCTCGGCGTAGTCCTCGTCGGCGATGTCGAAACCGGGGTCCTCGAGGGGGACCGCGGCGGTCGGCAGCTGTGCGAGGGCCTCGTCGCGGCGCAGCGCGGCGCGGTTCCGCACGATGAGGCACCGCAGCGGCGCACCGTCGTCGTGGCACTCGAACCCGCGCTCGCGCACCTGACGGAACGGGACCAGGGCGAGCACCTCGTTCGGCGCGCCCGACGCTCCCGTCAGCGGGATGTCGGCAAGGAGGTCGACGTCGACAACGTCGCCGGTCAGCACCTCGACGGTGCGGTCGTCACGCGCGATGAGCGCGAACGGGAGACCGCTCGCAGCGAGGTCGGGAAGGGACGGGGAATCGGGCCCGGACATGTGCATCGTCTTTCGTCGTGGGGCGGAGTCCCGTACGAAAAAGAAGACCGCCCCGTGGGCGGTCTGTGGTCGCGCGAAACCCACCGCCTATGCGGTGAGCCACCAGGAGAGGTGCGCGGACATGCGCCGAACCTACCACACGCCCGATCCGGCCATCGGCCCACCGGCGCCGCGTTACGCACCATACTGAGGCCAGCCCGTTTCCCCGCATCCCCGCCTCGCGGAGGTACGCCATGACCCAGCTGACCATCGCCGAGCGCTCACCCGAGCCCGATCGGCCGGAGCCGCGCCGTCGTCGCGGTCCGTCGATCGCCGACCGCATCCGCAACATGGGGGAGCAGCGCACCGGCGCTCTCCTGCTGGTGCTCGCGACGCTCGTCGCGATCGTCTGGGCGAACATCT
Organism: Microbacterium sp. Soil_C_42; assembly: GCF_057656735.1. Lineage (NCBI taxonomy): Bacteria > Bacillati > Actinomycetota > Actinomycetes > Micrococcales > Microbacteriaceae > Microbacterium > Microbacterium sp. Soil_C_42. The sequence goes on from NZ_JBDGJU010000032.1 coordinate 24,310, forward strand.
CCGCGACGTCCTACCACGACTTCTGGGAGACCGAGCTGACGATCGGGTTCGGCGACATCCATCTCGAGTTCACGCTGCATGCGCTCGTCAATGATGCGCTCATGGCCATCTTCTTCTTCACGGTCGGGCTCGAGGTGCGCCGGGAGTTCGCCATCGGCGAGCTCACGAGCTGGTCGCGCGCGATGATCCCCGTGATAGCCGCCCTCGCGGGGCTGCTCGTGCCGGCGGGGCTCTTCCTCGCGATCGCCGCCGGGTCGGGCAGCGAGCACGCGTGGGGCGTGGTGATCTCGACCGACACCGCGTTCCTCGTCGGCGCGCTCGCCCTCATCGGGCCTCGCGCCTCCGGCCGATTGCGCGTGTTCCTGCTCGCGCTCGCGGTCGTGGACGACATCGGTGCGCTGAGCATCATCGCGCTCTTCTACACCGAGAACTTCACGCCGCTGCCGCTCGTCGTCGCGGCGGTCGGGCTCGCGGGCATCTACTTCACCCGGTACGTGCGCCGGGGCCGGGGCCCGATCTACGCGACCCTGTCGATCATCGTGTGGCTCGCGTTCCTCGCGTCCGGCGTGCATCCGACGCTCGCCGGTGTCGCCATCGCCCTGCTGATCCCGGTGTACCGGCCGAACCGCCGAGACGTGGAGCAGGCGCTGGAGCTCGCCCGGGTGTTCCGCCAGTCGCCGAACACCGAGTACGCCCGCCAGGCGGCGAACAGCCTGCGCGAATCGATCTCGATCAATGAGCGCCTGCAGTCGGCCTACGCCCCGTACGTGGCGTACGTCATCCTGCCGATGTTCGCGCTGGCCAACGCGGGCGTCGAGATCTCCGGCCCGATCCTCGCGGCGGCGGTCCAGTCGCCGGTCACATGGGCCATCATCGTCGGGCTCGTGGTCGGCAAGTTCGTCGGCGTCTTCGGCGCGGCCGCGATCATGAAGGTGTTCAAGCTGGGCGAGTTCGGACTCGGACTCACCCTCGACCGCATCGCCGGCGGCGCGATGCTGTGCGGCATCGGGTTCACGATCTCGCTCTTCATCATCGATCTCGCGATCGACGACCCCGGCGTGCAGAACGAGGCGCGCGTCGGCGTGCTCGCAGCATCCGTCCTGGCGTTCATCCTCGCTGCGATCGTGTTCCGCATCTCGGACGCGCGACGGCCCGACGATGACGGCGGGCGCACCCTGGTGCGTGAGGTCGACCCCCGGCGCGACCACATCTACGGCGACGTGAACGCGCCGCTCACGATCGTCGAGTACGGCGACTTCCAGTGCCCCTTCTGCCTCAAGGCGTCCGGATCGATCGAGGAGGTGCGGCGCGAGCTCGGCGACCGGCTGCGGTACGTCTGGCGGCACGCCCCGCTCGAACGCCAGCATCCCAACGCGCTCGCCGCGGCGGAGGCCGCCGAAGCCGCGAACCTGCAGGGCAGGCTGCCGGAGTTCTCCCGCAGCCTGTTCGCCGATCAGGACCACCAGCTGCCGTCCGACATCATCCGGCGAGCCCGCGAGCTCGGACTCGACGTCGAGCGCTTCGAGGAGGACCTCAGCTCGCCGAGGGTGACCGAGCGGGTGCGCGACGACATGCTGGATGCCGAGGCGATGGACATCACGTCGGTGCCGACGTTCTTCATCAACGGCGTGCGGCACGTGGGGCCGTACGATGCGCGCACGCTGGTGCGCGCCCTCACGGGCTCGGAGGCGGCAGGGACCGGCACCCAGCCCGAGCCCCGCGCCGACGCGTAGGCTGTCAGACGTGCCAGCCGTCAACATCGGGATGCCCAAGGTCCCCGAAACGCTCGCCCCCCGTCGCAAGACCCGCCAGATCAAGGTGGGCAAGGTGCTGGTCGGTGGCGATGCGCCCGTGAGCGTCCAGTCCATGACGACGACGCCGACGACCAACATCAACGCCACCCTCCAGCAGATCGCCGAGCTCACCGCCTCGGGCTGCGAGATCGTGCGCGTCGCCGTGCCGTCGCAGGACGACGCCGATGTGCTGCACATCATCGCGGCGAAGAGCCAGATCCCGGTGATCGCCGACATCCACTTCCAGCCGAAGTACGTCTTCCAGGCGATCGACGCCGGGTGCGGCGCGGTGCGCGTGAATCCCGGCAACATCCGCAAGTTCGACGACCAGGTCGGCGCGATCGCGGCTGCCGCGAAGGCGGCCGGGGTGTCGCTCCGGATCGGCGTGAACGCCGGCTCGCTCGACAAGCGCCTGCTCGAGAAGTACGGCAAGGCCACGCCGGAAGCGCTCGTCGAGAGCGCCGTATGGGAGGCATCCCTGTTCGAGGAGCATGACTTCCACGACTTCAAGATCTCGGTCAAGCACAACGACCCGATCGTCATGGTGAAGGCGTACCGCCTCCTCTCCGAGCGGGGCGACTGGCCCCTCCACCTCGGTGTCACCGAGGCGGGCCCGGCGTTCCAGGGGACGATCAAGAGCGCCACGGCATTCGGCATCCTGCTCGCCGAGGGCATCGGCGACACGATCCGCGTCTCGCTGTCGGCCCCGCCGGCCGAAGAGGTCAAGGTCGGCCACCAGATCCTGCAGTCGCTCAATCTGCGCGAGCGCAAGCTCGAGATCGTCTCGTGCCCGTCGTGCGGCCGCGCCCAGGTCGACGTGTACACGCTCGCCGACAACGTGACCGAGGGGCTCAAGGACATGACGGTGCCGCTCCGCGTCGCCGTGATGGGCTGCGTCGTGAACGGCCCGGGCGAAGCCCGCGAGGCCGACCTCGGTGTCGCCTCGGGCAACGGCAAGGGCCAGATCTTCGTGAAGGGTCAGGTCATCAAGACGGTGCCTGAGGCCGACATCGTCGCGACCCTCATCGAAGAGGCGAACCGCATCGCCGACGAGATGGGCCCCGACGCGGCGATCGGCACCGCGCAGGTCGTCACGTCGTAGCGCCGGCGCCGGTCATCGCGGTTCGGCTCGCCGCCGCGCGTGGTACCGGCCCGCGATGACGGCCGCAGCGACTTTCAACAGCGGCGCCTCGCCGAACCTGTAGTCCGCGCCACGCGTGAGACGGTCGGCGAGGTCGGGCCTCAGGCTGCGGAGGTACTCCCGTCCGACCGCGGCGTGGGGCGAGTTCGACGCGACCTTGATGGCATCCGCGTCCTCGACGAGCGCGATCGCGTTCTCGATGTTCTCCTGCGTGGTCGTGCTCGTCGAGTCGAGCAGGATGCGCCCGGCGTAACCGCGTCTCTCCCGGGCGTAGCGCGCCATCAGCTCGGCTTCAGGGATGTCGCCGCCGACGCTGCCGCCGCACAGCACCAGCACGCTCTCGCGCGCGCGAGGACTCTGCGAACGGAGCCCGACGCGAACGCGGTACCGGTTGACGAAGTTCGCGGTCGGCCCTCGATCGCGGTAGCCCAGGACCACCACCGCCTCGATGCCGTCTTCGCCGGCGCTGACGCCGAGCGCGCGGTGCGAGGCGCGCCAGTTCACGTACTCCGCCCACGCGAGCACGCCCAGGCCGGCCGCTGTCGCGGCCACCGCCAGCGGGAGGATCGGTCGACGCACACCCCGACCCTACGGGCACGGTCACGGCGCGCATGGCAGGATCCGAGGGTGCACGATCCGTCCACGCCGCCTGTCGACGCCGGCCTCGGCCGTCTGTCGCCGCGGCAGCGTGCCCTCGTCGCCGCGTGGCTCCCCGGCGCCGAGGTCATCGCCGACCTCAGCTGGAACCAGGTCGAGACCGTCGTGCTGCAGGTGCGCCAGGGCGATCGCGCGCTCATCGTCAAGGCGAGCGGCGACGCCGATCACCACCTCGGCCGCGAACTCGACGCGCACGAGGGCGGGTATATCTCCGCGTGGGCGGAGCACGGCCACGCGGCCAGGCTCCGGTGGGCCGATCGTGAGGCCCGCGTCCTGGTGCTCGAATGGCTTCCCGGCGAGCTCGCGTACCGCACGGCCGCGGGCGTCGACCCCGAGATCCATCGTCGTGCGGGCGTGCTGCTGCGGCAGTTCCATGCGCAGGCGGCGCGGCGGCCGGAGGGGACGGATGCTGCCGCCACCCGCCGCGCGATCGCCTGGCTGGACGCGTCCCACGCGATCGCGCCGGACGTCGAGCGCCGGCTGCGAGCCATGCTCGCCACGCTGCCGCCGATCGAGGACGACCTCGTTCCGACCCACGGAGACTGGCAGCCGCGCAACTGGCTGGTCGACGGCGACGAGGTTCGTGTCATCGACTTCGGGCGGTTCGCGTTCCGCCCCGCCGCCACGGACTTCGTGCGCCTCGCCGCGCAGGAGTGGCGTGAGAACCCTGCGTGCGAGGCGGCGTTCCTCGATGGCTACGGCCAGGACCCCCGGCTGGGCCCACGCGCCCGAGGCTCCGCGCAGCGCGAAGCGATGCGTGGAGAGGCGTGGGGACCGTCCCACTGGATCCTGCTGCGAGCGCGAGAGGCCATCGGCACGGCCTGCTGGGCGCACCAGGTCGGCGACGCCGAGTTCGAGGCGCAGGGGCATCGCATGATCGCGGACGTGCTCGCGCAGTTCGACGGCTGACCTGCTCGCGTTATCGACGGCCATGTCGCCCGTGGCATGATCCGAGAATGCCCCAGCCCACGACGCCCGCTCCGGCCGACGCCGCACCGCTGTCGCGGCCCATCGTCGCAGGGATCGTGACGGCGCTGGTCGGCGTCACGAGCTCGTTCGCCGTGGTGCTGACCGGCCTCGACGCCGTCGGGGCATCGCGCGCGCAGGCGGCGAGCGGCCTCCTCGTGCTGTGTCTCACGATGGGGGCGTCGGCGATCCTCCTGGCGTGGCGCTATCGCATGCCGATCACCGTCGCGTGGTCGACGCCCGGCGCCGCGGTGCTCGCCGCCACCGGAGCCGTCGAGGGCGGCTGGCCTGCGGCGGTCGGCGCGTTCCTCGTGACCGCCGGCCTCATCCTGCTGACGGCGCTCTGGCCGCAGCTCGGCCGGCTCATCGCGCGGATCCCGCCGTCGATCGCACAGGCGATGCTCGCCGGCGTGCTGCTCCCGCTGTGTCTCGCCCCGATCACCGGGCTGGTCCTCAACCCGTGGGGCGTCGTGCCGGTCCTCGTCACGTGGCTCGTGTTCGTGCGGCTCGCGCCGCGGTGGGCGGTGCCGCTCGCGTTCGTCGCGGCATCCGTCGTCGTGGCGGTGGATGCCGTGGTCCCGGGCGCGACGATCGATCCGGCGCTGCTCATTCCCCGACTGGAGTTCACGGCGCCGACGCTCACCTGGGGCGCGGTCGTCGGACTCGCGCTGCCGCTGTTCCTGGTGACGATGGCGTCGCAGAACGTACCGGGCATCGCGATCATGCGCAGCTTCGGCTACCAGGTGCCGTGGCGGCCGGCGATGCTCGTGACCGGTGTCGGCACCGCGATCGGCGCGACGGCCGGCGGGCACGCGATCAACCTCGCCGCGATCAGCGCGGCGCTCGCCGCGGCGCCCGATGCGGATCCCCACCCGAAGCGGCGCTGGGTGGCGGGCGTGTCGACGGGGGCGAGCGGCATCGTGCTCGGCGGGTTGTCGGCGGCGCTCGTCGCACTGGTCGTGGTGGCGCCGGAAGCTGTGATCCCAGCGGTCGCCGGCATCGCGCTGTTCGGCGCCTTCGGCTCGGCGGTGCAGCAGGCGATCGACGATCCGGGGGAACGGCTGCCGGCCGTGGTGACGTTCCTCGTGGCCGCGTCGGGCGTCGCGATCGCGGGCGTGAGCGCCGCGTTCTGGGCCTTGGTGGCAGGTCTCGTCGTGCGTGAGGTGCTGCACTTCGGACGACGCGCAGGCTGAGGTGCCTGCACTCCAGCGGGGACCTGCCGAGCAGAGGACGCCTGCGGCGCGATTCGCCCTCTCCCTCGCAGATCTCCTCTGATGATGGCGCGCCCGATCAGTGCAGCGCACCGCCGGACGCGGCGGTGTCTTCTGCGACGTCGAGGCTCGTCCGCACCGCGATCTCGAGCGCACGGGCGATGTCTGAGAGGGGCAGGGCGGCGGAATCCGTCGTCGGCGCGTGCTCGGTGGACCAGGGGACGTGCACGAATCCGGCACGGGTTCCGGATGCCGCGGCCTCGAGCGCCGTGAAGAACACGTGGTTGCATACGAACGTGCCGGCCGAGTACGACACCTGGGCGGGGATCCCGGCGTCGGCGACGCGCTGCGCGATCTCCTTCACGGGGAGCGTCGCGAAATGGGCGGTCGCGGCACCGGGAACACTGGGCACGTCGACGGGCTGGTCCCCGTCGTTGTCGGGGATGCGAGCATCGACGAGATTCACCGCCACGCGCTCGACGCCGATCGCTGCGCGACCGCCCGCGAGCCCGGCGGCGATCACGATGTCTGGCCGGTGCTCCGCCAGCAGTGCGCGCATCCGCTCCGCTGCGCCCGCGAACGTCACCGGCAGCACGGCGGTGACGAGCGCTTCCGGCCCATCCCAGCGCGAGGCCAGGAGTTCGACGGCCGCTGCGGAGGGGTTGGCGGCGTCGCCGCCGAACTGCTCGAACCCGGTGAGCAGCACGGTGGTCATGCGACCACGCTATGCGGTCGGTTCGAGCAGGACGGTGCCCGAGGCGATTTCGACTGTCCTGAGGCGCAGCCGCACGGTCGTGCCCGCGGCCGCGTCGAGTCCGGCGACCTTCGCCGAGACCGGCGCGTCGGCCAGCTGCACGCGCGCGCCGTCTGCTCGCAGGCCGAGCACGACGGCCTCGAAGACGTGGTCCTCGCGCCCCGACAGGAGTGCCGCCTCGACGCGATCGAGGGCGGCCGCATCCAGGCGGTTCGCCACGCCGTCGCTGCGCGCCATGATCTTCGGCAGCGACGCAAGGCTCTTCCGCGCCCACGCGGGCACCTCCCGCCCGTTCGCGAGCGCCTCGCAGACGACGAGCGTCCAGCGGTCGACGAGGCGACGCAGCGGCGCGGTGACGTGGGCGTAGGGCGCGGCGATCGCAGCCTGCAGCGGGTCAGCCGGCTGCGCTGCGTCGAACGCGACGTATCCGGCGCCGCGGAACAGGCCCGCGGCGGCATCCAGGATCGCCAGCGCCGCGGGCGAATCGCGTCCGAGGCCCCGCAGGTAGTCGCCGTACGAGACGTCGCTCGTCCAGGGGATGCCGAGCGCCCCGGTCTGCGCCCGGAAGACCGCGACGTCGGCCTCCTCGGCGGCCGGCATCGTGCGGAGGATGCCGACGCCGCCGCGCAGCATGAGGTCCGCGGCCGCCATGCCGGTGAGGAGCGAGACCTGGGCGTTCCAGTCCTCGATGGCGAGCGGCGCGTCGCGTTCGAGCCGGTAGCGGCCGTCGTCGGCGACGATGCGGGTCTCGGGCACATTCAGGCTCGCTCCGCCGCGCTCGGCCTCGCGTTCGAGCCGCAGCGGGCCGAACCACGCGAGCGCATCGAGGCTCGGCGCGGCGGTGCCGCCGTCGACCGCGGCCTGCGCGTCGGCGTAGCTCCATCGCGCCCGCGAGCGGATGATCGCGCGCCGCAGCGTCGTCTCCACCGGCCGCGCCCCGTCATCGAGGACGAACCGCCAGACGAATGCCCGCCGGTCGCGCTCGGGCAGCAGCGACGCGGCATCCTCGCTGATGACGACGGGATGCAGCGGGATCCGGCCGTCGGCCGCGTACAGCGTCTGCCCGCGCAGCCGCGCCTCGGCGTCGACCGCACCGCCCGGCACGACGAATGCGGGCAGGTCCGCGATCGCGTAGTGCAGCACCGCCCCCGTCGGCGTGCGCTCGAGGTGGAGCGCCTGGTCGAGATCCATCGATCCCTCAGGATCGATCGTCAGGAACTCGATGTCCCGCAGGTCGTCGAGCCCCGCAGCGACCGGGTCGACGGAGACGGCGCGGGCGGCGCCCTGCGCCTCGGCCTCCACCTCGGCGGGGAACTCCGCCGGAAGATCCAGCTCCTTGCGCAGGTGCGCGAGCGACTCGACGAGCTCGTCGTGGGCGTGGGCGTGGGCGTGTGCGGGAGCGAGTCGAGGTCGGCGTGCGGGCACCCGATCAGTGTAGGGACCGGGGTGCGTGCGAAGACCGGGATTGACATCGGCGCCGGGGCGCGGCATCCGTTCGCCCTAAACTTGACCCTCGTGGTCACCCGTCTGTCGCACTTCTTCCTCCGCACGCTCCGTGAAGACCCCGCCGACGCGGAGGTCACGAGCCACAGGCTGCTCGTGCGCGCCGGCTACATCCGACGCCAGGCGCCAGGCATCTTCGCGTGGCTGCCGCTGGGTCTGCGTGTGAAGGCGAAGGTCGAGCAGGTCATCCGCGACGAGATGGCGAACGCGGGCGCCTACGAGGTGCACTTCCCGGCGCTGCTTCCCCGCGAGCCGTACGAGATCACGGGCCGCTGGGAGGAGTACGGCGACGGCATCTTCCGCCTGAAGGACCGCAAGGACGCCGACTACCTGCTGGCGCCCACGCACGAGGAGGCCTTCACACTCCTCGTGAAGGACCTGTACTCGTCGTATAAGGACCTGCCGCTCACGATCTACCAGATCCAGGACAAGTACCGCGACGAGGCGCGCCCCCGCGCAGGCCTCCTGCGCGGCCGCGAGTTCACGATGAAGGACGCGTACTCGTTCGACTCCTCCGACGCCGGACTCGACGCGAGCTACATGGCGCAGCGCGACGCGTACGAGCGCATCTTCCAGCGCCTGGGTCTCGAATACGTCATCGTGCAGGCGGATGCGGGGGCGATGGGCGGCTCGCGCTCCGAAGAGTTCCTGCACCCGACCGCCGTCGGCGAAGACACGTTCGTGCGCTCGGCCGGCGGATACGCCGCCAACGTCGAGGCGTTCACGACCGTCGCCCCCGAGCCGATCGCGCTCGACGGCCTCGGTGATCCCGTGATCTTCGACTCGCCGAACACGCCGACGATCCAGACGCTCGTCGACCACTCGAACGCGCACCTCGACGCACCCGCTTCGGGGATCGCCGGACCCGCCACCGACGGCGTCACCGAGTGGACGGCCGCGCACACGCTCAAGAACGTCGTGCTGGCGCTCACCCACCTCGACGGCACCCGCGAGCTCGTGATCGTCGGCGTGCCCGGCGACCGCGACGTCGACGACAAGCGCGTCGAGGTGGCCTTCGCCCCGGCCGCGGTCGAGCCCGCCACCGAGCAGGACTTCGCGGCGAATCCACTGCTCGTCAAGGGCTACATCGGCCCCTGGTCGGAGACCGGCGCCGTGCTCGGCGAGGAGTCGGCGACCGGCATCCGGTTCTTCCTCGATCCCCGGGTCGTCGACGGCACCGCGTGGGTCACCGGCGCCAACATCGACCAGAAGCACGTGCACACCCTCGTCGCAGGCCGCGACTTCACCGGCGACGGATTCGTCGAGGTCGCCAGTGTCCGCGCGGGCGACCCCGCGCCCGACGGCTCGGGTCCGGTCGAGCTCGCCCGTGGCATGGAGATCGGGCACGTCTTCCAGCTGGGCCGCAAGTACGCCGACGCGCTGGGCCTCAAGGTCCTCGACGAGAACGGCAAGCTCGTCACCGTCACGATGGGCTCGTACGGCATCGGCGTGACCCGCATCCTCGCGATCATCGCCGAGCTGAACAACGACGACAAGGGCCTCATCTGGCCCGCCTCGGTCGCGCCGTTCGATGTGCACGTCGTCGCGGCCGGCCGCGAGCCGGTGGTGTTCGATGTGGCCGCACAGCTGTCGGCCGACCTCGAGACCGCGGGCCTCGACGTGCTCTACGACGACCGGCCGAAGGTCTCGCCCGGCGTGAAATTCGGCGACGCCGAGCTCGTCGGTGTGCCGAAGATCGTCATCGTGGGCCGCGGCGCCGCCGACGGCCAGGTCGAGCTCTGGGATCGCCGCACCGGCGACCGCGAGGTCGTCTCGGTCGCCGACGCCGTCGCCCGCCTCAGCGCTCGCTGAAGAAGGGCGGCGGGTCGCGTCCCGCCCCCCTCGTGACGAGATCGTTCACGCGTCGTCCACCGAACGGCGGCTCCGCGTGGCACCCTGGGCGTCATGGGCCCCAGCGACACCGGAACCATCCCGCATCCCGTCACGGAGGAGCTGCGCGCGACCATCGCCGCTGCGGGCATCACCGAGAGCACCGACCTGGTGGCACGCATCCTCGCGACGGGAATAGGGCTGGGGATCGACGACACCGAGCGCCTCGATCTCAAGATCACGTCAGCCGCGCTCAGCGAGATGCGCGCCGCATTCCGCCTCTTCGCGCCGTACCGGGGTATCCCCAAGGTCACGATCTTCGGCTCCGCGCGCACGCTGCCCGACGACGCGCTCTACCGCCAGGCGTCCGAGGCGGCCACTGCGCTCGCCGAACGCGGATGGATGGTGGTGACGGGTGCGGGCCCGGGCATCATGCAGGCTGCCGCCGAGGGCGCCGGACCCCACAACTCGCTCGGTGTGTCGATTCGCCTTCCGTTCGAGGAGAAGCCGAACGCGATCGTCGGCGCGAACGCCCGCAACGTGGCGATGAAGTATTTCTTCACGCGCAAGCTCATGCTCGTGAAGGAGTCGAGCGGCTTCGTCTGCGTTCCCGGAGGGTTCGGCACGCTGGATGAGATGTTCGAGCTGCTGACGCTGCAGCAGACCGGCAAGGCCGATCCGACACCGATCGTCCTGCTCGATGCGCCCGGCGGCACGTTCTGGACGGGACTGCGCCGATTCGTCGACGATCACCTGATTCCGTCCGGTGTGATCTCGAAGGGCGACTTCGATCGCGTCCTCGTCACCGACTCGGTGACGGCCGCCGTCGACGAGCTCACCGGGTTCTACCGCAACTACGATTCGCTGCGGTGGGTCGGCAAGCGGCTCGTGCTGCGCGTGAAGGCGGAGCCGACGGATGCTGAGGTCGAGGCGCTCAACGCCGCGTTCGGCGACCTCGTCACCGAGGGCGGCATCGAGCGGCGCGGACCGCTCACGGTCGAGATCGAAGACGACGACGAGCTGCAGTGGCCGCGGCTGGTCCTGCGGCTGAACCAGTTCCGCGTGGGCGAGCTGTACCGCCTCATCCGGGCGATCAACTCGCTGGACTCCGCACCGGCCGGCTGACGCTCGCGATCTCCGCACAGCGGGGGATGCGGCATCCGTCCCGATGAGGCCGTTCTCATGTCCTCGTCGCCGGCTGTTCACCTCCGGTTCCGGTGAGCTTCGCCGCACGCGACGAGGCTGGCGCCACCCCACGCCAGCCCGCTGTCATGCATGCCGAGAGGACGCTCGTGAGCATCATCGAAGGATTCCGCCGTTCCCTGCCCATGGCAGACCACGCACGAGGCAAGCGCCTCGCCGTGACCTGCCAGTACAAGTGCGCCAACGCGTGCCTGGGCCCCGAGTGCAACTCGTCGCACAACGAGACCTTCCAGGAGGTCGCCGCAGCCGCGCTGTCGCGTCGCGCGCTCCTCGGCCTCGGTGCCGCAGGTGCTGTCGCCGTCGCTGTCGGCGGCCTCCGCGGACAGACGCCGCTGTCCGGCCCGGGCTCGTCGGGTGTCGGGGGAGCGGGCGCCGCGTTCGCGCGGCCCGCGGGCGGCAGCCTCCCGTTCGACCCGATCGCGCCGGTGAACCGTCTGGTGGACGAGTTCACCGTTCCGGCCGGTTACACCTGGCGTCCGATCATCCGGTGGGGCGACCCGCTCTTCTCCAACGCTCCGGGTTTCGACATCAACGCGCAGACGCCCGCCGCGCAGGCCGTGCAGTTCGGCTACAACAGCGACTATCTCGACATCGTCGCCGACCCGAGCGGCAAGACCGGTGTGCTCGTGAACAACCACGAGTACGTCAATCCCGAGATCATGTTCCCGCCGACCACCGACGCCGCCGAGCTGCAGCGTCGAGGCGACATCTACAAGGCCGCGCAGGGCATGTCGGTCGTCGAGATCACCCGCACGCGCACGGGCGAGCCGTGGTCGTACGTCGTCGACGGCAAGCGCAACCGTCGCATCACGGTCGAGACGGTGTTCGAACTGACCGGACCTGCCGCGGGCAGCGACCTCGTGAAGACCGCTGCCGACCCCGAGGGGCGCTGGGTGCACGGCACGCTCGGCAACTGCGCCGGCGGGACAACGCCGTGGGGCACGATCCTTTCGGGCGAGGAGAACTTCAACGGCTACTTCGCGTGGGCCGCCGACACCGCCGCGCAGAAGCGTTACCAGTCCTCGTCGTCGACCTCGACCTCGACCGGCTGGGACAAGTACGACCCCCGTTTCGACGCGCACAACCCCGACTACGTCAAAGAGCCCAACCGCTTCGGCTACATCGTGGAGATCGACCCGCAGGACCCCACCTCGACCCCGCGCAAGCACACCGCGATGGGCCGCTTCAAGCACGAGGGCGCCAACGTCATCGTCGCCGAGGACGGCCGCGTGGTCGCGTACATGGGCGACGACGAGCGCAACGACTACCTCTACAAGTTCGTCTCGAAGAACAAGATCTCGGGTTCGCGCAAGAAGAATTTGCAGCTGCTGAGCGAGGGCGACCTGTACGTCGCCAAGTTCTCGGGCAACTCGCCGGCGAACCAGATCACCGGAACCGGCGCACTGCCGGCCGACGGCACGTTCGACGGCTCGGGCACCTGGATCCCGCTCACACAGAACGGCGAGAGTGTCGTCGCCGGATTCACGACGCAGGAGGTGCTCGTCTACACGCGTCTGGCGGCGGATGCCGTGGGCGCGACCAAGATGGACCGTCCGGAGGATGTCGAGCCCAGCCCCAAGACGGGCAAGGTGTACCTCGCGCTCACGAACAACTCGGCGCGCTCGGTGGCGACCCTCGACGAGGCGAACCCCGTCACCGGCAACCGCTACGGCCATGTCGTCGAGCTGACCGAGACCGCAGGGCAGGCGGGCACGACGTTCGGCTGGAGCATCCTGCTCCTCTGCGGCGACCCCGCCGTCTTCGGCAACTCGTACTTCGCCGGCTTCCCCAAGGAGCTCGTGTCGCCGATCTCATGCCCCGACAACGTCGCGTTCGACTCGGCCGGCAACCTCTGGATCTCGACAGACGGTGCGCCGAGCACGATCGGCTACAACGACGGCCTGTTCCTCGTGCCGCTCGAGGGCGCTGAGCGGGGCCACGTGCAGCAGTTCCTGTCGGTGCCGCGCGAGGCCGAGACGTGCGGTCCCGTCATCCACGACAAGGACGGCCTCGTGTTCGTCGCCGTGCAGCACCCCGGTGAGGGCGGCACGTTCGCCGCGCCGACGTCGCTCTTCCCGGACTACGGCTCGACGGCGGCGGGCGCCGTCGCCACCGCGCCGCGGCCCTCGGTGGTGCAGGTCTACCGCGCCTGAGCTCAGACGCCGGATCGAGACGCCGCCCCGCCTTCGTCAGGCGGGGCGGCGTCCTCGTCGTGGCGTCGTCAGGACTCGGGGTTCGGATCGCCGAGGATCCAGGGCGGGCCCAGCGGCACGACGCGGCGCCCCATGGTCCGCCAGTAGAACTTCTCGACGAGCATGTAGGCCGCGAGCGCCGAGGCCACCATCAGCAGGATCGAGCCGGTGATCGCGAGACCCTCCGTCGCGGTGAACGCCGCGACCGACTGGAGCCCCAGCCCGAGCGAGACGCTCAGCAGCGTGACGGGCAGCACGGAGTTGTGCACCGCGCCCGCGGGCGTGAAGAGCAGCGCCAGGATCGCGAACACGAGCGAGAAGAGCCCGCGCGCCTGTGCGGTGACCTCGAAGAAGCCGAGCTCCTCACCGAGCAGGAACCCCGGGACCACGATCCAGTACCAGCCGAAGGCGTTGTACACGATGAAGTGGAAGTTGTCGCCCGCGAAGTACGACAGCATGCCCGCGGTCACCTGCACCACGCCGCCGAACACGGCGCCCACCCAGAACACGGGCGCGTCGTCCTGGATGCCGAGATGCGCGAGCTGCGCCGTGACGGTGGCGATCACGAAGCCCAGCAGGCCGATGAGCCCGGGGTCCGCGACGCGCAGCCCGCTGCCGCGGGGAGCGGGGAGGGCGTCGGTGATCGCGATGTTCGTCGTGCCGTCGGTCATGCCCGTGCCCCCTGTGGATCGCCACTGCCGCCTGAGTCGTGCACGGCCAGTATGGCGGAGCGGAGGCGAATGGGCCGGTGTCCGCGCCGGTCGGTGGCGTGACGCCGGCGCGGTGACGAGCTCTCACATCTGCGCGAAGCGGGCGCGGGCGATGGTGAAGGCCGCGTAGGCGAAGAAGCCGATGCCGATGGTCCAGGCGAGCGCGGGACCCAGCGGCAGCCCCAGAATCGCATCGATGGCCCCGTCGAGACTGCCCGCAGCATCGGCGTCGGTGATGAACGCTGCGACGATGATGAGCACGCCGAGGGCCGTCAGGGCGACTCCCTTCGCGACGAATCCCACGACTCCGAGCACGGTGACCCACCGTCCCAGAGTGCCGTCGGGAATCCGCATGCGTGTGCGGAAGCTGCGCCTCGCGCCCATGATCACGAAGACGACGCCGGCGATCCCGATCGCGAGCCCGATGACCGCCAGGACGATCGAGCCGCCCGGACTGCGCAGCAGCTCGCGGCTGGCGGCCTCGGCGGTCTTGTCGGCGTTCGGCCGGGCGCCGATCGCCACCGCCGCCGAGATCAGACCGAGCGCCAGGAAGACGACGGCCTGTCCCCATTCGGCGAGCCGGCGCCCCCACTTCCGCGCGGCGCCCTTCGTGTCGCCCGACCGATCTCGCGCCAGAAGCCCCTCCGCGGCGTGCCACCCTCCGAGCGCGCACAATCCGATCGCGAGGAGCCAGAGCATGACGAAGCCCGCAGGTGCACCCGCCACGGCCTTCAGGGCGCCCACTTGGTCGCCCTCACCTTTGCCGCCCGCGGCGATCACGAGCACGATGACGCCGATCAGCGCGTGGATGATCGCGTTGGCGACGTAGCCGGCGCGCGCCAGCACCTCGAAGACGGAGTTCGACTCCGCCTCGCGGGCGAGTTGCTTCGCGCCCGTCTTCACCTCGTTCCGGGTCCGCACCCACCTCACGCTAACTGCCGGTGACACCGCGAGCAGGGGCTTGACGCAGCTCAGGTGCGGGGGAGCCTGCGGAGGGGCGCGGCCCGCCGGCCCCGCGAGATCACGGGCAGGCGATCTATCATGGGGCGGATGATCCGCGAGGGCCACCGGCGACCGGCGACCGGCTGGAGCGTCGTGCCTCGCCTCGTGCGGGGAGCTCCTCCCGCTGTGCTCGTCGTCGTGGGCGCGCTCTCGCTCCTGGTCGGGCTGCTCATCGTGACGCGACCGCTGACGTCCCTCGTGCTGCTGACCGTGTACGTGGGTCTCAGTGCCGTCTTCTCGGGTCTTGCGCGCATCATCGCCGCACCCGAGACGCCGCTCTGGTCCCGACTCGTCTTCGGCGGCCTGTGGATCGCGCTCGGGCTGGCGGTGCTCTTCGGTCTCGGCCGCACGCTCGAGCTGCTGCCCGAGATCATCGCGGTGCTCCTCGTGCTGGGCGGCCTCGCGTCCGTCTACGACGCGGTGTCGCGCGGCAGCGTGAGCCAGCGCGTGCTCGCCGGTGTCTGGGGCGGTACCCAGATCGCGTTGGGCGTGCTGTCGTATGCGTGGCCCGACGTCACCGTCCTCCTCGTGGCGGTGATCTTCGGTGTCCGCACGATCGTGTTCGGCGCCACCCTCCTGTTCCGCGCGGTGCGTGCCTTCGTGGAGGGACGGCGTTCTGTTCCCGCGACAGGGCTGCCCGCAGCATCCGTTCCGCAATCCACGACGCGTCGCCGCCGCGCCCGCGCCGCGTGGCTGGCCGTGGGGCGCTACGCGCTCTCGGCGCTGCTGGTGGTGCTCGCGGTCGGCGGGTGGTGGGCGAACTCGTGGTTCGAGGACGGCGCCCAGGTGGTGGACGCGTTCTACGACCCGCCCGCCGTCGCGCCGTACGACCACGGGCGCCTGATCCGCAGCGACGACTTCTCCGGGCAGAAGCCCGCCGGCGCCGACGTCCGCCGCATCCTCTACACGACCCGCGACGCCAACGGCCAGCCGGCGGTGGCCAGCGCACTGGTCATCGTGCCGCAGGACCCGCCTCCTGGCCCGCGACCGGTCGTCGTGTGGAATCACGGCACCACCGGCGTCGCCCGCGGGTGCGCGCCGAGCCTGCGGGATGCGTCGGCGACGAAATGGGCGATCCCCGGACTCGACCAGGCGGTCGCGAACGGCTGGGTCGTCGTGGCCTCCGACTACTCGGGACAGGGGGCTCCCGGCGTGTTCCCGTACCTGATCGGCCGCGGCGAGGCGCGCTCGTCGCTCGACGCCGTCATCGCCGCGCGCGAGCTCGACGGCGTCACGCTGTCGAGCCGGACCGCGGTCTGGGGGCACTCCCAGGGCGGACACGCCGCCCTCTGGACCTCGCAGATCGCCGACGACTACGCGCCCGATCTGGACGTGCGGGGCACGGCCCTGCTCGCACCGGCCGCAGAGCCGGTCGCGCTCGCCGAGGAGCTCACCAGCGGCGACGCGAACGCCCTGCTGTCGATCCTCATCTCGTGGGTGCTCGTGCCCTACGCCGACACCTACGACGATGTCGACCTCACCCGCTACATCGCGCCGGGCTCCGAGGCCATCGTCCGCGAGATGACGCAGCGGTGCCCGTCCGAGCCCGGCGTCATCGTGTCTGTCGCGACCGCGCTCGGTGTCTCCGAGGACCGCCCGCTCTACGTCGGCGACCTCACTGCCGGCCCGCTCGGCCGTCGCCTCGAGGACAACACGCCGACGGGGCCGTGGACGCAGCCGGTCCTCGTCGCGTGGGGGGACCAGGACGAGGTCATCCCTCCCCACCTCCAGCGCGAGTTCGTCGACCGGCTGTGTGCGGACGGGAATCAGGTGCGCAGTCTCGAATACCGCGGCTACGACCATCTGCGCACGCTGCTTCCCGGATCGCATTTCGTGCCCGTGCTCATCGAGTGGACGGATGCCCGGTTCCGCCACTCCGACACCCACGTCGACGACTGCGCCAGGTGAGGGGAGGAGGGGGCCGGCCGCTGCGAAGGGCGTGGAGCCGACTCGCAGAACCGCGGGACGCGGCATCCGGTAATGTTGGAGGGTTCCGGCACGCGTCGACGTGCTGGTGAGAGCTGAATACGGAGGCCACTGTGGACATCGATCTCGGACTGCTGCGGACTGTCGAGCGCGAGAAGGAGATCCCCTTCGACGAGCTCGTGCGCATCATCGAACAGGCGATCCTGACCGCGTACGCGAAGCACACCTCGCCCACCGGCGAGCTGCCGGAGGGTGCGCGCGCAGAACTCGACCGCAAGACCGGTCACGTGGCCGTCTTCATCCCGCTGCTCGACGAGGAGGGCGCGGTCGTCGGCGAGGAGGAGTCGACCCCCGAGGACTTCGGCCGCATCGCCGCGTTCGCCGCGAAGCAGGTCATCAGCCAGCGCCTGCGCGACATCGCCGACGACGCCGTGCTGGGCGAGTTCCGCGGCAAGGAGGGCGACATCGTCGCCGGCATCGTGCAGCAGGGCCCGAACCCGCGCATGGTGCACGTCGACCTCGGCACCGTCGAGGCGATCCTGCCTCCCGAGGAGCAGGTGCCCGGCGAGGACTACGCGCACGGCGCGCGTCTGCGCGTCTACGTGACGTCGGTCGCCAAGGGCACCAAGGGCCCGCAGATCACCGTCTCGCGCACGCACCCGGGGCTCGTCCGCAAGCTGTTCGCGCTCGAGGTCCCCGAGATCCCCGCGGGGCTCGTCGAGATCGTCTCGCTCGCACGCGAGGCCGGCCACCGCACGAAGATCGCGGTGAAGGCGAACGACCCGTCGATCAACGCCAAGGGCGCGTGCATCGGCGAGCTCGGCCGCCGCGTGCGCGCCGTCACCGAAGAGCTCGGCGGCGAGAAGATCGACATCGTCGACTACGACCCCGAACTCGCGAAGTTCGTCGCGAACGCGCTGTCGCCCGCGAAGGTGACGTCGAGCTTCATCCTGGATGCCTCGAACAAGGCCGTGCGCGCACTCGTGCCCGACTACCAGCTGTCGCTCGCGATCGGCAAGGAGGGCCAGAACGCCCGCCTCGCCGCCAAGCTCACGGGCGCGAAGATCGACATCCAGCCGGACTCGATCCTCGAGGAGGGCTGACCCGCGGCGCTGGCTCACAGCCGGGCGGTGTAATATGGACGCTGTACGAACGTGCGTCGGATGCCGCACGCGTGCTCTCCGGACCGCCCTCCTCAGGGTGGTCTCCATCGATTCCCGCCTCGTCGTCGACGAGCGTGCATCGATGCCCGGAAGAGGCGCGTGGGTGCACGAGACGCCGGAGTGCGTGGATGCCGCCATTCGGCGCCGCGCCTTCGTGCGGGCATTGCGTGTGTCAGGCCCGCTTGACACGCAGACCATCGAAGAGCACATCCAGCGAAAAGGCTGAACGGCTATGGAAACAAAGTGAACGGCTCGAAATGAGACCCGTCCGCCAATAACGGTCTGCCCTGTCTGGGTGGACCCAGACAGGAGAATTTGTGGCTGCCAAACCACGCGTGCACGAGATCGCTTCCGAGCTCGGCGTCGACAGCAAGGTCGCGCTCGAGAAGTTGAAGGCGCTCGGCGAATACGTCAAGAGCCCCTCGTCCACCATCGAACCCCCCGTCGCGCGCAAGCTTCGTGCTGCGCTCGAAGCCGACGGCGCGGCCAAGTCCGCTGACGCGGCGCCCGCAGCGGCCAAGCCTGCTGCCGGGGCACCCGCCTCACCGGCGGCGAGGCCCGGCGCACCCGCGGGTCGTCCCGGCCC
>NZ_JBDGJU010000033.1:0-42308 GCF_057656735.1 Microbacterium sp. Soil_C_42
TGCAGGGGGGACCCTGTGGGAGAGTAGGACACCGCCGGACACCCATTCACGGAATGGCCACCCACAACAGGGTGGCCGTTCCGCGTTAACCCCCATATTCGCGCGGAAACACGTCGGAGTGTGCGCGAAGACCCTACCCGCGAGCAGAATAGCCTCGGCGGCACACGGCTGCCGAAGCGGGCGGAAGGCAGGCGACGTGGCTGAGATCGATGGAGAATGGGCGCTCGAGGTCGCGTCGTTGGCGGGTTCGCACCACTTCGACGTCACCCTGACGACGGTCGGCACCGCGCTCAGCGGCACCGCGATCGGACCCACCGGCCCGATCGCGATCCGCGGCGGCACGGCTTCCGGCGACACTGCAGAGTTCACGCTCGATCTCGTGGCTCCTCTGCCGATGTCTCTCGCCGTCAGGCTGCACGTCGTCGGCAACCGGCTGACGGGCACGGCGCAGGCAGGGCCCTTCCCGCCGTCGACCATCGTCGGCACCCGCACCGGCTGACCCGGATCAGACGAGCATCACGACCTCGCTGATGACCCACGCGCCGTCGACGAGGAGAAGCGTGTACACCCAGTACTCGTCGACGAGGAACGGCTCCGCGAGCGGCTGGCCGTCGACATCGGTCAGGGAGTCGTAGGTCTCGTGCACCTTGATCTCCATGGACTGCATGGAGGGGCGCTCGATGTCGGTCGGAGTGTTCTCGAAGTTCGCGACGCCTTCCGAATAGGAGCGCGCTGCCGGAGCGAAGCCTGCGCAACCGTTCACGTCTAGGTCGATCCGAAACGATTCCGTCGTGGTTGCCATGTACGCATCGCAGTCCGCATCGACCCACGCCTGGTTGTAGCCGCGGATGGCCTCCACGGCGGCGCGCTCGTTCTCGTTCGACGGTTCGTCCTCGGCGGCCGCGCCGTTGTCTCCCTCGGCGATGCGCCACTCGCCGTCTTGGTTCACGAGATGGTAGCGGTAGGGCGCGCCCGCCTCGTAGGGCGGGTCGATCGGCTCTCCGAACTCATCCGTGTCGAGGGTGCAGACCTCGACCACGTCGAGCATGATCTCTCCGACGTGGTCGTCGACCGCGGTATGTGACCGGATGTCCTCCTGGTGCACGTCCATCGGACAGTACGCGTTCTGGTCGGCGATGTACTGCTGGAAGGAGGGGCAGTCGGTCCACCCCATCTCCTCCCGATAGCCCGCCGTCGTCGACGCCAGCAGGGCCTCGCAGTCGCCGACCGCGTATGCCGCACGCCAGTCGACCAGCATCCGTGTCACCGCCTCCTGCTCCTCGTCCGTGACCTCGCCCTCGTTGCGCCCATCAGGGAGGAGGTGGACGACATCGATCTTCCACCCGCCCTCGTAGTGGACGAGGTGATAGCGGAAGTCGTATTCCGATGTCTCGGGATCCTCCGCGGATTCCCCGTCCTCTCGGCTGCTCGTGATCGTGGTGTGCACGAGCGCCGCGATCTTGGCGCGACCCCTGCCCTCGGCGGACACGGGGTCCACCACGACCGAGTCCAGCGCCTGCGCGCGACCCTCCGCGTTCCGCGTGAACGAGTCGCAGTCGGCGAGGCCGCTCCTGTCGCGGAATCTCTGCGTCGTGACCTGTTCGAAGAGGTCGCAGTCCACTTCCGCGAACGCCTCTTCGTACTGCGCGACGGCGGCCATCGCGTCCGCTTCGTTGCCGGCCGCCGGTGAAGGCGACGGCGCCTCGAGAGCGCGTCCCGCCGATCCCCCCGGCGGGCCGGTCACAGCCGACGCAGGCGACGCGGTCAGACCCGCCGCGACCAGCGTGACGATCACGATCAGTGTTCCCGCCCGCAGGCGCGAGCGGGTTCCCAGGCCCCCCGTGCGCGAGCCCCCAGAGCTCCCCATGGCCGGATCATAGTCCGCTGCCCGCGCCGGGGCACTACCCTCGCTCACTCGAGGCGGTCGATGACCCAATCGTCTCCGTCGGCGACCACCGTGTACTCCCAGTCGATGGACTCGTCGACCGGCTCGTCGAGCGGGTTTCCGTCCTCGCCGACCAGCCGGCTGTACGTCTCGGTGGTGCTGACCACGATTGCCTCGTCACTGCGTCGCACGCCGGTGAGCTCCACCTCGTAGTCCGCGACGGCGAGACCGAACCCCTCGGCCTCGGTCTCGAATGCGGAGCAGTCGGCGAGCCCCGCCTGCGCCCGGAAGGCCTCGGTGGTCGATGCCATGAAGGCCTGGCAGTCCGCGTCCTGCCAGGCGTCGTCGTACAGCTCGACGACGGCGACGGCCGCCTTCTGGTCGGCGTCGGCCGGCGTGCCCTCCGCGGCGAGCCCACCGACTCTCGAGGCAGCGAACGTCAGCAGAGGAATCGCCACCGCCGCGCCGATCAGGGCAGCGAGCACGACCGCGCCGATCACGACCCACACGATCCACCGGCTCGACTTCGGCTTCGGCTCCGGCGGCGCTGCGACCGCGGTGACCATCCCCTCGTGCCGGACACCATCGGCCGCCGGCGGAGGTGCGCCGGGCACCGCCGGAGGCGCCGTGGGCGCGGCATCCGTCCCCGCCACATGCTCCGTCCAGCGGGCGCCGTCCCACCAGCGGTTCGCGCCGTGGCCGTCGTCGTACCATCCGGGCGGAGTCGTCGTCATGCGAGAACGATAGACCCGAAGGGCATCGGTCATCGAGGGGCGGACGGATGCCGCCGCAGCGTCTTCGTACCGTTCTCCGTTGACACGGCCGAAGGGTGAGATCGCCACGGGAGACGACAGCGGCGTGCTTGCGGCGCCGACGAAGCTGCCCGCTGCGGAGCAGCGCGTCGCCGTGGATGGCGTTCCAGAGCTGGTGGCCCCGACCGCGGTGATGCCGACCCGCTCCTCACGGGAGGGGGCGAGGGCGCGCCAGCGGCATGCTGGCCGCCATCATCCAGCGCGGGAGGCGGAACATCGGGCGGTCCTTGCCGAGCGCGTCGATGCCGGCCATCTCGGCAGGACTGAGCGCGAAGTCGAAGACGTCGATGTTCGCCGCGATGTGCGCGGGGTTGGTCGATTTCGGGATGGCCACGAACCCGCGCTGCACGTGCCAGCGCAGGATGACCTGCACCGCCGACTTGCCGTGAGCGGCTGCAGCTGCCAGAAGCGAGGGCTCTGCGAGGAGCTTCGTCGACCCGTGACCGAGCGGGTACCACGCCTCGGGGACGATCGCGTGCTGGGCCAGGTAGGGGAGCAGGTCCGGCTGCTGCCAGAGCGGGTGCAGCTCGACCTGGTCCACCGCGGGTGGGATGCGCGCCGCCGGAAGCAGGCGCTCGAGATCCGGCACCGTGAAGTTGCTCACTCCGATCGCGCGCACGACGCCCTGGTCGACGGCATCCTCCATCGCCCGCCATGCGCCCTTCACATCGCCGACGGGCTGGTGCAGGAGCAGCAGGTCGAGAGCGCCGCAGTCGAGCCGTTCGAGCGCGCCGCCGATCGCGGCGCGCGCCTTGTCGTAGCCGTAGTCCGAGGGCCACAGCTTCGTCGTGAGGAAGATCTCGTCGCGGGGGACCCCGGACGAACGGATGCCGCGCCCCACCGCCCGTTCGTTGCGATAGATGGCCGCGGTGTCGATGAGCCGGTACCCCGAGTCGAGAGCGGACTTCACACTCGACTCGCACACCGCCACGTCGGTGACGAGGTAGACGCCCAGGCCGAGCTGCGGCATCCGTGTTCCGCTCGAGAGCGGGATGCTGGTCGCCATTGTGCGCCGCCTCCTCCGGGGACTGGAGGCGCCGCTGCGCGTCCCTCATCGAACTGTAGGTTCTCCGCGCCGCGATCGGGAGCCCCTTGCCCGCGCGTGCCGGGCGCATCGGCGGGTAGCGTGGGAGCGTGCGGAAGTTGACGGAGGCGGGCATCGAGTTCGTGCGCGAACGGCACATCGCCACACTCTCGACGCTGGCGCCGTGGGGCGGCATCCACGCGGTCGCGGTCGGCTTCACGCTGCACGACGGGCTGCTGCGCATCATCACGTCGCGCGACTCGCAGAAGGTCCGGAACGTGCGACGCGACGGCACCGCCACGATCAGCCAGGTGGAGGGCGCACGCTGGCTCTCGTTCCAGGGCACCGCCATGGTGCACGACGATCCCGACGAGGTCGCACTCGCGGTCGCGCTCTACGCCGAGCGGTACCGCCAACCCCGGGTGAACCCCCTCCGGGTCACGATCATCGTCACGCCGTCGCGGCTGATGGGCAGCAGCGGGCTCCTGCAGGAGGCGTGACTACGGCCGCACGCCACCCTCGGCCAGGGTGGCGAGCGCTGCCGTGACCGCGCCCCAGCCCTCGGAGAACCCGAGGGCTTCGTGGTGTGCGCGGGTGGCGGCATCGCCGTGGCGCACCACCACGCGGTAGACGGTGCCGTCGGTGTGGTCCTCGAGCGTGATCTCGGCGGTCATCGCGACCGGCTCCGGCTTCGCCGGGTGCCAGTCGCTGTCGACGGCGTTGGTGAAGACGAGGCGGCGATGGGGCTCGACCACGAGGAACACGGAGTCCGTGTGGGGGACGAACGGTGCGCCGTTGTCGCTCATGCTCGTGACGAAGGCGCCGCCGGGGCTGACATCGAGGCGGTCCACGCGGGCGACGGTGGGCGCCGGCACCCACCATCGCGCGAGCAGGCTCGGTGTGGTCCAGGCGTCCCAGACGGCCTCGCGAGGAGCGCGGATCACGTGATCGAGGGTGAGGTCGCGCTCGGGGTCGATCGTCGTCATGGCTTTCTCCTCCGGATCGCCGACTCGTCGCAGACTACCTCCGCGTCGACACACGGGAACTCATGCGACCCGCATGACGCGCCGAGGCGGTTCGCGGTGCCATGATGTGGCTCACATGCTTCGGTTCATAAGGGGGCGCGACATGGAGACGCTTCGCACCAGGGTCTCGGCGCGGCTGGGCGCCATCGTCGTCGCGGGCACCGTCGCGGCCGTGGTCCTCGCCGGATGCGCCGCCGAGGCCGACCCGGTCGAGCGGGCGAAAGCCCAGGTGTCGGCGAAGGAGAAGGCGGTCGCCGAGGCGCAGACCGAGCTCACCGCGGCGTCGGGCGCGTTCTGCAGCGCCAGCAAGGACTACATCGAGGCGCTCGACCGCTACGGCGATGTGCTCAACGACACCGCTCCGACCGTCGGCGACGTCCGCGACGCGGGCGCCGACCTCGCCGCGCCGCGGCAGGACGTGGTCGACAGCGCCGAGGCGGCCGTGACCGCGAACCAGGCGCTGCACGACGCGCAGCAGGAGCTCGTCGACGCGCAGGTCGCGCTCGCCGAGGCGGAGGCCGGTCCGACGGGCACACCGAGCGAACCCGCGCCCGCGGCGCCGTCGAGCACGCCGCTCGCACCGGCCGCGTCGGTCGAGCGGGTGACGCAGGCGGAATCCGAGCTCGCGTCGGCCGAGGCATCCGTCACCGATGACACGCCCCTGGCGGACGCGGCCGAGCAGTTCAACAGCGCCGCGGTCGCGCTCGAGATGGCGTGGCTCGCGCTGTTCGCGGATGCCGGCTGCCTCACCGACGAGCAGGCGGTGCAGGCCGAAGCCGCGGTCCACGCGTACACCTCGGCGCTGCAGCAGGATCTGCTTGCCGCGGGGTATTACACGGGCACCGTCGACGGCGTCTACGGGCCCCTGACGGTGCAGGCCGTCGAGGACCTGCAGGAGGCCGCAGGGCTCCCGGTCACCGGCACCGTCGACCAGGCGACCGCCGAGGCGCTGCAGGCGAAGCTGGCCGAGCTGGGCGGGGCTGCTGCCCAGGAGTCGGTCGCGACGACGGCCGCGATCCAGCAGACGCTCATGCTCGTCGGATTCTGGGACGGCCCCGTCGACGGCGTATGGACGCCCGAGCTGACAGCCGCACTACAGGCGTTCCAGACCGAGTTGGGCGTCGAGCCGACGGGAACGGTGGATGCTGCGACCATCGCCGCGTTCGAGAAGGCGATCTCCGATCTGCAGGAGGCGGCGACCGCGCCGACGCCGTCCCCCTCGAGTTCGGACGGCTGAACGCCCGCGGCGGAGCCTGACTACCGCGTGGCGCGGTCCCTCTCGCGCGTTCGGCGGCGTGCACGTCCGGCGGGAGCAGCGCTGTGCTGCTCAGCCGTCAGCCGTTCGGCTTCGAGCCGCTCGGCCTCCTCGCCGCCGATCGCCTCGCCGCGCGCGACGAGCCCGGCGACATCCGACAGCGGGATCTGCTTGAGGAAGAGCGCCAGCACGAAGGCGATCGCGATGAACGGCACGAGGTACCAGAACACGGGCGCGAGCGCGTCGGCATACGCGTCCACGACTCCCGTCTTGACCGTGTCGGGCAGCGAGTTCAGCACCGAGGGGTCGATGCTCGATGTCGCCTCGCCCGCCTGCTCGGGGCTGGCTCCGGCATCCGTGAAGACCTTCGTCAGGTTCTCGGTGAGGCGCGTCGTGAAGAGCGTGCCGAACACGGCGGTGCCGAGCGCCGCACCGACCTCGCGGAAGTAGTTGTTCGTCGAGGTCGCGGTTCCGAGATCTGACGCGGGCACCGCGTTCTGCACGACCAGCACGACGACCTGCATGATGCAGCCGAGGCCGACGCCGAACAGGAACAGGTACGTGCAGATCAGCCAGATCGGCGTCGACGCCGTGAGGGTCGTCATCATGACCAAGGCGACGCCGACGATGAACGTGCCGATGATCGGGAACAGCTTGTACTTGCCGGTCTTGGTGATGAGCAGGCCCGCCGCGATCGACATGCCCATGACGCCGACCATCATCGGGAGCATGAGGAGACCGGATGCTGCCGCCGACGTGCCCGACGACATCTGGAGGAACGTCGGCACGAAGCCGAGAGCCGCGAACATGCCGATTCCGATCGCCATGCCGATGGCCGTGGCGTTGATGAAGATCGGGTTGCGGAACATCGACAGCGGCATGATCGGGTCTGCCGCCCGCGACTCGGTGAAGATGAACAGGCCGGCCGAGGCGACGAGGCCCGCACCCCAGGCCCAGGTCGCCCCGGAGTCCCAGCCATGGTCCGCCGAGCCGCCGAAGTCGGTGAAGAAGATGAGGCAGGTTGTCGCGGCCGACAGGAACAGCACACCCAGCCAGTCGATCGGCTTCTCGGCCTTCTTGTTCGGCAGCTTGAGCGCGAACACGGCGATGAAGAACGCCGCGATGCCGACCGGGATGTTGATGTAGAACGCCCACTGCCAGGTCAGGTGGTCGACGAAGAATCCGCCGAGGAGGGGGCCGGCGACGGCCGCGAGGCCGAAGACGCCGCCGATCGGGCCGAGGTACTTGCCGCGCTGGTCGGCCGGCACGATGTCGGCGATGATCGCCTGAGACAGGATCATGAGGCCGCCGCCGCCGAGACCCTGGATCGCGCGGAAGACGACGAACATCCAGAAGTCGGTGGCGAATGCGCAGCCGACCGACGCGAGTGTGAAGATCGCGATCGCCGCCATGAACAGTCGCCGCCGGCCCAGCACGTCGCCGAACTTGCCGTAGATCGGCATGACGATCGTGGTCGCGAGGATGTAGGCGGTCGTGATCCAGACCTGGTGCGAGACGCCGCCGAGCTCGCCGACGATCGTCGGCATGGCGGTCGAGACGATGGTCTGGTCGAGGCTCGACAGGAGCATGCCCGCGATGAGCGCGGAGAAGATGATCCAGATGCGCCGCTGCGTGAGCAGGAACGGCGCGTCGGGGCCGGGCTTGGCGGTCGGGACGGTGGCGGTGGTCATTCGGGGGTTCCCATCACTGCGGTCTGCGTGGCGAAGAGGTCGCGCGCCGCGCCGATGCGTCGCTCGAAGATCCGGGTGAACGATTCGGCGTTGCCGGGCTTCAGGAACTCGCCGGTGGCCGACCGGACGAGGGCGCCGATGACCTGGGCGGCGACCTGCGCGCGGAGATCGCCCGGCAGGAGGTTCTCGCGCTGTTCGATCAGGCGGGCGTCGAACTGCTCGCCCTCGAACCCCAGCTCGATCATGCGCGCGAGCAGCCGCGGCTCCTTCTCGACCGCGCGGAACAGGTCCTGCACCGTGTCGGGAGCGATGTCGAGCGCGCGCCAGCGCTCCTCGGCGAGCAGAGCGAGCTCGGTGAGCAGGTTCGGTGAGATGCCCGGGTCGTCGGACGCGCCGGCGAGGAAGCGGGCGATGGCGGCAGCATCCGATCGCTCGAGAGGGACGCCGAGGACGGCGTCATCCTTCGATGCGAAGTAGTTGAAGAAGGTGCGTCGCGATACCGCTGCCTCGCTGCACAGCTCCTCGACGGTGAAGCCGGCCAGGCCGTGCTCGGCGGTGAACCGTCGTGCGGCGCGGATCAGGGTGCGCGTGGTCTCGGCGCGCCGGCGCTCGCGAAGTCCATCTGCACTATCTGTCACATCATGCAGTTTTGCACTCTATGAGGCATCGTGCAAATCGGCGAGCTTCTCACGGGGGTCTTCAGCGCAGCGCGGCCACCGTCGAATCGCGCGCCAGCAGTTGCGGCAGGAGGTACACGCGCTGCACCGGGCGCCGCGCTCCCTCGCTGAGCCGCGCGACCATCGTCTCGACCGCGAGACGGCCGACCTGCTGCTTGGGCGGACGCAGCGCCGTGATGGCGGGCTCCGCGCTCTCGGCGACCTCGTCGTCGTATGCGACGATCGCGAGGTCGTCGGGGATCGCCCAGCCGTGGTCGCGCGCCTGCTGCTGCAGCAGCACCGCCTGCGGGTCGTTGTGAATGAGGAGAGCGGTGGTGCGCGTCTCGCGGCATCGCTCGAGCACGTCGGCGATGAGCGCCTCGCGCGCGACCCCGTCCAGGGCGTCGAGCGTCGCGTCGACGTCGACCAGGCACTCGAGACCGAGCCCCTCGACGGCGCGGTCCCACCCACGGCGCAGCTGCCACGACGTGGGCGAGCCGGCCGATGTCAGGATGCCGACGCGCCGGTGGCCGAGCGAGGCGAGGTGGTCGGCCGCGAGCGAGCCGCCGAAGACGTGGTCGGTGGTGACCCACTCGAGGCTCGTGAGCGCGAGCGCCGACGGCACGCGCCGCTCGGCGAGCACCACCGGGATCGGCAGTGCCTCGAGCCAGTGCAGCAGCGCGCGCCCGTCGGCGCCGAGGGTCTCGGGCGCCACGATGAGACCGTGCAGGCTCCCGGATTCGACGAGGGAGGCGATCTGCCGGCGCTGGTCGTCGACGGAGTAGGTCGCACCCCGGAGGATCAGCTGGACGCCGAGTTCGGTCGCCGCGGCCCGCGCGCCGATCATGATGTGGGGCCAGTAGTAGCTGAGCGACGGCACGACCATCCCGACCCGGAACCGGATGGCGGCGCCCGACGACGCGGGAACGGTCGTGTCGAGCCTGCTGCGCAGCGTCGCCCCTCCGTGCACGCGGGTGACGAGGCCGCGGTCGGCGAGCAGGCCGATGTCGCGGCGGATGGTCAGCTCCGAGACCCCGAGCTCGCGCGCGAGGTCGGCCACCCGCACCGAGCCCGAGCGGCGCAGTTCGTCGAGGATGTGCTCGCGGCGGGAGAGGCCGAAGGCGGGCGGGTCGGTGGGCTGCTCCATGATCGCCTCAGCGTACAAGTGTGTTCGATTCGCTTCAAGACTGAACGATTGTGTTCGTTTTGGTTTCGGCATCCCTTGCTCTCACGAGAGGATCTCGCTGCGGGCACGCGGTCGTGCCCCATTCGTGCGTCGAGGCCGGTCCGGATCCGCGAGCGCACGGGAGACGCCCCACGGGAAACGGAGACTGCGATGTCGCAGGGATGGATGCCTCGTCCGAAGGACGGACGGAGACCACGACGCGTGCGCACGACGCTGGCGGCGGTGGTGACCGCTGCGGTGGTCGCGGCGCCGCTCGCCGTGCCGACGATGGCTCAGGCGGCGGGCGCTGATCCCGTCACCGTGAACGTCGCGGGCGCCGACATCGCGGCGGCCGCGCAGAACAAGAACGGCCTCACGTTCAAGGGCTTCGGCGTGCTGTCGGCGAACTCGACGAGCGCGCTGCTGCTGGACTACAAGTCGCAGCACCCGGACGCGTACTGGGAGCTCATCGAGACGCTGTTCGGCGGGGACCACCCGATCATGAACACGGTCAAGATCGAGATGGGCAACGACCGCAACACCTCGACCGGCCCGAACGCATCGACGATGCGCACGCGCGACGAGTACCCCAACGTCCTCCGCGAGCCCGGCTTCCAGCTCGCCGCCGACGCGCAGCTCGTCGCCCACGGCGACATCCACCTGAGCCTGCTCCGCTGGAACCGCCCGGCGTGGGTCGCGAACGACGCCGACCAGTACATCTGGTTCAAGAACACCGTGCTCGCCGCCTACCGCGGGTTCGGGGTCATGGTCGACTCGATCAACCCCGACACGAACGAGACCTCGAGCCCCAACATCGCGCTGTACAAGACGTTCTCGGGCTGGGTGCGCGGCGACGAGAAGGGCTACGAGGGTGCGACCGCGGACGACCCGAACAACGGCTTCGCGTCGGAGGAGGAGAAGAACCTCTACCGCGCCATCCAGACCATCGCGGCCGACACCGTCGGCACGCCGCCTGTCTCGTTCGGCAACGCCATGACCTCGGCCACCGACGCGTCGCTGCGCGACGCGGTCGACGTCGTCGGCTTCCACTACTCGAGCGCCGACGACAGCGCGGGCAACATGAAGAAGATCGCCGAGCAGCTCGACAAGGAGGTCTGGAACTCGGAGGGCCAGTCGACTTTCTCGAACTCGGCCGACCGCCCGAACAACAACGCGAGCGACGAGCAGGGCGGGTTCGGCACCCAGTTCGGCGGTACCAACAGCGCCCTCGAGATGGGCAACTGGGTCACGACCGGCTTCCACGCGTCGCGGCGCACCATGAACATCTTCCAGCCGGCGATCGGCTCGTTCTACGACGGATTCCAGTACTCGTCGAAGGAGCTCGTGAACGCCCGTGACCCGTGGTCGGGCTGGATGTACTACGACGGCGGCCTCACCGTGATCGAGCACTTCACCCAGTTCGCGAAGCTGGGTTGGGAGAATGCCGACAACACCGCCGGCATCTGGCGCGCGATCCCGAAGGCGTCGGGCAGCGAGCTCGGCACGGGCAACCCGCCCGGCGGCGCGCGCGCCGGCGGAGCGTCGTACACGACGCTCGCGGCGCCGGACGCCTCGGACTTCTCGACCGTCATCATCAACGACTCGAAGTTCACGAAGACCTACCGGATCGTCGCCAAGGACCTGAACCTCGGCGCCGACCAGACCGGTGAGGTGTGGGAGACGCGCGCGGCCGACGGCGGCCAGGCGTACGACGCGAACTACCTGCAGCCGGTCGGCGAGGTCACCCCCGCCGCCGACGGCACGTACACCGTCACGGTCAAGCCGTGGTCGGCCGTCACGTTCACGACGCTCGACCACGCGACCGCCGGTGCGGGCGGCACGCTCACGGCGAAGGACGGCTACGGCAGCGCGCTGCCGACGTCGAAGGAGTACACCGACGCCGACGGCGGCCGCGACGTGCTCGACACCGATGCGAGCGGCACCGTCAACGGCGTGACCGACGACGCGTTCCTCTACGCCGACGACTTCGACTACACCGAGCAGGGCGCGATCAAGGAGTACGACCCCGAGAGCGGCGAGCTCGCGGACGGCAGGATCTCGTACCTCGACAGCCGTGGCAACCAGGCGAAGCCCGCCGGCACGCCGGCCGTGCAGAGCGAGGACAACGGCGCCACCCCGCGGTACACGAACGACACGAACGGCGCGTTCGAGTCGGTCGCGACCCCGGACGCCGCGCACGACCGTGTGCTCCGCCAGCAGGTGGGCCCGGGCATGGCCGGCGGTGCCTGGAACGGCGGTGACCCGAAGACGACGATCGGCGACGCCCGCTGGGCGAACTACACGGTCTCGTCGGACGTGCTGTTCGAGGCATCCGGATCCCCGTACGCGACCATCGGCGCGCGCGAGCAGGGCGGCACGGCCAACGGCCAGAGCGTCTCGGCCGCTGAGCTGAAGATCGACCCGACCGGCGCGTGGACGTTCATGCGCTTCGGCGCGACGCTCGCGACGGGCACCGTGGCGGGCAACGCCGCCGCGGCGTTCCAGACCGGCGCCGGCGTGTGGAACAACATCGCGGTGAAGGTGGCCGGCTCGGTGTACACGGCTTTCGTCAACGGCGCGGAGGTCGCGACGTACACGGATGCTGCGCCCCAGGCGACCGGTCGCATCCAGCTGGGTTCGAGCTTCAACTTCGTGCAGTTCGACAACCTGAAGATCGAGACGGTCCCCGGCTTCACGCCGTACTACGACGCGATGATCGACGGGATGCACCAGACCAGCTGGGCGGACCGCTCGGCGCCCGTGCTGCAGTTCGACAAGAGCTGGAGCCACGCGAACGGCCAGGGCATGTTCGAGTGGCAGCGCACGGCCTCCAAGAGCACGGCGAAGGGAGCGTCGATGACGTACTCCTTCACCGGCACCGGCCTCGACATCATCGGCACCAACGCCGGCACCACGACCCTCGACGTGATCGTCGACGGCGTGCAGGTCGCCACGGCGGCGCCGACGTTCGCCGCCGGCAGCGAGCGCACCACGTTCATCCTCCGCGGCCTGTCGAACGGCCCGCACACGGTCGTCATCAAGACGGCGAACGACGCCTCGATCAACGTCGACGCCGTCGGCGTGGTCACCGCGACCGCCGACTCGGCGAAGGCCGACACCACGGCGCTCGCCGCGGCGGCGGACGCGGTGACGGGCCTGGACGAAGCCGAGTACAGCGCCGAGACCTGGGCGGTGTTCGCGGCCGTGAAGGCGAACGCGACCGCCGCGCTCGGCGACCCGGCAGCCTACGGCCTCGACACCGAGGGTTCCGCGGCGCTCGCGGCCCGTCTGACGGCGGCCGCGGACGGCCTCGTGCCGAAGGACGTCAGCCCCGACGTGCTCGACCTGGGCGTCGTGACCATCACGTCGACCGACCGCACGCTGCCCGCGAAGCTCGACCTCGCCGGCACGAACGCGAAGGTGACGTGGAGCCTCGCATCGACGACGAGTGCGAAGAGCGTCGCCGAGCTGGGCACGTTCGCAGCGTCCGGCCGCTCGACCGAGAAGCTGTCGACGGGCCTGTACCAGCGCTTCAGCGCCACGGTGCTCGTCACCCCGGCCGATCTCGACTACTTCATCGACTCGGGCGCGACGGGGGCCTCGGCCGGATCCGTGTATGCGGCGGTCAAGGCATCCACTCCGGGGCTCGTCAACGACACCAGCGACCAGAAGTGGGACGGCACCACGGCGGGAACGACGTGGGGCTACTCGACCACGGCGACCACGATCGCGGCGGGCTCGCCGGCGGACTGGGCCTCGTCGTACGTCGGCGCCGACTACAACAAGCCGATCACCTACCACCTGACGCTGCCCGCGGGCTCGTACAACATCGTCGCGGTCCAGGCGCCGCGTGCAGGGCTCACGACCAACGTCTATTCCAAGGTGAAGGTCGCGGGCGCCGAGACCACGAAGACCGCGGTGTCGACAGGATCGGCGACGCCGGTCGCGCAGAGGCTGACGCTCGACGCGGACGCCGTGGTCGACGTGGAGTTCGGCACCAACGGCACGAGCGGCTACAACGCCCGCCTCGCGCTCGTCTACGTGCAGAGCCTTCCGCGCGACGTCGGGGTGCAGGGCGCGCTGACCCTCGACGAGGACCTTCCCGAGACGGTGACGGTCGCAGGCTCCGAGAAGGCCGTCGAATGGGATGCCGCTTCCGCCGCGCAGGCGCGCACGGTGTACGGCAAGCTCACGGTCACGGGCCGCCTGACCGACACCGATCAGGCCGTCGTCGCGGGCTACGAGATCGTCCCGCCGGCGCTGGTGTACTACATCGACTCGGGAACGAGTGGGGCGGCCTCGCCGCAGTACACCGCGGTCGCGGGCACGGTCGCGCTGCGCAATGACAGGGTCGATCAGGTCTCCGCGGCCGCCGACCAGTGGGGCTACGTCGCCGACGGCATGAAGACGAAGGGCGCCACCGACGTGGGTGACAAGTACTCGACGGGTCTGTACCAGGACACGACGAAGCTCGTCTACCGTCTGCCCCTCGACGCGGGCACGTACACGCTCACGGGTGGGTTCACCGAATGGTGGGGTCTCAACCGCGCGATGTACCAGACGGTGTCGGTGGGCGGTACCGAGCTCGCCAAGGGCACGGTCCCGCTGTCGGGCTCGAGCGGGCCGATCGCCGCGCCGCTCACCTTCACGCTGACGGCTCCTGCCACCGTCGACTACCTCGTCACCAATGAGGGCGCCGGCGCCGAGAAGCCCGTCATCTCATGGCTCGCGGTGGCCGATGAGACGCTCCCCGGCGCGCCGCAGAACGTGACCGCCGCCCTCGCGGGCGACACCTCGATCACGGTCGCGTGGGATGCGCCGACTCTCATCGGTCCAGGATTCACGGGGTACCGCGTGTACGAGGCGGGCGGCACCGACCCGGTGTGCGAGACGAGCAGCACCAGCTGCACCGTCAAGGCGCTCGAGCTCGGCACGACCCACGCCTACGAGGTCGCGGGCGTGAACGCACTCGGAGAGGGCGGGCGGTCGGCGGCGACGGCATCCGTCATCCTCCCGGAGGTCGCCTCCGACGACGGTGCGAAGACGGCACCGGCCAAGGGCGTGCTCTCGTCGAACGACGGATGGGACACCGGCCTCAAGGACGGCACGTTCCAGCTGACGATGAACCTGTGGTGGGGCGAGAACGGCTCGCTGTTCAAGCTCTACCGCGACGGCGAGCTCGTCGCGAAGGTGCCGCTCACGATGATGACGCCCGGCGCGCAGAGCGCGGTCGTCGACATCACGGGCCTGGTGAACGGCAGCTACGTGTTCACCGGCGAGCTGGTCAACTCGAAGGGCACGACCGCGACGCAGCCGCTCACGGTGAAGGTGACGGATGCCTCGCCCGGAAAGCCCGTCCTGTCGAGTGACGTCAAGAACGGCGCGGGCGCGTACACCGTCACCGCCGACCTGTGGTGGGGCACCAACGCCACCTCGTACCGGTTCCTCGAGAACGGCGTCGAGGTCGGCGCGGGCGACCTGAAGGCGGCCACCCCGGGCGCGCAGCGCGCGACCCTGCCGGTCGCCGGCAAGGCCAAGGGGACGTACACCTACACGGTGGAGTTCACGAACGCCGCCGGCACGACGGTGAGCGCACCGCTCAAGGTGACGGTCTCGAAGTAGCGGGCCCGGCGGCACGGCGCCGCAGCAGCGTCCGGCCTCTGCCTCGTGGCGGAGGCCGGACGCCGCTCTGCACCGGCGGGGATGACCAGGTCAGGAGAGTTCCTTCTCCGTGGGGGCATCGGACGGCTGGCCTGCGGCGGGGATGGTCGGGTACGACGTCGCGGCGCGGCCGCCGCGGGTCTTGATGAGGCTCGCCGTCGTCGCGACAGCGATCGTCGCGGCGATGAACAGCAGTGAGAACCAGATGGGGATCTCGGGCGCCCACAGCATCGGCTCGCCGCCGTTGATGAAAGGCAGCTCGTTCACGTGCATCGCGTGAAGGACGAGCTTCACGCCGATGAAGGCGAGGATCACGGCGAGGCCCTGCGCCAGGTAGACCAGGCGCTCGAGCAGACCGCCGATGAGGAAGTACAGCTGCCGCAGGCCCATGAGCGCGAACGCGTTCGCGGTGAAAACGATGTACGCCTCTTCGGTCAGCCCGTAGATCGCCGGGATGGAGTCGACGGCGAAGATCAGATCCACGAAGCCGATCGCGACGATCACCAGGAGCATCGGCGTCACGAAGCGACGACCCGCCTTCACGACGGTGAGACGGTCACCGTTGTAGTCGTCGCTGACGGGCAGGCGGCGGCGGACGAATCCCATGAATCGGCCCTGCGAGGGATCCGCCTCTCCGTGCGTGAAGGCCTGCCGATAGGCGAGGAAGAGCAGCAGCGCTCCGAAGAGGTAGAAGATCCACGAGAAGTTCTCGATCAGCGTGGCGCCGACCGCGATGAAGACGCCCCGGAGCACCAGCGCGATCACGATGCCGATCATCAGCACCTTCTGCTGGTAGATCTTCGGAACGGCGAATCCCGTCATCACGATGAGGAAGACGAAGAGGTTGTCGATCGACAGCGCCTTCTCGGTGAGGTAGCCCGCGAAGTACTCGCCCCCGTAGGTCCAGCCGGAGACGACGCCGACCCCGATGCCGAACAGCAGGGCCAGACCGATGTAGAACGCGGACCAGCGTGCCGACTCGCCGATCGTCGGCTCGTGGGGCTTGCGGACGTGCGCGAAGAACTCGTAGACGAAGAACGCGATGGTGATCGCGATGGTGATGACCCAGACGAGCGGAGTGATGTTCAAGGAGGCTCCAGACCGTGGCGTGACTGATCGACGCCAAGGTCTTCTCCATCCTCGTGATCGAGGACCGATGGCCCGGGATGCACCATGCATCCGTAGTGACGAGCCGATCGTGGTGGAGTACTCCCCTTGGGCTTGCGAGCATACGGAGCGTTCCCCGGCTCTCCCTGGGAGCACGCCGAGTGCGGCCAGGACGGCCTGCCTCTTTTCCGGCAGGATGGCGGAAAGCGCCCGCGATCGCTGTGGGCGAGGATGAGGGTCGACGGTGACGCTGCGCAGCTCCCACTGGTATTCAGGCGACGATCGGAACGCCTACATCCATCGGGCGTGGATGCGTCGCGGTGTTCCGGATTCGGCCTTCACGGGGCGTCCGCAGATCGCGATCGCGAACACCGCCTCGGATCTGACTCCGTGCAACGCGCACCTCGACGAGGTCGCGCAGTCGGTGAAGAACGGCATCTACGAGGCCGGCGGCATCCCGCTGGAGCTTCCGGTGGTGTCTCTGGGCGAGACGAACGTCCGCCCGACCGCGATGCTGTGGCGCAACATGGCCGCGATGGCGACCGAGGAGATGCTGCGCGCCAACCCGATCGACGGTGTCGTGCTGCTGGGCGGCTGCGACAAGACGATCCCGTCGCTGCTGATGGCCGCGGCATCCGTCGATCTTCCCGCCGTCGTCGTCCCCGGAGGCCCGATGCTCACCGGCCACTTCCGGGGCGAGGCGCTCGGCTGCGGCACCGACGTGTGGCGGCTGTCCGAAGAGGTGCGCGCGGGGACACTGAGCGAGGCGAGGTTCCGGGGAAGCGAGTCGTCGATGATCCGCTCGAAGGGTCACTGCAACACGATGGGCACCGCATCGACCATGGCGCTCGTCGCCGAGGCCCTCGGCGTCGTGGTGCCGGGAGTCGCGGGCACACCCGCACCGGACGCCCGCCTGCTCGAGGCCGCGCATCTCACCGGCGCTCTCGCCGTGGCGCTGGTCGCGGAGGACCGCCGACCGTCGACGTTCCTCACGAAGGCGAACTTCCACAACGCGATCGTCGCGCTCGCCGCGATCGGCGGGTCGACCAATGCGGTCGTGCACCTGCTCGCGATCGCCGGGCGCCTGGGCATCGACCTCACGATCGACGACTTCGACCGCATCGGCGCCGAGGTGCCGCTGCTGGTCAACCTGCAGCCCGCAGGTCAGTACCTGATGGACGACCTCTTCCGCGCGGGCGGGTTCCTCGCGGTGATGCGCGAGGTGCGCGACCTGCTCGACCCGTCCGCGCTCACCATCACGGGTCGCCCATTCGTGGAGTACCTCGACGACGCGCGCATCTGGGACGCGGACGTGATCACCCCGCGCGACACCCCGCTGCAGCCGCACGCCGGCATCTCGGTGCTGCGCGGCTCGCTCGCTCCGGGCGGTGCGCTGATCAAGCCTGCGGCGGCATCGCCGCACCTGCTGAAGCACCGGGGCCGGGCGGTGGTGTTCGACTCCATCGAGGACTTCCACGCCCGCGTCGACGACCCCGACCTCGACATCGACGAGAACTCGGTGATGGTGCTGCGCGGCTGCGGACCGAGGGGCTACCCCGGCATGCCCGAGGTGTCGAACATGCCGCTACCGACCAAGCTCCTCGAGCGCGGCATCCGTGACATCGTCCGCATCTGCGACGGCCGCATGTCGGGCACCGCGTACGGCACGGTCGTGCTGCACGTCACCCCCGAGGCCGCCGCCGGGGGACCGCTCGCCCTCGTGAGGACCGGCGACTGGATCGAACTCGACGTGCGCGACCGCCGCCTCGACCTCGACGTGCCGGCCGACGAACTGGCGAGCCGGATGCCGAACCAGGCCACCGTCGACGGCTACGCGAACCCGCGGCGCGGGTGGGAGCGGCTCTACGTCGACCACGTGATGCAGGCCGACCGCGGCGCCGACCTCGACTTCCTGGTCGGAGCGTCGGGTTCGGAGGTGACGCGTGAGTCCCATTGAGCCGAGGGGCGCGGGTCCCGACCTCCGGCCGGGGGGCCGCGGCATCCGTCCCCGCGTGTGGGCGGGGCGATGAGGGCGCTCGTCATCACGGCGCCGCACCGCGCCGAGATCCAGGAGGTGCCCGAACCCGAGCCGTCAGCGGGCGAGGTCGTCGTCGACGTGCGGCGCGCGGGGATCTGCGGCACCGACATCGAGTTCTTCACCGGGGAGATGGCGTATCTGCACACCGGCCACGCCGCCTACCCGATGCGGATCGGCCACGAGTGGACGGGCATCGTCTCGGAGGTCGGCGCCGGCGTCGACCCCGCGTGGATCGGGCGACGGGTCACCGGCGACACGATGCTGGGCTGCGGCGCGTGCCGCCGCTGCGAGCACGGTCGCCGGCACGTGTGCGAGAACCGGCTCGAGCTCGGCATCCGCGGCGGGAAGGCCGGTGCCCTCGCCGAGAAGGTCGCGACCCCCGTCGCATCGCTGCATCGACTGCCCGATGGCGTCGACGATGCGATGGCCGCCATGGTCGAGCCCGGCGGGAACGCCTTTCGTGCCGTGCGGGGTGCGGATCTGCGCCCGGGCGATCGCTGTCTCGTGCTCGGCCCCGGCACGATCGGCCTGCTGAGCGCGATGTTCGCCCGCGCCGCCGGCGCCGAGGTGCACCTGCTCGCCCGCGACGACCGCGCCCTCGCGTTCGCGCGGTCGCTCGGCTTCGACCACATCTGGACGCAGGAACGGATGCCGCGACTGCCGTGGGACGCTGTGATCGAGGCATCCAACGCTCCGCAGCTTCCGGCGAAGGCGCTCGAGCTCGTCGAGCCGGCCGGGCGGGTCGTCTACATCGGCCTCGCCGGCACGCCGAGCCTCATCGACACCCGCGACCTGGCGCTGAAGGACGTGACGGCCGTCGGCGTGCTCAGCGCCTCGCCCGGCCTCGCGGGCACCATCGACGCCTACGCCTCAGGCGTCGTCGATCCGCGACCTCTCATCGCCGCGACGGTCGCCCTCGAGGAGCTGCCCGCGATCCTCGCCGGCGAGCGGCCGGCGGGTGCGGGGCCGGGCCCGAAGTTCCACGTCGCGCCGTGACCGCAGACGCGAACGCCCCCGGCCGCGGAACGGGGGCGTTCGCTCTGTCAGCGGGAGTGGCTCAGACGGGCTTGGTGTAGGTGTCGTTGCTGAAGCCGGTGATGAAGTAGCCGATCGGGTTGAGCAGGAACAGCAGGAAGAACGAGAACGCGCCGCCGTGGCCGAAAGCCCGGCCGTTGCGGAAGGCGACGATGATCGCGAGCACGATGTTGGCGATCGGCACGAACCACAGCAGTCCGAGCGAGGCCGAGTACCCCGCGACCTTGACGAGCACGAACAGGTTCACGATCGGGATGATCGCGAGCCATCCCGGGTAGCCGGCCTTCGTGAACGTCCTCCAGTAGGCGGCGATCGTGGCGATCCAGTAGATGAGGCCGACGACCACGTACCCGACGACGGCACCGGCGGAGACGGCCTGGTTGATGGGTCACACGCTTCGACGCGCGCGCGAAACTCAGCCAGAACAAGCCCGCGGTGGTGCGTGAGAACATCACGGCCCACATCGCCGCGCACAACCCCCCGTTGGCGCAGGCGATGCGGGCCGTGGAGGTCAGCGGCTGATGACCTTCGGCGCGGCGACGGCTTTGAGGCCGGCGACGCCGAACTCCTGACCGTAGCCCGAGGCCTTGGTGCCGCCGAACGGCACCACCGGGTTCAGCGCGCCGTGCTGGTTGATCCAGACGGTGCCCGCCTGCAGGCGCTGGGCGACCGCGACGGCGGCGTCGACGTCTGCCGACCACACGGAGGCGCCCAGTCCCTGCTCCGAGGCGTTCGCGCGGCGGATCGCGTCGTCGACGTCGGAGTAGCGGATCACCGGGATAGCGGGACCGAACTGCTCCTCGTCGACCAGACGCGCGCCGTCCTCGATATCGGCGACGACCGTGGTGCGGTAGAACAGCGGGCCGAGTTCGGGCGCGGCCTCGCCGCCCACGACGACCCGCGCACCGCGCTCTCGCGCGTCGTCGACGAGGTCGCGCACGATGTCGAACTGCTTCTCGTTCTGCAGCGGCCCGAGCACGTTGCCCTCGTCGAGACCACGCCCCATCGGCATCGTCTGCGCGAGGCCGGCGAGCGTGTCGACCACCTCGTCGTACACCGAGTCATGGACGTACAGGCGCTTGAGGGCCGCGCAGGTCTGGCCGGTGTTGATGAAGCAGCCCCAGAACAGGTTCTCGGCGATCGCGGCGGGGTCGGTGCCCGGCAGCACGATGCCGGCGTCGTTGCCGCCGAGCTCGAGCGTGAGCCGCGCCAGATTGCCCGCGGAAGACTCGACGATGCGACGGCCGGTCGCGGTCGAGCCAGTGAACATGATCTTGTCGATGCCGGGGTGGCCGGCGATCGCCGCGCCCACCTCGCGATCGCCGGAGACGACGGTCAGCACGCCTTCGGGCAGGTGCCGGTTGAAGACCTCTGCGAGAGCCAGCACAGACAGCGGGGTGAACTCGCTGGGCTTGACCACCACGGTGTTGCCCATGCGCAGCGACGGCGCGATCTGCCACACCGTGATCATCATCGGCCAGTTCCACGGGCCGATCGCGCCCACGACGCCGAGCGCGTCGTAGTGCACTTCGGCGCGCGATTCGCCGGCCTCGAAGACCACCTCGGGCTCGAGCGGGGTGTCGGCTGCGGTGCGGGTCCACACCGCGCAGGCGCCCACCTCGAACCGCGCGTTGGGGCCGTCGAGCGGCTTGCCCTGCTCGCGCGACAGCAGCTGCGCCAGCTCCTCGGCGTTCGCCTCGAGGTCGTCGGCGACGGCGTTCAGGATGCGGGAGCGCTCGGCGTGGCCGAGCGCGTTCCACGCCGGCTGGGCCTGGCGCGCGGCGGCGACGGCGGTGTCGAGGTCGGCCACGGTGTGCACGGGCGCGTAGCCGATCGTCTCGCGGGTGGCAGCATCCGGAATCGCCCTCCCGTCCGCCTCGGAAACGGTGATGGCGTCCAGAATCGACGTTGCGACGGTCATGGGATCCTCCTCGATCAGGTCTGACTCGATTGTCGGAGGATGCTGCGCGCCGTGGTTGACCGCCCGCGCAGGCTGCTTGACCGCCCGCGCTACGCCAGGCGCACGCCGCTCGGCGGCACGCCGAAGTGCGCGCGGAAGGTGCGGCTGAAGTGGGCGGCGTCGACGAAGCCGTTCGCGAGGGCGACGTCGGTGATCGAGCGGTGCGCCTGCTGCGGGTCGACGAGGACGTCGTAGCAGCGCTCGAGGCGACGGGTGCGGATCACCGTGGAGACGGTCGTGCCCTGCTCGTTGAACAGGGCGTGCAGGTGACGCACCGAGATGAAGTGCGCCGCCGCGATCTGGCTGGGGGAGAGCTCGCTGTCGGAGAGGTGCTCGTCGATGTGGTCGAGCACCCGCCGCATGAGCGTGCCGTGCGCATCGGTGCTGGTCGCGTCGCGGCCGAGGTTCGCCTCGAGCAGCGTGCCCACCATGTCGACGGCGGTGCGGAACATGCGGCGCGCGAGGTGCGCGTCGAGCTCGCCGGCACCGCGGGCGAGCGAGGCGACGTAAGGCGCGATCATGGCGCCCACGCCGCCGGCTCCGTCGAGGCGCGTCGCGGTGAGGCGGCCGATCGTCTCAGCGGGGATGTCGAGCATGACCTTCGGGAACATCACGACCGACATCCGCATCGTCTCGTCGAAGAGGAGCGAGTACGGGCGGTCGGTGTCGTAGATCGCCATGTCGCCGGCGCGCAGCGAGGTCTCGCGGCCGTCCTGGACGATGAGCCCGCTGCCCCGCTCGATGAGCGAGAACTTGAAGTACTGCTGCGGCGCGCGCGCGATCAGGCCGGGGGTGCGGTGGACGCTGTGCCCGTCGGCGGCGATGCCGAAGACGTTGATGTCGCCCGCCACGGCGGCGTCGAGCGCGCCGCGGAAGCTCTCGTCGTGCTCGGCATGCACGTCGAGTGCGACGACCGCGTGCGACACGGCGTGGCGGTACGCCGTGAACGACAGGGGTTCTTCTGACATGGGCTCACCTCACTGTGGCCGAATCGTATACGATTCGCGAGTTTACCACGCGGAGGCCCGATGTGCCCCTACAGGCAAGGACTCTGCCCGCGGCGTCAATCCCGGGTGGTCCGGCCCCGGGACGATGATCCCGACCCGACCTGAGCATCGAAGGAGCTGCACATGGCCACCTCCGGCCCCACGACCTCGACGACCCGCACGGCAGCGCATCGCCGTCTCGGGGTCCTCGCCGTCGCATTCATGATCATCGCCGCCTCGGCGCCGTTGACCGTCGTCGCCGGCGGGGTGACCAGCGCCTACTCGGTCACGCATGTCGACGGCATCCCGTTCGGCTACATCGTGCTGGCCGCCGCGCTCGCGATCTTCGCGATCGGCTACGCCGCGATGAGTCGCTTCATCACGAACGCCGGCGCGTTCTACTCGTACGTCTCGCAGGGGATCGGCCGGCCCGCCGGCGTCGGGGCATCGGTGCTCGCGCTCATCGCCTACAACGCGATGCAGATCGGCATCTGGGGCATGTTCGGCTTCCAGATCTCGTCGTTCATCGAATCCAAGACCGGGTGGGCGAGCCCGTGGTGGGTCTGGGTGATCCTCGGGATCGTCGTCGTCGGCATCCTCGGCGTGAACCGCGTCGATCTCTCGGCGAAGGTGCTCGGTGTGCTCGTGGCGCTGGAGTTCCTCGCGGTCATCGTCTTCGACGTCGTGGCCTTCGTGAACCCCGCCGAGGGCTTCACCGTCGCGCCGATGACCCCGTCCGCGCTCTTCGTTCCGGGCGTCGGCGCCGTGCTCGCGTTCGGCATCGCCGCTTTCATGGGCTTCGAGTCCGCCGCGATCTACGGCGAGGAGTCGAAGGACCCCCAGCGCACGATCCCGCGCGCGACGTTCCTCGCGGTCGCCGTCATCGGTGTGTTCTACGCGATCTCGTCGTGGGCGCTCGCGCTCGCCGTCGGCCCGGCGAAGATCACCGACCCGACCGGCATCACGCCGGAGGAGGCCGGCCCGCCGCTCTTCTTCAACTTCGTCGCCGAGCACCTCGGGGTGCTGTGGGTCGACCTCATGTCGATCCTCTTCATCACGAGCCTCTTCGCGGCCTTGGTCAGCTTCCACAACGCGGTCTCGCGCTACGCCTTCTCGCTGGGCCGCGAGGGCGTGCTGCCCCGCCAGCTCGGCACCGTGCGCACCTCGAGCGGCGCGCCGTGGGCGGGTTCGCTCGCGCAGTCCGTGCTGGCGCTCGTCGTCATCATCGGGTTCGCGATCGCCGAGGGTGGCTGGAACCCCGAGAACGGCCCGTACCCTGTGCTCACCCTCTTCACGTGGCTCACGAACCTCGGCGCGTTCGGCCTCGTGCTGCTCATGGTGCTGGTCTCGGCGGCCGTCATCGGCTTCTTCCGGCGGAATGCCCGTGACGTCGGTGCCGGGAGCCGGTTGGTGGCGCCGATCGTCGCCCTCGTCGCGCTCGGGATCGTGTGGATCCTCATCCTCGTGAACTGGGACGTGCTCCTCGGCCAGCCCCAGTCGACGCCGACCACGTTCATCCTTCCGGCGATCCTCCTCGTGCCCTCGATCGCCGCGGTGCTGTGGGCCTACTGGCTCCGCAAGGCCAAGCCCGACGTGTACCGCCAGATCGGCCACGGAGCCGAAGAGGCGGAGGCGCCCCACCTGGGCAGCGAGCCGGTCGGCGTGTGACCCGCTGACGCCGAGAAGAAGGGCGACGGATGCTGCAGCATCCGTCGCCCTTCCTGTTCGGGCGTGCGGCATCCCGGTGGGGCCGTCTGCCGTCGTTCAGAAGGGTGCTTCTGTGCCCAGCCCGTCGTCGATGTGGGGCCGGGGAGAGGGGCGCACCGTGAAGGTGGGGACTTTGCGCTCGGGTTGCACGACGTATCGACGTCCAGTCGGAGAGGTCCACGCCACAGCTCCGCCTGACCCCTCGATCTGCCGGACCTGCCAGTCGGTGTTGTCTTTCACCAGGTGGTGCCCCTTGCAGAACGGAAGGGTGTTGTCGAGGCACGTCTCGCCCTCGTCGACCCAGCGGATCTGGTGATCGATCTCGCACCGGGAAGCGGGCATCGAACAGCCGGGGCCCATGCATCGGTCGGCTCGATTTCGCCATCTGTGTGAGCCGGCCGTGGATCGCGTGGATCTCCACGTCGGGCGCGAAGATCCACAGCCCGGACATTCCGTCCTCTCCACGTTCGACGGCGATGCGCCGTTGCGTGACCGCATGCTGGTGACGGTCTTCCAGGGTGGCGGCCTGGGCGCTGTCGATCAGGGCGCGCAGCGCCCGACGGAAGGTGCCCACCGGCTCCGACTCTGCC
Source organism: Microbacterium sp. Soil_C_42 (assembly GCF_057656735.1). Classification (NCBI taxonomy): domain Bacteria; kingdom Bacillati; phylum Actinomycetota; class Actinomycetes; order Micrococcales; family Microbacteriaceae; genus Microbacterium; species Microbacterium sp. Soil_C_42. Next base: position 24,598 of record NZ_JBDGJU010000033.1, read on the forward strand.
GACGGCATCGCTCGCTCCAGCAGTCTGTCGCGAAGCTCCGGCGGCGCCTCGTCGAGCAGGTCGGCGATGATCTCGGCGTGCTTCTCGGTGATCCGTCCCGAACTCAGGGCGTCGAGCGCCGCGGGATACCGGCGCACCAGCGCCTCGGCCAGAGTGATCAGCCGGCCGGCAGCGTACTCCGTGACCCGCATAGCTGCTGCCAGTTCGAGCCGGATCGACCGCTCGACGATGTCCCGGACTCCGTCGCCGCGGCCACTCGCCTCGCGAAGCAGTTCGCGCCGCATCGAGTCGATCCGCGTCACCCGCTGCGCCGCGAACACCGACATCATCGTTGCGGTCTCCACGACCAGATCCACCGCATCCGGCACTGGCGGCACGAACTCTCCGTCAGCCCTCAACGCCCACGCGCCGTCCTCGCGCTCGGGCGGAGGAGACATCTCGGACATGACTCCACTCTAGAACAAATATTCGAATCTCGCAAGAGAAATGAACTGCGGCGGCACCGTGACCCCCACGCGACGCGACACCAGCATGCCCTCGACGACATCGGCATACCGGCCCCCACGCGAGCGAGCGGGGACGGGTCCCGCAGCATCCATCCGTCCCCCCGCCCCGGCGTCACGTCCGCCTGGCGTCGGGTCAGTGGCCGCAGGTGCACCCCTCACCCATGCCGCAGCCGCCGTCGACCGCGGCTCTGGCGGCCCGGGGACCCGCCGCGCCCGCAGCCCCATGACCGACCCCGTGCGCCTGGCTCGACTCGGGGACATCCATCGCGGGGTTCACATCGAGGAAGCCGTACGGCTTGAACCAGAAGCCGGCGTAGTCGACCGGCATGATGGGCCAGTCCTCGGGACGCGGGATGTGGGTGAGGCCGAACGTGTGCCACAGCACGAGGTCCTCGCCGTCGATCGAGCGGTCGTCGGCCGTGTAGGCCGGAAGCCCCGCACCGCCCTGGTGGGCGTTCGGGTAGCGGCCGGCGGGCCAGCGCTCGTCGTGGTCGTACGCGGTGCCCCACAGGTGCTTCGTCGCGAACGCGGCGCGCGCCGCCACCGACGAGGCAGGGTCCGCCATGAGCAGCGCGGTCGGCTGGGGGAGCAGGTGGTACGCCGTCGGCTTGCCCAGGTGGTTCGTCTTCGAGGCGCTGCGCACCTCCCACACCCGGGCGACCGACGTGTCGGCGATGCGCTGGGCCTCGGCCTCGGTGCGCAGCGGGGTCTCGGTCCAGGTGAACGCGTTGCCGAACGGGTTCGCGTCGCCCATCGGGATGCGGGCGGCGTCGATCTCGACGAGCCGGTTGTCCTCGCCGTCGATCGCGACGTCGAGCCGCGCCGAGAACAGGTGCTGGTGCACCGGCGCGAACACGCCGGGCGCGATCTCGGGGGCATGCGGGTTCGTCGATCCCGGCACACCGCCGCCCACGAACACGATGCCCGTCGCCTTCGCCTCGAGCTGGATCGAGCCGTCGAGGTAGAAGTACCAGTAGAAGCCGTAGTCGTAGTTGCCGATCGTCGAGAAGTACGACACGACCAGGCGCCGTGACCGGCGCACGTGTGAGCCGACGGGACCCTGTTCGGTGTGCTTCCAGAGGATGCCGTAATCCTCCTCGTGCATGCACACCACGTTCGGGATCCGCACGGCATGTCCGTGGTCGTCGGCGACGTGGCCGTCGAAGTACCGGATGACGCCGAGGCAGTCGCAGCCGAGCTCCAGGTGGTTGGCGTTCTTGCCGAGCAGGTACTCACCGGCGTCGAAGTAGCTGATCCAGAAGCGCGTGTTCGACGTGTCGCCGTAGGGCACGACCATCTCGGGCACGCTCGCGCGCGTCAGCACCGGACGGTCGTCGAACCGCACGTCGTGCAGCACGAGTCCCTCGCGGGCGTTGAAGTCGACGCGCATCGACCAGTTCTCCCACTCCACGCGGGACCCGGTCACGGCGAAGCTCGGCCCCTCGGGCTGAGTGATCTCGATCGGCTTGAGGCTGGTGCGGGCAGGACCCACGGCATCCGGGGTGTACTTCCCGCTTCCCGAGGGGACGGGCACGTCCCCTTCGTCCTCGATGCCGATGACCGCGTTCGACACGAGGTCGACGTGGACGATGAGGCCCTCGACCGGGTGCGCCCAGGGGATGTCGTCCTCACTGTCGCGCAGGAATGTGAGCGAGCGGATGACGCGGCGCCCGACCTCGTTCTCACGCCCCACGAACCCGGGCGCCAGCGGCGAGCAGAACGCGAGGTCGATGCGGTCCGCGAGGCCGCGGCGCGTCATCGCGGCGCACCACTCCGGCGAGGCCTTCACGATCTCCGCCGCGCGGTCGTACTCCTCGAACAGGTACTGCGGCTGGCCGTACGGTGCCCGCGACGGGTCGAGCTCGCGTTTCGCGACCACCGCCTCGCGCGAGATGGACACGATCGCCTCGACGAGCGCGCCTGTCGCAGCATCCATCAGCGTCACGTCCACGCGACGGTCGAAGGGCTCGCCGGGCGACCAGGCGGCGAGCTCGTCCTTGGTCGGCTCGTCGGGCAGCAGCATCGGCACCCGCACCGTGTCGCCGAGGAGGCCCGCCGACACGAGGATCCCGCGGGCCGCCTCGATCTCGTCGGCGGTGAGCGGATCGAGCGGATGCCGCGGCTCGGCCTTCCTCACGGCAGTCACCGGAATGAGGTCCGGGTTGTCGTGGGGCTGGGTGGGCGCGTCGTGCGTGTGCGCAGGCATGGGGCCTCCTTCATATCCGCCCCCACTCTTCCGCTCGCGGGCACCGGTGTCTTGACCCGGTGCGCAGGAAGCGTGACTGGTGGTGCGCCCGTCGCAGGCCGACCGGATCACCCCGCCGAGCGGCGTCGTGCCGATCTCCGGCCGCCGAGCTCTGCGTCAGAGCCAGTGGCGCTTGCGGAACACCCCGTAGAGGGTGAGGCTCGTCGCGGCCATCAAGCCGAGCGCCATGGGGTAGCCGAGCGGCCATGCCAGTTCGGGCATGTATTCGAAGTTCATGCCGTAGATCGTGCCGACCAGGGTCGGGCCGAACAGGATCGCGGCCCAGCCGGAGATCTTCTTGACCTGCTCGTTCTGGGCGAGCGCCGTATCGGTCTGCCGCTGCGTCACGATCGTCGCGTTGACCGTGAGGGCGTTGTCGAGGATCGAGCGGAACGCCGAGGCCTTGTCGATGATGCGCAGCGCGTGGTCGTGCACATCGCGGAGCGACCGCTGAAGCTCGAGGTCGACCTCGTACTTCGGTGCACCGCGCTGCAGCGACTCGAGCATGTCGGCGAGCGGAGTGACCGCACGCTGGAGCATGATCACCTCGCGGGACAGGTCGTAGATGCGCTTGGAGAGCGACACGCCCCCGTGCTCGAACAGCGCGTCCTCGATCTCGTCGATGTCGTTCTCGACGCCCTCGATGACCGGCGTGTACTCGTCGACCACCTCGTCGAGGATCGCGTAGAGCACGGCCTCCGGCCCCAGCGCGAGCAGCTCGGGCTCCTGCTCCATCCGCCGGCGGACGCGGCTGTGATCGGGGGACTCCGCATGCCGGATCGTCACGATGAAGTCGGGGCCGACGAACACGTGCAGCTCGCCGAAGTCGACCGTCTCGGTCTCGTCGATCTAGCGTGCGGGCCGCAGCACCACGAACAGGATGTCGCCGTAGCGCTCCAGCTTCGCGCGCTGATGGCCGGTGAGCGCGTCCTCGACCGCGAGGGGGTGCAGGGCGAACTCGTCGGCGACCTGCGCGATCTCCTCCGGGGTCGGGCGGAACAGCCCGATCCACGCCATCCCGTGCTGGGAGCGGGTGTACTCGAAGGTCTCGGCAAGGCTCGACGGATTCTCGATCCGCTTACCGGCGACGTACACGCCGTTGTCGACGATGGGCATCAGACGATTCTCCTCGGCACGTGGCCCGGTGGGCAACGATCCTCACGATTCCGTGACGAGTGGATGCTGCGCCCCGGCATCCGTCGTCCGTTGTCAGGAGACGGGCGTCAGCCGCCGTCGCCGTTGCCACCTCCGCTGTTCCCGTTCCCGTTTCCCGTCCCGCCGTCGCCGGTCCCGCCGTTGCCCGTCCCGCTGTTGCCTGTCCCGCCGTCGCCGTTGCTCTCGCCGTCGCCCGGGTCGGAGGCGGCCGGGCCGGCGCTCGGATGGATCGTGACGGTCGCGCCGGCGGTGGCCCGGCCCGCGCCGGGGTCCTGGCTCGCGACGAGCCCGGCCGTGACCTCCGACTCGACGGTGTCGCCGACCTGCACGACGAACCCCGCCGCCTCGAGCCGGCTCCGGGCATCTCCGATGCTCAGCCCCGTGACGTCGGGGACCGTGGCCTGCGAGGTCTTGGTCAGCTGCGGGGCGGGGCTCGGGAAGGCGTCCCCGCCGTAGGCGTCGTTCGCGGCGGCCTGCACCGCCCGGCCGATGCGATAGCGGATGTCCGACAGCCGCGTGCCGTCGTGCCAGGTGTTGAAGACGTCTCCGCCGCCCTCCACGTTGCCCGCCCACGTCGCCGTCGTCACCGTGGTGCTCGACTCGATCATCCAGGTCTGCCATGCCTCGTGGGTGCCGGTCTTGCCGAGGAGCGGGGTGCCGTCGCCGGGGTTGCCGACGGCTCCTGTTCCTCCGGATGCCATCACGCCCTGCAGTGCGTAGGCCGCGGTCGCCGCGATGCTCGGGTCCAGGGCCTGGACGCACGAGCGTGCGGGCTTCGCGATCTCGGTGCCCGCAGCATCCGTCACCCGATCGATGGCCTGCGGCTGGCAGTAGGTGCCGCCGTTGGCGACGGTGGCGTAGGCGGCGGCCATCGCGATCGGCGAGACCTGGGCCGTGCCGATGATGGAGTTGAGGCTGTCCATCGAGATCGGCGTGCCGTCGCTCTGCGTGACGCCGAGCTTCGCCGCCACGTTCTGGATGTCGCAGAGGTCGAGCTTCTCGGCCATCGCGAAGTAGCCGGTGTTCAGAGAGGACGCGGTGAACTGCAGGGGCGTGCCGATGCGGCCCGCAGCCTTGCCGAAGTTGTTGACGAGGGTGTTCGACGTGTTGTCCCAATCGCCGCCGCACGAGTTGGTGAGGTGCGTGAAGACCCGCAGCCGCCCGTCGAGGGTCTCATTGACCGAGTGCCCCTGCTCGAGCCAGTCGAGGAGGGTGAACAGCTTGAAGGTCGAGCCGGCGCTGAAGCCCGTGGATCCGCCCACCGCGGGATCCCCGGCGAAGACGAGCGAGGAGTAATCGGGATCGTCGTCGGCCGCGGCGTCCTCGCCGTACTTGGTGTTCTGCGCGATCGCCAGGATGCGACCGGTGGATGCCTCGATGCTCACGGTCGTGGAGCCGAAGCGTCCTGTCGACGCACCAGGGGACGTCGGCATGGTGGCCGAGGCGGGCGCGTACTGCGTCATCGCGGCCTCGGCGGCGGTCTGCACACGCGCGTCGAGGGTCGTGTAGACGTTCAGGCCGCCGCGCTGGAGGGTCTGCAGCCGGTCGGTCGCGGTCTCGCCGAACGTGGGGTCGCTCAGAATCACGTCTTTCACGTACTCGCAGAAGTAGGCCGCCCCGCCCGCCGCGGCGCACCCCGTGACCGTCGGCGTGATGGCCGGGGTGATCGGCTCGATCGCGGCGGCGACATACCCGTCGCGCGTGATCTTGCCGTCGTCGAGCATGCGGTTCAGCACGTAGAGCTGGCGCACCTTCGTCGAGGTGTACCCATCGGCCGCGGCGAGCTTCTGCTCTTCGGTGATCTCGCCCGACGTCACCAGCGCGTCGAGCGCCCCGAGCTTCGCGCCGTCCTCGATGACGCCGTCCGGCGCCTTGTTGAGGGTCGTGCCGTCCGATGTCGTGATCGAGCCGGCGGGGCGATCGATCCGGTAGCTGTTGGGGTTCTGCACCATGCCGGCGAGGGTCGCCGCCTGCGCGACGGTCAGGTTCGCGGCGGTCGTGCCGAAGTAGTAGCGCGCGGCCGCCTCGACGCCGTACGTGGTGCCCCCGAAGTTGGCGATGTTGAGATAGCCGAGCAGGATCTCGTCCTTGGAGTACTCCTGCTCGAGCGCGATCGCGTAGCGCATCTCCTGCAGCTTGCGTTCGACGCCGGCCGTGCCGGAGGACGTGGTGGCCTCGGACCAGCAGTCGTACTTGGCCTGCGGCGTGTTCGCGGTCGCCTCGCACTGCTGCACGAGGACGTTCTTGACGTACTGCTGGCTGATGGTCGACCCGCCCTGTGTCTCGCCGCCGCCTTCGAGGTTCGACAGCACGGCCCGGGTGGTGCCGACGATGTCGACGCCGCCGTGGTCGTAGTAGCGCGGGTCCTCGCTCGACAGGATCGCGTCGTACATCGCCGACGAGACATGGTCGTAGGTGACCGGCGTGCGGTCCTGCTCGAGGAACTGCGCCATCAGCACCTCTTCGCCCGTCTCGGGGTCGGTGGCGTAGAAGTTGCTCGGCACCATGAGCTGGTCGATCTGCAGCGTGCTCGGCAGGTTGTCGAAGAGCGTGATCGCCTGCGATGCGGCGGCGCCCGTGAGGGCGACCGCCGGGGTGACGGTGGCGGCCACGAGGACTCCGGCCAGGGCGCTGAGGCCGAGCAGCCCGGCGAGACCGCCGAGGAATCCGCTCGCCCGTCTTCGGGATTCGGGCATGCGGTCGAGCGTAGGAAGCGGGCCTGGACGGTTCTGGTGACGAAGCTATGCGCCAGGTGGACGCCGCGGACTGTCGGCAGGTGCGACTAACCTGCCCGCATGACCATCGATCAGGATCTGCTCGACTGGCTGCTCGACTCCGACCCGGCGCTGCGCTGGCAGGTCGAGCGCGATCTCGCCGGGGCTCCGGCCGAGGTCTGGCAGGCGACGCGCGCGCGTGTGGCGACCGAGGGTTTCGGAGCGCGACTGCTCGCCGAGCAGGACGCCGACGGCCAGTGGGCCGGAGGGGCGTTCTTCCCCGCGGGCTTCTTCGGCAGTGCCGAGCAGGACGAGCCCGGTCAGCCCTGGGTGGCGACGACCTGGGTGCTGAAAGACCTCCGCGAGTGGGGCGTCGACGCGACGGCGCTCGACGGCACCGCGGAGAAGATCGCCGCGAACAGCCGGTGGGAGTACGACGACCTGCCCTACTGGGGCGGCGAGGTCGACGTCTGCATCAACTCGTACACGCTGGCGAGCGGCGCGTGGCTCGGGGCCGACGTCTCGCGGCTGGTCGCCTGGTTCCCCGAGCATCGCCTGGCCGACGGCGGCTGGAACTGCGAGGCCGAGGAGGGCGACTCGGTGCGCTCGTCCTTCCACTCGACGCTCAACGCGGCGCGCGGCATCCTCGCCTACGAGCGCATCACGGGCGACACGAGCATGCGCGACGCCCGCCACGGCGGCGAGGAGTACCTCCTCTCGCGCCACCTGATGAACCGCGCGACGACCGGTGAGGTCGTGGGCCCGTTCGTGACGCGGTTCGTGTACCCCGACCGGCACCGCTACAGCGCGCTGGTCGCCCTGGACCATTTCCGCGACGCCGGACTGCTCGAAGGCACGCCGCCCGACCCTCGTCTCGCCGACGCCGTCGAGGTCGTGCGCGCCGCCCGGCAGCCCGACGGCACGTGGCTGCAGACCACCCCGCTTCCCGGCCGCGCCTGGTTCGACGTCGACGTCGCCGAGGGCGAGCCGTCGAAGTGGCTCACCCTGGTCGGCACGCGGGTGCTGGATTGGTGGGATGCCTCGGCCTGACGCACCTGCGTGGATCTACGCTGTGACTGTCTGAAGGAAGGAGTCGCCGTGTCGACGTACGACGAGCACTCGCCTCACGCCCACGTGCCGGAACCGGGTGAGTCGAGCATCCCCGAGCTCGAATTCGACGAGACGATCCCGCCGCGTCCGGAGGAAGAAGTGGCCGATGTCGCCCGGGCGGAGCCGGACGTCGCGGACCACAGTCATCATCGAAGCATCGTGCGGGTGTGGCGGGGAGTGATCCGCACGCAGGACCGCGACGAGTACGTCGACTATGTCGAGCGGACGGGGATCGAGGAGTACCGCGCACTTCCTGGGAACAAGGACGCCTGGACGCTGACGCGCGACCTCGCCGGCGGTCTGACCGAGATCCTGACGGTCTCGCGGTGGGACAGCCTGGACAGCATCCGAGGATTCGCGGGCGACGACGTCGACAGGGCCGTGTTCTACCCGGAGGACGACCGGTTCCTCGTCGAGAGGGACGACACCGTGCGCCACTACGTGCAGCGCGGCTGAACTGCCGGCCGACGCCTCCGGCGCTGGTTGCTCGCGGCGAGTCAGTCGCGAAGGGTCTCGACGACGAAGGCCGCCATGCGGTCCGCGCCGAAGTGATCGTCGGCGGTGATCGTCACGACCGCGCCGCCCGCGAAGATGAGCAGCTGGCCGTAGGCGCCGTGGAGGCGCCAGGCGTCGCCGGGGCCCCGCCAGCCGGCGAGGGCGTAGCCGTCGTAACCAGGGTTCTCGCCGGCGACCACCCACCCGGAGTGCATCGCGTCGATCCACTCCGGTGACACGAGCTGCCGTCCCTCCCACCTGCCGCGATCTCGGATGAGCCGCCCGATGCGGGCCAGTTCGCTGGTGCGGAGGGGGAGGCCACCGCCCGCGACGATGTGGCCGTTCGGGCAGCGCTCCCACTCGACGTCGTCGATGCCGAGCGGCGCGAACAGGCGCGGACCGAGATAGTCGGCGACGTCGCCCACTCGCTCGGCGAGCACGCGCATCGCGGTGTAGGTGCTGGCGTTCGAGTACTGGAACACCCTCCCGCGTGACGGGCGCCGGAGGAACTCGGTGGCCAGGTCGGGCCAGTCGGTCATCATCGTCTCGGACCAGGGCAGGTCGATGCCGCTCGTCATCGACAGCAGGTGGCGGAAGGTGACCTCATCGACGCCCTCGCCGAGCTCGACGCCAGGCAGGTACGTCGCCACGGGCACGTCGAGCGAGACCAGTCCCTCGTCTGCAGCGATGCCCGCGGCGAGCACGCAGACGCCTTTCGCGGCGGAGTGGATGTCTTCGCGCACATCAGCGGTCCAGCGGTGCCCGGCGAGGTCATCACCGACGAGGACATGCAGTCCATGGGCCCGGAACCCCGAGGCTTCGGCCTCGCGCACGATGCGGTCGGCGACGGACTGGGCGCGGGTCACGGCTTCCAGTCTGCCTGCCCACGGGGCCTGAAGTCGCAGTGCGGAGGGCTCAGGAGCCACCGTGGCGGGCTGGTCCGCGCTGTCCGAATCGGCGTTCGCGCCCGTCCCACCGTGGCGGGTTGGTTCGCGCTGTCCGAATCGGCGTTCGCGCCCGTCGGGAGCAGCAGCGTTTACCGGATTCGACCGCGCGAGCGCGGCGTCATGGGACGCGCGGTCGCCGCCCCGCGTCGCGCCGGGTATTTTTGAACCTGGTTCAGCCGTCCTGGACCGGATCCATGCGCCGTGACGGGAGACGACGACGATGCCGGACTCGCACCCCGCGCACGCGCTTGCCCGCGTCGCGATCGTCGGCGACGGCCGCGTCGGTCGTGCGATCGCCGCGGCCCTCCGGCAGGCGGGTGTCGATGTGCAAGGACCTCTCGGCCGCGGGGCGACCGGCGACGACGCCGACCTCGTGCTGCTCGCGGTGCCGGATGCCGAGATCGGGCGCGCCGCCGCGCTCGTCGCGCCGGCGCGCCTGGTGGGGCACTTCTCGGGCGCGACAACGCTCGAGCCGCTCGCACCGCACGAGGCGCTCAGCATCCATCCCCTCACGACCGTGACCGGCGACACCTTGTTCGCGGGCGTCCCCGCGGCGCTCGCCGGCTCGACGCCGCAGGCCCTCGCCACCGCGCACGCGCTCGCCGAGGCGCTCGGCATGGCGCCGTTCGACATCGCCGATGAAGATCGCCCCGCGTATCACGCGGCCGCGTCGATCGCGTCGAACTTCCTCGTGACGCTCGAGTCCTTCGCGGAGGATCTCGCCGCGACCGCGGGGGTTCCGCGAGACGCGCTGGCCCCGCTCGTGCGAGCGACCGTCGCGAACTGGGAGGCGCACGGCTCCGCGGCCCTCACCGGTCCGATCGCCCGTGGCGACGAGGCGACCGTCGCGCGCCAGCGTGACGCCGTGGCCGAGCGGCTGCCCGAACGTGCCGGACTCTTCGACGCCCTGGTCGCGGCGACGCGCGATCTGCGACCGCGTCAGGAGGCCGCCTCGTGATCGTCGTCCGCACCGTCGCCGACCTGCGCGAGGTGCTGCGCGAACGCCGCGGCGGCAGCATCGGCCTCGTCCCCACCATGGGCGCGCTGCACGAGGGCCACGCGACGCTGCTGCGCGCGGCCCGTGCCGACAACGACACGGTCGTCATGACGATCTTCGTGAATCCCGCGCAGTTCAACGAGCAGTCGGACCTCGCCGCCTATCCCCGCACCGAGGAGGCCGACCTCGCTCTCGCCGAGGCCGAGGCGGTCGACATCGTCTTCGCCCCCGACGCCTCCGAGGTCTACCCGGACGGCTTCGCGACCACCGTGAGCGTGTCGGGGCCGATCGCCGAGACCCTCGAGGGCGCCGAGCGCGGCCGCGCGCACTTCGACGGCGTCGCCACCGTCGTGACGAAGCTGCTGCTCGCCGCGCTCCCCGACACCGCCTACTTCGGTGCGAAGGACGCGCAGCAGGTCGCCGTCATCCGTCGCCTCGTCGCGGATCTCGGCATCCCCGTCACGCTCGTCGTGTGCCCGACCTCCCGCGACGCCGACGGCCTCGCCCGCTCCAGTCGCAATACCCGCCTGTCGCCCGAAGAGCGCGCGCGGGCGCTGGCGATCCCGCGAGCGCTCACCGCGGTCACGGATGCCGCGGCCGGCGGCATCCGTGAATCCGATGCGCTGCGCGAGCGGGCGCTGGACGCCCTCGCCGAGGCCCTCATCCCGCTCGAATACGTCGCGTTCGTCGACCCCGAGACCTTCGCCCCGGTCTCGTCCGTGGACCGCCCGACGCTCGTCGCGATCGCCGCGCGCGTCGGCGCGACGCGCCTGATCGACAACGCGGTGATCCCGCCCGTTCCCCCCACCACCGGAGGTGCATGATGCGCGCACAGGTGACACTGCAGCGCCTCGCCGAGATGAAGGCCCGCCGCGAGCCGATCGTCATGGTCACGGCCTACGACTACCCGAGCGCGCGGACGGCCGAGCAGGCCGAAGTCGACATGGTGCTCGTGGGCGACTCCGGCGCGCAGGTCGTGCTCGGGCACGACTCCACGGTGGCGGTCACGGTCGAGGAGATGCTCGTGCTCGCGGGCGCGGTCCGTCGCGGGATCCGATCGGCATTCATGGTCTGCGACCTGCCGTTCGGATCGACCGAGGTGTCGGACGAGCAGGCCGTCACCACCGCCGTGCGGTTCGTGAAGGAGGCCGCAGCCGACGCCGTCAAGCTCGAGGGCGGCGGCGAGGCGCGGCTCAGCCGCATCCGGGCGATCGCCGACGCCGGCATCCCGGTCGTCGCGCATGTGGGCCTCACTCCGCAGACCGCCGTGGCGCTGGGAGGCCTGCGCGCCCAGGGTCGCACCGCCGAGTCCGCCGCGCGCCTGGTGCGGGAGGCCCTCGCCGTGCAGGACGCCGGCGCGAGCGTGCTCGTGATCGAGGCCGTGCCCGCCGACGTCGCGGCGGTCGTGCTGCCGGCGCTCGAGATCCCCGTCATCGGCATCGGCGCTGGGCCGGCCGACGGCCAGGTGCTCGTGCTGCACGACCTGCTGGGCATCACCGAGGGCAAGACCGCGGCCTTCGTCAAGCGCTACGGCGCCATCGGGCCCGACATGGTCGCCGGCGTCGCAGCGTACGCGCGCGAGGTGCGCGGCGGCGTCTTCCCCGGGCCCGAGCACGGGTACTCCGCCACCGACGACGCGATCGCCGCGGCGCGCGCCGAGCTCGACTCCCGCAGCGCGGACTGATGGGATGCCGCGGGCAGCGGCATCCGTCCGGCTCAGTCGGGTGCCGGTCCGGTGGACTCGCGCCAGATGACACGGTGAATCTGCTGGGGCTCGGTCGGCGCGCGCTCGCCGCGGAGCGTCGTGATGAGCCTGGTCATCGCGCGTGAGCCCAGACCCTCGAGGTCGACCTCCACGCTTGTCAGCGCGGGGCTCATCAGGCGACCGAGCTGCTGGTCGTCCCATCCGGTGACGCTGAGGTCGTCGGGCACGCGCCACCCGCGATCCATCGCCGCGCGGATCGCGCCGGCGGCCACGAGGTCATTCGCCGCCAGCACGGCGGTGGCCCTGTCGTGTTCGGGAAGTCCGCGCACCGCGGCCATCCCCGATTCGGCCGACCAATCGCCCTCGATCACGCCGGTCGACTCCAGCCCGAGCGATGCGACCGTCTCGAGATAGGTGTCGCGCCGGGCGCGCGCCGACGCGAACTGGAGGTCTCCGGTGATGTGGAGGAACCGGCGGTGGCCGCGTTCGGCCAGGCCGCGGATCAGGTCGACGAGGGCTGAGGCATCCGCCAGCTCGCCGATGCCGCGCATCTCGTCGTCGAAGTCGGCCGATGCGACGATGGGCGTCCCGCTGGAGGCCTGCAGCTCGAGCGAGGCGAGCACGGGGGCGAACGAGACGATGCCGTCGACCTGACCGGAATCGGCCAGCTCGGCCACGCGCTGCGTTCGCTCGTCGGCGCCCCCCTCGAGGGCCAGCACCTCGACCGCGTAGCCGGCCGCGTGCGCGGCCGCGCCCGCTCCGGCGAGCATGCGCGCCGGACTGTAGGCGAGCGTCGGCACGACCACCGCGAGCCGGCCGGTGCGGCGCGTGCGCATCGAGCGGGCGACGAGGTTCGGCCGGTAGTTCAACTGGTCGACCGCGGCCTGAACGCGCGCCTTGGTGGTGGGCTTCAGCCCATCGGGAGCGCGGAAGAAGCGTGAGACGGTCTGATGCGAGACATCGGCGAGGCGGGCGACCTCCATGATCGTCGGTCGGCGGTGCGGTGCGGTGTCGGTCACGAGCGCCTCCTTCGACATCCATGTTGACACAGATTGTGAACCTTCACTATTCTCACTTCTCAACCGAGTGATCGATCACTAAGTGAAGGTTCACCCCAGGTTTCCCTCACGCGACCAGCGTTCCGAAAGGACAAAGATGTTCACACGCAGAAGAACGGGCGCCGTCGGCGCCGTGGCAGTCGTCGGCTTCGCTGCAGCCCTGGCAGGCTGCGCCGGCGCCGCTCCCGCCGACTCCCCGGCGGCCACCTATGATCCGGACGAGAAGGTGAGCCTCGACTTCGCGTTCTGGGGGAACGACGTTCGAGCCGAGATGTACAACGAGGCCATCGCCGCGTTCAACGAGGAGTACCCGAACATCACGGTGAACTCCACGTTCCTCTCCTGGGACGAGTACTGGGAGAAGCGCCAGACCGAGGCTGCCGGCAAGAACCTCCCCGACGTGTTCCAGATGGACATGACGTACGTCCGCCAGTACTCCGACAACGGCCTGCTCCTGGATCTCACGCCCTACGTCGGCGACATGATCGCCACCGACGGCTTCGACGAGAGCGTGCTCGACATCGCCACGATCAACGACACGATCGCGGGCATGCCGGTCTCGACGAACGCGATCGGGATGTTCGAGAACGTGGTCCTGACCGAGCAAGTCGGCGTCGAGCCGTTCGAGGGCGGCGACTGGGAGGCATACGACGAGTGGCTGCACGAGGCCCGGGATGCCGCCGAGGCCGCCGGGCTCGAGGTCTGGGGCGGCGCGGACCCCACCGGCTTCATCCAGCCGTTCGAGCTCGTCCTTCGATCCGAGGGCAAGTCGGTCTTCACCGAAGAGGGCGAGGTCGGCTTCACCGAGGAGGACCTCGCCGACTTCTGGAACCGTGGCGCCGAGTTGCGCGAAGACGGCGTCGTCACCCCGCAGCAGCGGATCCAGGAGGTCACTCCCAAGGGCGCCTTCGACTCCGCTCAGGCGCTCACCGAGATCGTGTGGGACAACTTCGGCGCTCCCTACAAGGCGAACCTCGGCGACGCGTATCCCGACCTGAACCTCGTGGCGCCTCCGGTCACCGAAGAAGGCGCCAAGGACCTGTACAAGAAGGCCGGCATGCTGATCTCCGCTGCGGCCAGTACGGAGCACCCCGAGGCCGCGGCCCTGTTCACCGACTTCCTGGTGAACAGTCCCGAGGTCGGCGCCATCTTCGGGACGAACCGTGGGATGCCGGCATCCGAGACCCAGCTCGAGGGCGTGGAGCTCGACGAGACCGCCCAGCAGATCATCGACTACGAGGAGTCGATCGCCGACCGCATCGGCGACGCGCCGCCGGTTCCGATCGTGGGCTACGGCTCGGTCGAAGCGAAGTTCAAGGCCCTCGGCCAGGAGCTCGGGTTCGGCACGATCACGGTGGACGAGGCGGTCGATCAGCTCTTCGCCGAAATCGACGTCATCGTCAATCAGTAGCGCGCCTGTCGACGGGCGCGGTGCGAGAAGTCCCGCGCCGCGCCCGCCGACACGCCTCACCCCACCTCCCCCCCAGAAGGAACCACAGGTCATGTCCTCACCCCGCCCACCCTTCCGCGTCGGCATCATCGGCACCGGCGGCATCGCCCACGCCCACGCCGACGCCCTGAACGCACTCTCGCCCCGCGTCGAGATCGCCGGCGTGGTAGACCTCGACCGTGCGCGTGCCGTCGCCTTCGCCGAGACCTTCGGCGTCGACCGGGTCTACGCGGACGCGGCCGATCTCTTCGCGAGCGAGGAGCTCGATCTCGTGCACGTGTGCACGCCGCCGCAGACGCACACGCCGATCGCGATCCAGGCGATGCGGGCGGGCGTCGCGTCGCTCGTCGAGAAGCCCACCGCGCTCACCCTCGGCGAGGTCGACGAGCTCGAGGCGGTGCAGGCAGAGACCGGCGTGCCGGTGCTCACGGTGTTCCAGCACCGGTTCGGCGCCGCCGCCCGCCACCTCGGCGCCCTTGTCGCCGGGGGCGAGCTCGGCCGACCCCTCGTCGCCACCTGCGAGACCCTGTGGTACCGGCCCGACGAGTACTTCGACGTGCCGTGGCGCGGGCGATGGGATGTCGAGGGCGGCGGTCCGACGATGGGCCACGGCATCCATCAGTTCGATCTGCTGCTGGCGATCTTCGGCCGCTGGTCTCAGGTGAGCGCCTTCGCGGCGCGGCAGCTGCGCCCGACCGACACCGAGGACGTCTCGATGGTGCTGGTGCGTTTCGAGAACGATGCCCTCGCGACCGTCGTCAACTCGCTCGTCTCGCCGCACGAGACCTCGCGGCTGCGGTTCGACTTCGAATTCGCGTCCGTCGAGGTGCGCCACCTGTACGGATACACCAGCGAGGACTGGACCTTCACCCCGGCGCCGGGCCACGAGCATCTCGCGACCCGCTGGGCCGAGGGCCTGGACAGCGGAGCGACCAGCGGCCACCGCGACCAGATCCGCGCGATCCTCGACGCCTTCGAGGCGGGCGAGGCGCCCGGCGTCGACCTCGCCGAAGCGCGGCACACGCTCGAGTTCGCCGCGGCCACCTACGCCTCCGCGTTCCGCGGGGCTGTGGTCCAGGCGGGGGAGCTCCGAGGCGAGGATCCCTTCGTCCGCTCCATGAGCGGCGGGATCGTGCCCTGGGCCCCCGTGAAGGAGGTGCTCGCATGAGCGCGCTGCGCATCACGCACGACATCGGCTCCGCGGTCACGGTCCGCGACGGTGACGTCGACCTGTTCACCTACGTGTATCAGCCCGCGACGGTGCCTGTGGAGTCGCCCAAGCCCTACCTGCACCCCATCCGCACGCGCCGCGGCGACGTCGTCAGCCTCTTCCGGCCGCACGACCACGTGTGGCACAAGGGCATCGCCTGGGCGCTGCCGGTCGTGAACGACGAGAACTTCTGGGGCGGCCCCACGTACGTCCACGGGCAGTTCTACGTGCAGCTGCCGAACAACGGCGTGCAGCAGCACGACGGAGCAGTCGAGCTCGAGGCGGGCGAGCGTGCCACGGTCGCGCACGGGCTGCGGTGGATCACCGAGTCAGGAGACGTGCTGTTCGCCGAGGAGCGCGCGCTGACCGCCGAGATCGTGTCGGACGACGCCTGGGCCCTCACCTTCGACACGCAGCTGACCAACGTGTCGGGCGCACCGATCGCCATCGGCTCCCCGACGACCAAGGGGCGCGAGAACGCCGGCTACGGTGGGCTGTTCTGGCGTGGACCCCGCTCGTTCACCGATGGCACGCTCGTCGCGCCGGGAGCCTCCGGCGCGGGCGACGACGTGCGGGGAGCGCGCTTCGAGTGGATGGGCTTCGTCGGACGCCACGACGACGTCGACGCCACCTCTCTCGTGCTCATGCTCGACGACGCGGCCAACCCGCACCACCCGCCGCAGTGGTTCGCGCGCTCCGAGGAGTTCGCGGCGCTGAACCCGGCGCCCTTCTTCAGCGAAGAGGTCGTCGTCGCTCCCGGCGAGACCGTGCGGTTCCGGTACGCCGTCGGCATCGCCGATGGGGGAGCGGATGCCGCGGAGCCTCTCGCAGACGTGCTGCGAGGCATCCTCCAGCCGGTCCTAGTGTGAGTCGGGAGGGAGAGGAGCTTCTCGTGACAGACACCACGCCTACGTTCCCCGGCGCCACCTCCGTGACCCTGCTCGACGTCTACGACGACCTCGCCCCCGACGGCCTGCGCGGCGGCAGCCCGCACATGCATCTCGCCTCGACCGAGTGCTACGTGGTGATCGGCGGGCACGGCGAGCTGCACACGCTCGATGCCGGCGGACTGCGCGAGACCGAACTGCGCAAGGGCTCGGTCGTGTGGTTCACTCCCGGCACGATCCACCGCGCGGTGAACCACGGCGGGCTCGAGGTGCTCGTGGTCATGGGCAACGCGGGGCTTCCGGAGGCGGGCGACGCCGTGATGACCTTCCCGGCCGACATCGTCGCCGACCCCGCGCGGTACGCCGCAGCCGCGGCGCTCCCGGCTGAGCCGGTGGAGGCACGAGCCGAGGCGGCGGCGCGACGGCGCGATCTCGCGGTGGAGGGCTTCCTCGTCCTCCGCGACGCCGCACGGGCCGGCGACCTCCGGCCCCTGCAGGAATTCCACGCGGCCGCCGCCCGGCTGGTGCGGGGACGGGCCGTGGACTGGACCGGGATCGTGGAGCGAGGGCCCGCCGCGCAGGCCGCGCACAGCCTCGACATCACCCGCGCGCTCGCTGCCGGTGAGGCGGGGCACCTCTCGGAGGCTGCGCTCTCCCAGGCGCCGGCGCTCGTGGGTGAGAGGGAATTCGGCATGTGCGGCCGGCTGCGCGCCTACGACGTGAGCGGCGACCGGGTGCGCCGCTGACCGAGGGGGAACGCGATGCCGGAGGCCGCGGCATCCGTTCCGATCAATCCGCTGAGAGAACGCGGTGAGGCCGCCGGAGCGGGCGATCGACCCACCCCGCGCCCATAGGCTGGAGGCACAAGGGGAGTACTCCCGTCCGCGGCACCTCGTCACTACGGATCCAGCGTCGGATCCCGGGTTGCCGGCCCCATCAGGGCGGAGGAGACCTTGGCGATCTTCGTCTCGCCACGTCTCTGACAGGGAAGGAACCCCATGGGCTCGCTCAACCGCCTCTTCGATCTCGCCGCCAAGGCCCTCGACTCCTCCGGCTCGCCCCAGCAGTCGCGCTCCGGAGGCCGGGATTGGCGCGCGATGGCCCGCGACGTCGCCGGGGCGGTCGCCGGTGACGCGCGGCAGACTCCGCCGCCGGCGGCACCGGGCGGATGGACGCCGCCGACCGGGATCCCGGCGGCACCGGGTGTGGGCCTCACGCCTCCCGCGCCCGCG
>NZ_JBDGJU010000034.1:0-38534 GCF_057656735.1 Microbacterium sp. Soil_C_42
CGCCCGCTGCGCGCGCCGCGTCGTTGGTGGCGACGATCACGACGGGGCGCCCGTTCACGACCGCGCCGAGCGCGACCACCGCGGCCTCGGAGCCGAGGCGCTCGCGCACCTGCAGCGCCAGCGAGCGCACGTCGTCGGCGGATGCGGCGTTGCCGAGCGACTCGGCCACCACGACGGTGTCGCCCACCCGGGTCGCCGCGGCGGCGAGGGCCGGGAGCCGGTCGCCGAGCGCCTTGGCTTCGAAGGCCGCGATCTTCTTCTCGGCGGCCTTGAGGCTGGCCTGCAGCTCGGCGATGCGCGCGGGCAGCTGCTCGCGCGGTGCCTTGAGCGAGGTCGTGAGCTGCGACACAAGGGCGCGCTCGGCCGCGAGGGAGCGGAAGGCGTCCAGACCGACCAGCGCCTCGACGCGCCGGTTCGACGCGCCCACCGACGATTCGCCGACGAGGTTGATGAGCCCGATCTCGGCGCTCGTCGACACATGCGTGCCGGCGCAGAGCTCGCGCGACCACGGGCCGCCGATGTCGACCATGCGCACGGTGTCGCCGTACTTCTCGCCGAAGAGCGCCATCGCGCCGAGCGAGCGCGCCTCGTCGAGCGGCAGGACGCGCGTGGTCACCTCGAGGTTGTCGCGCACCGCGTTGTTGGCGATCTCCTCGATCTCGGTCTTGGTCTCGTCCGACAGCGACTGGCCCCACGAGAAGTCGAAGCGCATATAGCCGGCGCGGTTGAGCGATCCGGCCTGTGTCGCGGTCTTGCCCAGCGTGTCGCGGAGCGCGGCGTGCACCAGGTGCGTCGCGGAGTGCGCCTGACGGGCGGCGCGGCGGTTCGCAGCATCCACCACCGTCGTCGCCGCCTGACCGACGCCGACCTCTCCCGTCGACACCTCGACGGTGTGGCTGATGAGTCCCGGAACCGGCTTCTGCACGTCGAGCACCTCGAGCTCGTAGCCCGGTCCGACGATGACGCCCTTGTCGGCGACCTGGCCGCCCGACTCGGCGTACAGCGCTGTCTCGGCGAGGATCACCTCGGCGATCTGGCCGACGCTCGCCCGGTCGACCGACACACCGTCGACGAGGATGCCGAGCACCTGCGACTGGGCTTCGAGGTCGGTGTAGCCGGTGAAGACGGTCTCGCCCTGCGCCCGCAGGTCGCGGTACACGCTCGTGTCGGCCAGCTGGCGCTTGCGCGCCCGCGCGTCGGCCTTGGCGCGAGCGCGCTGCTCCTGCATGAGGCCGTCGAACGCCGCGCGGTCGACTCTGAGGCCCGCTTCTTCGGCGATCTCGAGCGTCAGGTCGATCGGGAAGCCGTACGTGTCGTGCAGCAGGAACGCCTCGGCGCCGGTGAGGGTCGTGCCGCCGGAGGCCTTCGTCTCGGAGAGCGACTCGTCGAGGATCGACTCCCCCGCCGCGAGGGTGCGAAGGAACGTCGCCTCTTCAGCGAGGGCGTATTGCGAGATGCGGGCCCAATCGGTCTCGACCACCGGATAGGCGGCCTTCATGGCGTCGCGTGATGCGGTGAACAGGACCTCGAACGTCGGTCCGTCGACGCCGAGCAGGCGCATCGAGCGGATCACACGGCGCATGAGACGGCGCAGGATGTAGCCGCGGCCGTCGTTCGAGGGCGTGACGCCGTCCGACATGAGCATGAGCGACGAACGGACGTGGTCGGCGACCACGCGGAAGCGCACGTCGTCGTCGTGGTTCGCGCCGTACGTGCGGCCCGACAGTTCGACGGCCTTGTCGAGCACCGGACGCACCTGGTCGGTCTCGTACATGTTGTCGACGCCCTGCTTGATGAACGCGATGCGCTCCAGGCCCATGCCGGTGTCGATGTTCTTGTTCGGCAGCTCGCCGACGATGTCGAAGTCGTACTTCGAGCGCACGTTCGTGATCTCGTACTGCATGAACACGAGGTTCCAGATCTCGACGTAGCGGTCGTCGTCGGTCGCGGGGCCTCCGTCGATGCCGTACTCGGGACCGCGGTCGAAGAAGATCTCCGAGCAGGGGCCCGCGGGTCCCGGCAGTCCGGTGCTCCAGTAGTTCGTGTCCTTGCCGAGGCGCTGGATGCGCTCCTCGGGCAGGTCGGTGAGCTTCA
This sequence comes from Microbacterium sp. Soil_C_42, assembly GCF_057656735.1. Classification (NCBI taxonomy): domain Bacteria; kingdom Bacillati; phylum Actinomycetota; class Actinomycetes; order Micrococcales; family Microbacteriaceae; genus Microbacterium; species Microbacterium sp. Soil_C_42. Next base: position 2,095 of record NZ_JBDGJU010000034.1, read on the forward strand.
GCCAGAGGTCGTGGGCCTCGTCGTCCTCTTCGTAGACGGTGACCCACAGGTCCTTCTGGTCGAAGCCGAGCCCGCCGTCGGCCTCGGGCGCGGTCAGCAGATCCCACGCGTAGCGGATCGCGCCTTCCTTGAAGTAGTCGCCGAACGACCAGTTGCCCAGCATCTGGAAGAACGTGCCGTGACGCGGGGTCTTGCCGACCTCTTCGATGTCGTTGGTGCGGATGCACTTCTGGTTGTCGGCCGCGCGCGGGTACGGCGCGGGCACGTCGCCCGACAGATAGGGGATGAACGGCACCATGCCCGCAACGGTGAACAGCAGCGCCGGGTCGTCGGTCACCAGCGATGCCGAGGGGACGATGGTGTGGCCGTTCTTCTCGAAGTAATCGAGGAAGCGCTGTGCGATCTCGGCGGTCTTCATGCGGGTCCTTGCGTGTGCGTGCGAATGCGTGCGTGTTCGGAGAGTGTGGCGGGGGCGAGCATGCCGGCGGCGCGCCGCCGCCGGGGCGTCTCAGTCGGCGATCTTGCGGGCCGCGTCGTCGACGGCGTCGGCGACGTTCCCGACGGCGTCGGACGCTGCGGCCCGCGCGCTGGACGCGGCGTCGGCGGCGGCATCCCTCACGTCGTCGACGAGGCCGGCGAAGCGGGCCTCCTGTTCGCGGTACGCGTCGCCCATGCGGTCGGTGAACTCCGTGATGCGGGCGTCGACGTCGGCGAGGATCTCGTGGCCGCGCGGGTCCTTGTTGACCAGGTGGGCGAGAACGAAACCGCCGGCGATGCCGAGCAGGAACCACAGGAGGTTCTTCATGTCACCACTTCCTCGCGGGCCGCCGGGGCGCGGCATCCCTCCATCGTATGCGGAAACGATGAAGGGCGTCGGGTCTCCCCGACGCCCTTCGCGTGTTCGCAGAATTATCGAGCTGCGTAGTACTCGACGACGAGCTGGACGTCGCAGACCACGGGAACCTCGGCGCGCTTGGGGCGACGCACGAGACGGGCCTGGAGCTTGTCGAGCTCGACCTCGAGGTAGCCCGGAACGGGCGGCAGGACCTCGGCGTGACCGCCGAGCGCTGCAACCTGGAAGGGCTCGATGCCCTCGCTCTTGGCCTTGACGTGGATGAGCTGACCCGGCTTCACGCGGAACGACGGGCGGTCGACGAGCTGGCCGTCCACGAGGATGTGGCGGTGCACGACGAGCTGGCGCGCCTGCGCGGTGGTGCGGGCGAAGCCGGCGCGCAGCACGAGCGCGTCGAGACGCATCTCGAGCTGCTCGACGAGGTTCTCACCCGTCAGGCCCTGGGTGCGACGGGCCTCGTTGAACTGGATGCGCAGCTGCTTCTCGCGGATGCCGTACTGCTCGCGCAGACGCTGCTTCTCGCGGAGGCGGACGGCGTAGTCGCTGTCCTGCTTGCGCTTGGTGCGGCCGTGCTCACCCGGCGCGTAGGGGCGCTTCTCGAGGTACTTGGCTGCCTTGGGGGTCAGCGCGACGCCGAGGGCGCGGGAGAGACGGACCTTGCGGCGGTCCTGGGACTTCGTTGCCACGAAGTGTTCCTTTCGATGACGCGGCCGTGTCTTTCACGGCCCGCGGACGTATCGCCCTGTCTTCGCCCTGTCCGGACTGCACGCCGGGGCATGCCGGAAGGTAGGTCAGGAAGAAAGGGGATGCCCGAAAACTGCGTTCCGAGCCGGTCAAGCCTACCAGACGAGCTGTCGGGCTTTCATGAGAGGGCGATGACCAGCGTCGACGCGGCGAGCACGATGCAGACAGGCGTCATCGTGAGGCGCTCGGCGCGGCTCCGGGAGAGGGCGTTCAGGAGGATTCCGACGGTGAAGTAGGCGAAGAGCACCCACGTCAGGATGCGCACGGCGATGCTGTCGCCGCCCGGCAGGATCCCGGCCCGGCTGAGGAGCACCGCGGCGAAGCCGGCGTAGAGGAGGACGGATGCCGCGCTGGCGATGCGCAGACCGCGCGGCAGCACGCGATGCGCCCCGCCCCAGACGAGCCTGCCCCACGGAGCCCCGGCCGCGACGCAGATCTGAAGCACCGCGAGCGCCCCGAGCGCGAGACATGCGACGAGGGCGGCGACGGGGGCGGGAGCGATGGCGGCTACCTCCACACGAACACCGCCACGAGGAACAGCGCGTAGGTGATTCCGGCGGCGATGGCGATCGCGTTCGACAGCCGGCTCCACCTGGCGCGCACGGTCGCGATCGCGAACGCGACCGTCAGCAGCACCCACACCAGCGTGTGCCCGCCGTCGATCACCGCGGCGCGCAGTCCCGTCGCCTCGGCGACCTCGACCCCGTCGCCGACGGTGGCGAAGAGCACCGCGACGACGAGGGCGACGGCCGTCGCCGCGCCGAACAGTCCGCGCGCACGGGGCGGCTGTCTCCCGCTCACGCCTGCCCTCCTACTTCGTCGATCCACTGGCGCAGCAGGGCGTGCGAGCGCAGGCCGTAGTCGAGCGTCGCGCGCTGGAACGTGTAGATCCGGCGCGCGTCCTCATCGAGCCCGGCGGCGCGCGCGTCGACGTCGTCCGCGAGCGCCCGGAGGGTCCCGGTGGAGCTGTCGATGTGCGCACGGATGCCGCGGACCACGGCGGAGCGATCCTCGGGCGCCTCGAGGCGTCCCAGCAGGAAGACCTTCGCGAGCACGACGGTCTCGGCATCCGTTCCGTCTGCGATGGGGGCGAGCATGAACGCGCGCCACCGCTGCCTCCCGTGGTCGGTGATCGCGTGGACTCTGCGGCCGCGCCGGCTGTCGTCGGCATCCGCGACGACGACAGCGCCGTCAGCGACGAGGTGCTGGAGCGCACGCTGGATGCTGCCGGAGCTGGCGCTGTAGAAGAGCGAGATGCCGGCTGCGAACCGTTTCTGGAGGTCGTAGAGCGACAGAGGGCCGCTCAGAAGCAGGCCGAGGATGACGAACTGCACGGCGCCCCCTTCGATCGATGCCCTCACAATATCCCTCTGAGGGATATTCATCTACCCCTGAGGGATATCCGGGCCGGACGGGACGCTCAGCCGCCGTCGAGAATGCGACGGATCTTCTCGAGACGTGCCTGGACGTCGCGCTCGGCGCCGAGCGCCTTCGGCTCGTAGTATCGCCGGCCCCGCAGTTCGTCGGGCAGGTACTGCTGCGGCGCGATGCCGATCTCGGCATCGTGCGGATACACGTAGCCCTTGCCGTGACCGAGGCGCTTCGCCCCCGGGTAATGAGCGTCGCGCAGGTGGATCGGCACGCGGCCGAAGCCGCCCGAGCGCACGTCGGCGATCGCCGCGTCGATGGCGAGGTAGGCGGCGTTCGACTTCGCGGTGGTCGCGAGGTAGGCCGTCGCCTCGGCGAGCGGGATGCGGCCTTCGGGCATGCCGATGAACTGCACGGCGTCGGCGGCGGCGACGGCGATCGGCAGCGCCTGGGGGTCGGCGAGCCCGATGTCCTCCGCGGCCGAGATGATGAGGCGCCGGGCGATGAACCGCGGGTCCTCCCCCGCCTCGATCATGCGGGCGAGGTAGTGGATCGCGGCATCCACATCCGATCCGCGGATCGACTTGATGAACGCGCTGATGACGTCGTAGTGCTCGTCGCCCTGACGGTCGTAGCGCAGCAGTGCGCGGTCGACCGCCTGCGCGACGTCGTCGGCCGAGATCTCGGGAGTGGCGGGCTCGTCCTCATCGTCGTCCTCATCGGGAACGGCGAGGGATGCTGCGGCCTCGAGCGCCGTGAGCGCCCGCCGCGCGTCGCCGGAGGCGAGCCGCACGAGCGCGGCGCGCGCCTCGTCGCCCAGCACGACCGCGCCGGACAGTCCGCGGGCATCGGCCACCGCGCGATCCAGGAGCATGCCGAGGTCTTCATCGGTGAGCGGCTTGAGCGTCAGCAGCAGCGACCGTGACAGCAGGGGCGAGATCACGGAGAACGACGGGTTCTCGGTGGTCGCTGCGATGAGCACCACCCAGCCGTTCTCGACGCCCGGCAGGAGCGCGTCCTGCTGAGCCTTGGTGAAGCGGTGGATCTCGTCGAGGAACAGGATCGTGGACTGGCCGTACAGATCGCGCTGCGTCAGGGCCTCCTGCATGACCTCGCGTACGTCGCGCACGCCGGCGGTCACCGCCGAGAGCTCCACGAACCGGCGCCCCGAGGAACGGGCGATCGCCTGGGCCAGCGTCGTCTTCCCCGTGCCCGGGGGGCCCCACAGGATGACCGACGTCGCTGCACGGGCCGCGGCATCCGGATTCGCGAGGGTCACCAGCGGAGACCCCGCCCGCAGCAGATGCGACTGCCCCGCGACCTCTTCCAGCGAGGTCGGGCGCATGCGCACCGCGAGAGGCGTCAGCCCCTGGAAGAGCGCCGTCGGACTGTTCACCTCACCAGGCTATCCCGCGCTCATGACACGGGATCCGCCGCGGTTTGGCCGCCGCGGTACGGGCCCGTAGGATCAAGCCGCTCGGGCGCTGCCCGGCACGAGGCGCGTGCGCCCGACACGAACGGAACAAGGAGGTCACGTGGCGACCGGTGGCAAGGACCGTGACGCACGGGCTGCGCGGGAGCGCACGCGGCTGTACGAGGCGCGACGTCAGTTCCACGACGAGCAGGCGCGCCGTCGCACGCGCGACAATCTGATCGCCGGCATCGTCGGCGGCGTGCTCGTGCTCGGACTGATCGGCGCGCAGACGCTGTACTTCGTGGCCGGACCCGGTGCTCCTGCACCATCGCCCTCGTCGACGCCGACCCCGACCGCGACGACGCCGGAGCCGACCCCGTCGGCGACCACGACGCCGGAACCGAGCGCGACGCCCACACCCACGCCCTGACATCTCGGATCGCGCCGCAACCGCACCTCAGGCGGGGCATCCGCCGTACTAGGCTGTGAGCCGTCCTACTCCCTACAGACGGCGCGAGCCGCGATGAGGTGCAACCCGTGACTGCCGCAGCAGACTTCCAGCCCGAGACCGACGCCCCCGAGACCGCGGGGGCCGGCGATAACCAGACACCGGCCGTCGATGACGACGCCGCCGCCGCGACGGATGTCACGGCGGACGCGGATGCCGCGACGCCTGAGGAATCCGAACCCGCCGACGACGCTCCGGCCGGCGACGCCGCAGAGACCGAGCAGCCGTCGGACGAGACCGCGGCCGACGATTCCGCTCCGGCGGACGTCGAGGTCGAGGTCGTCGAGGTCGACGTGGTGGAGGTCGTCGAAGACGGCGAAGTGGTGGCCGTCGAGGTGATCGAGGTCGCCGAAGTCGTCGAAGACGGCGAGGTGGTGGCCGTCGAGGTGATCGACGTCGCCGAAGTCGTCGAAGACGGCGAGGTCGTGGCCGTCGAGGTCGCGGACGTCGTCGTCGAGGCTGCGCCCTCCGCCGACGAGCCGTGGGGCCGCGTCGACGACGACGGCACCGTCTCGGTGCGCGAGGCCGACGGCTGGCGGGTCGTCGGGCAGTATCCCGACGGGTCGGCCGAAGAGGCGCTCGCCTACTTCGAGCGCAAGTACACCGACCTCGCGAACGAGGTGACGCTCCTGGAGGTGCGCCACCGCCGCGGTGGGGCCTCCGCCTCCGACCTGCGATCCACCGCGCGCACGATCAACGGCAAGCTCGAGGGAGCCGCCGCCGTCGGCGACCTCGCGAGCCTCGTCGCCCGCGTCGCCGCGCTCACCGAGACCCTCGCGGCGGAATCCGCGACCGAGGCGGTCGCAGCGCGCGAAGCCGTCGACGACGCGGTCAAGGCACGCACCGAACTGGTCGAGAAGGCCGAGGCCCTGGCCGCCCGCGACCCGCGCACCGTGCAGTGGAAGCAGGCGACGGCCGAGCTCAACTCCCTCTTCGACCAGTGGCAGTCGCAGCAGCAGAACGGTCCGCGCCTGCCGAAGTCGACGGCGCAGCAGCTCTGGAAGCGATTCCGCGACGCGCGCGCCACCGTCGACAAGCACCGCCGGGCCTTCTACGCCGAGCTGGACGAGGCGCACAAGGGTGTCCGGGACCGCAAGACGCGTCTCGTCGAGAAGGCGGAGGCCCTCGCCCCCAAGGGCGAGGACGGCATCCCGGCCTACCGTGAGCTGCTCGACCAGTGGAAGACCGCCGGTCGCGCCGGCAAGAAGGTCGACGACGCGCTGTGGGCCCGCTTCAAGGCGGCCGGCGACGCGCTCTACGGCGCGCGGATCGAGCGCGAGGCGGCGGACGCCGAAGCCTCCCGCGAGAAGATCGACCTCAAGCGCGCTCTGCTCGAAGAGGCGAAGGCGGTCGGCGATGAGCGCGACATCGCGAAGGCCCGCTCGATCCTCACCGGGATCCAGCGCCGCTGGGACGAGATCGGCCGGATCTTCCCGCGCGACACCGAGCGTTCGCTCGACGACGAGCTGCGTCGCGTCGAGAACGCGCTGCGCACCCGCGAGGACGCCGACTGGAAGCGCAACGACCCTGAGCAGAAGGCCCGCGCCAACGACATGACGCGCCAGCTCACCGACGCGATCCAGAAGCTCGAGGACGAGCTCGAGGCCGCGAAGAAGTCGGGCGACAAGAAGGCGATCGCGAATGCGACCGATGCGCTCGAGGCACGCCGCACGTGGCTGAAGGCACTCGGCGGCTGATCAGCCCCGCCTGAGCCGAGGAGAACCCGGTCGTCGCGTGCGCGGCGGCCGGGTTCTCCACAGTCGGCCGGCTGCGGCATCCACGGCTCATGCGCGGTGCGGCAGACTGCCTGCGTGCGATCGCCCTTCCTCTACTTCGCCGATGAGCGGCTCTCGCGCGCCGAGCTGACGGCTGCCTGCCTCGACGGCGACCTCGTGGCGCTCGGCGACGCGTACATCCCCGCCGACGCCGTCGAGACGGCGGCGCTGCGCGCGGGCTCGCTCGCCGGGACCCTCGGCGACACTCTCGCGGCCACCCACCTGTCGGCGGCCTGGGTGCACGGTGGACTGCCGCTGCCTCCGTCGCGCCACACTGTGCAGCGCGGGGTGCCGCGCCGCCTCCACGTGCGACCGGACCGCCGTGTGGTCTACCGCGATCTCCAGGTCCCTGGTGAGGATCTCCAGCTGGTCGGCGGCGTGCTCGTCACGACGCCGGAGCGCACCCTCGCCGATCTCGCACGCGTGGGCGACGAGCAGCACACCGAGGCCGCGCGCCTTCTCGCAGACATCGACGCGGATGCCGCGTACCAGGCGATCGCGCGGCTGGAGGCGGGTGCGCTCCCCCACAAGCGTGCGGCGCTCGCGTGCCTCCGGGCGCTCGTGGAGCGTCAGGACGACGTGACGCGGTACACGTCGTAGACGGCGTCGATGCGCCGCACGGCGTTGAGCACGCGGTCGAGGTGGACGATGTCGCCCATCTCGAACACGAAGCGGCTGAGAGCCAGCCGGTCGTTGGAGGTCGAGACCGTCGCTGAGAGGATGTTGACGTGGTGCTCGCTGAGCACGCGCGTGACGTCGCTCAGAAGCCCCGATCGGTCGAGCGCCTCGACCTGGATCTGCACCAGGAAGATGCTCTTGGTCGTGGGGGCCCACTCGACCTCGATGAGCCGCTCCGGGTCCTCCATGAGCGACTTGACGTTGGTGCAGTCGGCGCGGTGCACCGAGACGCCGCTGCCGCGTGTGACGAACCCCACGATCTGATCGCCGGGCACCGGCGTGCAGCACTTCGCGAGCTTGACGAGGATGTCGGGCGCGCCGCGCACCAGGATTCCGGAGTCGCCGTTGCGGGGCGCGCGGGCCCTCCCGACGACCGGCAGGTCGATCGGACCCGTGGTGGTGTCGTTGGCGGCGACGAGGGAGGTCACCTTCTCGATGACCGACTGGGTCGAGACGTGCCCCTCGCCGACCGCGGCGTACAGCGCCGACACGTCTTCGTAGCGCAGCTGGTGCGCGACCTCGGTGAACGAGTCCTGGCTCATCAGGCGCTGCAACGGCAGGTTCTGCCGGCGCATCGCCCGGGCGATCGACTCCTTGCCCTGCTCGATCGCCTCTTCGCGGCGCTCCTTCGTGAACCAGCCGCGGATCTTGTTGCGCGCGCGGGTGCTGCGGACGAAACCCAGCCAGTCCTGGCTGGGACCGGCGTCGGGGTTCTTCGACGTGAACACCTCGACGACGTCGCCGCTCTTGAGCTCCGACTCGAGGGGCACCAGGCGCCCGTTCACCTTCGCGCCCATCGTGCGGTGGCCGACCTCGGTGTGCACCGCGTACGCGAAGTCGACGGGTGTCGCACCAGCCGGGAGGCCGATCACGCGGCCCTTCGGCGTGAAGACGTAGACCTCTTTGGCGCCGATCTCGAAGCGGAGAGAATCGAGGAACTCGCCCGGATCGGCCGTCTCGGCCTGCCAGTCGGAGATATGGGCGAGCCACGCCATGTCGGTGTCGTCGGACTTGTAGTCCGACTTGCCGCCGTTCATCTGCTCTTTGTACTTCCAGTGGGCGGCGACGCCGTACTCCGCCTGCTGGTGCATCTCATGCGTGCGGATCTGGATCTCGACGGTGCGGCCTCCGGGGCCGATCACGGTCGTGTGCAGCGACTGGTAGAGGTTGAACTTCGGGGTCGCGATGTAGTCCTTGAAGCGCCCGGGAAGCGGGGTCCATCGGGCGTGGATCGCGCCGAGGACGGCGTAGCAGTCGCGGACGCTCCCCACCAGCACGCGGATGCCGATGAGGTCGTAGATGTCATCGAACTCGCGGCCGCGGACGACCATCTTCTGGTAGACGGAGTACAGCTGCTTGGGGCGCCCCATGACGCGGCCGCGGATGCGGAGCTCCCGCAGATCGCTGTCGACCGCGTCGATGACGTTCTGCACGTACTGCTCGCGCTGAGGCGTGCGCTGCTTCACGAGGCTGTCGATCTCGGCGTACAGCTTCGGATGCAGGACGGCGAACGACAGGTCCTCGAGTTCGGACTTGATCGCCTGGATGCCGAGCCGGTGCGCGAGCGGCGCGTAGATCTCGAGCGTCTCGGTCGCCTTCTTGCGCGACTTCTCGGGCGGGACGAATCCCCACGTGCGCGCATTGTGCAGGCGGTCGGCGAGCTTGATCAGCAGCACCCGGATGTCGCGCGACATCGCGACGATCATCTTGCGGACCGTCTCGGCCTGCGCGCTCTCGCCGTACTTGACCTTGTCGAGCTTGGTCACGCCGTCCACGAGCATGGCGACCTCGTCGCCGAACTCGCTCGTGAGCATCTCGAGCGAGTAGTCGGTGTCCTCGACGGTGTCGTGCAGGAGCGCGGCCGCGATCGCCCGCGGTCCGAGCCCCAGGTCCGCCAGGATCTGCGCGACCGCGAGCGGGTGCGTGATGTACGGCTCGCCGCTCTGGCGCAGCTGACCGGTGTGTGCGGTGTCGGCGACCGAGTATGCGCGCTCCACGATCGACAGATCGCCCTTCGGATGGTGCGTGCGCACCGTCCGAAGGAGCTGCTCGACGTCGTCGCGGCGCGCTGACCTCGAGAAGATCCGGGGCACGAGGCGCCGCAGCGACGAGGACTGGGCGGGGGGGACGGTCTCGGTCACTCGATCCCCTCCCCTCCGCTGGACCTCACAATCCTACGCCCGCGCGGCGGACCCTCAGACCGGGGCGCCCGCCAGCTCGCGGGCCGCCACCACGCGCGCGTCGCGTGCCTTGATGGCCGGCTCGTTCTCGCGCAGGAGCGAGTACAGCGGCGCCGCGACGAAGATCGTCGAGTAGGCGGCCACGATCGTTCCGACGAAGATCGACAGCGACAGGTCGGTGAGCGTCTGCGCACCCGCCCAGATGACGCCGATGAACAGGATCGCGCCGGTCGGAAGGATCGCCACGACGGTCGTGTTGATCGAGCGCACCAGGGTCTGGTTCACCGCGAGGTTCACCGACTCGCCGAACGTGCGCCCGGACACCTCGCCGTCCTCGCTCGTGTTCTCCCTGATCTTGTCGAAGACGACCGTGGTGTCGTACAGCGCATACGAGAGGATCGTCAGGAAGCCGATCACGGCGGCGGGCGAGATCTCGAAGCCGAACAGCGCGTAGACGCCGATCGTGATGATGAGCACGTCCACGAGACCGATGATCGCCGAGAGCGACATCTTCCACGTCCGGAAGTACAGCGCCAGGATGATCGCTGTCAGCGCCAGGAAGATCGCGAGTCCCCACAGCGACTGCCGCGTCACGTCCGCGCCCCAGCTGGGGCCGATGAAGGCGTAGCTGACTTCGCTCTCGGGCACGTCGTACGTCTCGGCCAGGGCCGCAGAGATCTCGCGGCTCTCGGCATCCGTCACCTGGTCGGTCTGGACGCGCACCGCGTCGTCGCCGATCGTGACGACCTTGGTGGTCGCGTCCGGGACGACCGAGTGGACGGCGTCGGTGGCGAGCGACTGGTCGATCGGCGCGGCGACGCCGCTGACCGTGAACTGCGATCCGCCCGTGAACTCGATCGAGAACTGGATGGGGCGCAGCAGCGGCACGAGGGCCGAGCCGAGGACCAGGATCGCCGCGATGAGGAACCACAGGCGGCGGCGGCCGACGAAGGGGAACGACGTCTTGCCGGTGTAGAGGTCGTTGCCGAACTGGCTCATGGAGCGCATCAGTCGTCTCCCTCCTTGACGTTCGTGCCCGGTTTCGCGCTGTCGGCGGCGGCCAGCTCGGCCTGCTTGCGCTCCGCGATGGTCTGGCGACGTGCGGCTTCACCGCGCGACTTGGCGCTGCGGCGACCCGCGGCGCCGGTGGCCAGCACCGGATCGCGGAACTGCGCGCGACCACGATAGACGGCGCCCAGCGCGGTCGGGTCGAGTCCGGACAGCGGATGCCCCGACCCGAAGAACCGCGTGCGGGCCAGCAGCTGCAGCACCGGGTGCGTGAACAGGATGAAGATCAGCACGTCGATCGCGGTCGTGAGACCGAGCGTGAACGCGAAGCCCTTCACCGTGGAGTCCGCGAGGATGTACAGCACCACGGCGGCCAGGATGTTGATCGACTTCGAGATGTAGATCGTGCGCTTGGCGCGGCCCCAGCCGTCCTCGACGGCACCGGTGATCGACTTGCCGTCGCGCAGCTCGTCTCGGATGCGTTCGAAGTAGACGATGAACGAGTCGGCCGTGAAGCCGATCGTCACGATCAGGCCCGCGACGCCGGCGAGCGAGAGGCGGAAGCCCATGCGCCACGCGAGGATGCACAGCGTGACATAGGTCAGCACCGCCATCACGGCGAGGGAGGCGATGATGATGAAGCCCAGCGCGCGATAGACGATGAGCGAGTAGATCGCCACGAGCAGCAGACCGATCAGACCTGCGATGAGGCCGATCTGCAGCTGCTGCGAGCCGAGCGTCGCGGAGATCGAGTTCGAGCTCTCCACCGTGAAGCTGAGCGGCAGCGCGCCGTACTTCAGCTGGTCGGCGAGCACCTTCGCGGTCTCCTGCGTGAAGCTGCCCGTGATGCTCGGCTTGCCGTCGAGGATCACGCCGTTCATCGACGGAGCCGACAGGACGTATCCGTCGAGCACGAACGCGAACTGGTTCAGCGGGGCCTGTGCACCGTAGAGGCGCTGGCTGATCTCGCCGAAGGTCTGCGTGCCCTCACCGTCGAACGAGAGGTTGACCGCCCACAGGCCGTTGTTCTGCTGCACGCCGAAGGTCGCGTCGTCGATCGACGACCCGTCGAGCTCGACCGGGCCGAGGATGTACTTGACCGTGCCGTCGGCGTCGCACGTGATGAGCGGCTCGTCGGCCGGCGCGTTCGCGGGATCGTTCGCGGGATCGGCGCAGTCGTACGCCTGGAACTCCGCCTGGAGGGCGGGCGTGATCCACGCCAGGTCGCTGCCGTTCGTCGGCGAGGTGGTCGGCGTCGCCTGCAGCGACGGGTCGGGCGTCGGGTACGGCGTCTCGTTCCCGTCCTCGCCGACGAAGGTGTTCGCCGGCGCGCCCGCGTACAGCACGGCGCGCAGCTGGAGCTGCGCCGATGCCTCGATGCGGTTGCGGGTCTCCTCGTCGGCCTGACCGGGGATCTGCACCACGATCTGGTTGCCGCCCTGAGTGGTGACATCGGCCTCGCCGACGCCCGAGGCGTCGACGCGCTGGCGGATGATCGTGACCGCCTGCTGCATCTGCTCGTCGGACGGAGCGGCGCCGTCCTCGGTCTGCGCCTCGAGGACGATCTGCGTGCCGCCCTGGAGGTCGAGCGCGAGCGCGGGGGTCCACGAGCTCTCCTCGAACACGTACACGCCGAGCGCGTTGATGCCGAACAGGAGCGCGGTGATCGCGAGGAGTCCGGTCAGCGCGCGCCATGCATGCCGGACGGGGGTGGAAGTCGCCACGTCTTTGCTTTCTTGAGAGCCCGAACGGGCGAACGGAGGGGCGTCAGCCCTGCGACTTGGTGCCGGTCTCGGCGTCGGGGTCGGTCTTCTCCTTGCCGGCGGCCGAGCTCTGGTCGTCGCTGATCGAGGTGATGTCGCCGTTGGCGACGCCCTCGGCGTACTCGGCGTGGCTCTCCTCGGCGGCGAGGTACTCGTCCTCCGTGACCGCGTGCTCGCCGGGGTTCACGACCCGAAGGATCGCCTGGCTGTGCACCTTGATCTCGACACCGGGCGCGAGCTCGACGATCGCGGGCTGGTCGAGGTTGTCGGCGTCGTACGACACGATCGTGCCGTAGAGGCCGCCCTGCAGCAGCACTTCGGAGCCGGGCACCGTCTGGCGGGCCTTCTGCTCCTGTTCCGCCTTCTGCTTCTGCATACGACGGCGGGAGCTCCAGAACATGAAGACGAGGAGCACGACCAGCAGGATGATGAGGCCGTAATTGCTCAGGAAGGAAGCGAAGTCCATGGAGCTGGAAGCACCTTTCGGGTCAGGCAGGCGCCAGGGCGGCGCTGCCTTGCAGGGAGGGATGGGGTGTAAACCTCCAGCGATTATAGGTCATCGAATCCGAGCACCGAGTCGGCCAGCGGCACCCCCAGGTGGGCGTAGGCCTCGGGCATGGCGATGCGCCCGCGCGGGGTGCGCCCCATGAAGCCGATCCGCACGAGATACGGCTCGACGACCGATTCGATCGTGTCGGGCTCCTCACCGACCGCGACCGCGAGCGTGTTGAGGCCGACGGGTCCGCCCCTGAATCTCCTGACGAGCATGTCGAGAACCGCGCGGTCGAGTCGATCGAGCCCGATCCGGTCCACGTCGTAGAGGTCGAGTGCGGCGTCGACCGCAGCGATGTCCGCGCCGGTGCGGCCGTGGACGACGAGGTAGTCGCGCACGCGGCGCAGCAGGCGGTTCGCGATGCGGGGCGTTCCCCGCGAGCGGCGTGCGATCTCGGCGCGGGCGGCGGGCGGAAGCGAGACCCCGAGCATGACGGCGGAACGCTCGATGACCCGCTCGAGCTCCTCGGGCTCGTAGTACTCGAGATGGGCGGTGAACCCGAAGCGGTCGCGCAGGGGGTTGGGCAGCAGGCCCGACCTCGTCGTCGCGCCGACGAGGGTGAACGGCGACAGGTCCAGCGGGATGCTCGTCGCGCCCGCGCCCTTGCCCACCATGATGTCGATGCGGAAGTCCTCCATCGCCAGGTACAGCATCTCTTCCGCAGAGCGCGCCATCCGGTGCACCTCATCGATGAAGAGGACCTCGCCGGGCGTGAGGCTCGACAGCAGCGCGGCGAGATCGCCGGCGTGCTGGATCGCGGGGCCGCTGGACAGCCGCAGCGGGCGCCCGCTCTCGTACGCGACGATCATCGCGAGCGTGGTCTTGCCGAGCCCGGGCGGGCCGGAGAGCAGGATGTGATCGGCGGGCCGCTGCTGGATGCGGGCCGCATCCAGCAGCAGCTGCATCTGACCGCGCACCTTCTGCTGCCCGACGAACTCGGCCAGCGACGCCGGGCGCAGCGCGCCCTCGATCGCGAGCTCCGACTCGTCGACGGGCTCCTCGGCTTCGCGCACGTCAGCCACTCACCGTCTCCTTCCGGGCGGGGCCGAGCGCCGCGAGCGTGCGGCGCAGCAGTGCCGGCACCGACGAGCGGTCGGGCTCGGGTGCGTCGGCGGCGACGTTCTCGACGGCTTCGACGGCCACGCGCTCGGACCAGCCGAGGCCGACCAGGGCCTGCACGACCTGTGCCGGAATCGCGGTCGGGCCCGCGGCATCCGCCCCTCCGGAACCGGAGGGACGGCTCACTGCGATCTTTCCGGCCAGTTGCACCACGATGAGCTTCGCCGTCTTCGGGCCGATGCCCGAGACCCGACGGAACGGGGCGTCGTCGTCGGCGGAGACCGCGTCGGCGATCTGCGGGACCGTGAGCGTCGCGAGCACCCCCAGCGCGGACTTCGGCCCCACCCCGGTGACGCCGAGCAGCTGACCGAACACGACGAGCTCTTCGCGCGTCTCGAAGCCGAACAGCGAGAGCGCGTCTTCGCGGACGATGAGCGTCGTGTGGAGGGTGACGGTGTCGCCCAGGTGCGTGGAGCGCGCGACCTGCGGGGTCACGGCGACGTGGAGGCCGACTCCCCCGACCTCGACGACGACCGCGTCCACATCGACGTGCACGGCGGTGCCGCGGACTGAGGAGATCATGCGTCGAGCCTACGGGGCGGTTCGGACGTTTGTTCGAGCGACACGCACGGCGGCGTGCGGGATCACCGGCGGGCGAGGCGCTCCGCGTCCGCCCAGGCGCGCTGCGCGGGGGTGAGCGGACCGGATGCCGCCGCCTGCGCCGGCGCGCCGCGCCAGGCGTGGCAGAGGGCGAGCGCGAGGGCGTCCGCCGCGTCGGCGGGCTTGGGGAGCTCCTCCAGCCGCAGGACGCGCGCCACCATGGTCTGGACCTGGCGCTTGTCGGCGTTGCCGTACCCCGTGATCGCGGCCTTCACCTCGGAGGGGGTGTGCGTGGCGGCGGCGATGCCCCGCTCTCCGGCGACGAGCAGCGCGATGCCGCTGGCCTGGGCGGTCCCCATCACGGTCGCACGGTTGTGCTGGGCGAAGACCCGCTCCACCGCGACGACATCGGGCTCGTGCGCGTCCACGACAGCGCGCAGGCCTCGCGCGATGACCGCGAGCCGCTCCTCGATCGCAGCGCCCGGATCGGACCGGACGACCCCCACATGGACCAGCACGGCGGATCGGTCGGGAGCGACGTCGACCACGCCGACGCCGCAGCGCGTCAGACCCGGATCGATTCCGAGCACGCGCAGTCGACCGCGGGAGGATGCCACTTCTTCACGCTAGGCGAGGAAGGCGGATGCTGCGGCCAGGCGCGCTGGCCGCAGCATCCGCCGCATTCCTCAGTCCTCGTCGTTCTCGAGCTCGGCCTGCACCTCGGCGGTGAGGTCGAAGTTGCTGTAGACGTTCTGGACGTCGTCGCTGTCTTCGAGGGCGTCGATGAGGCGGAAGACCTTGCGTGCGGTGTCGGCGTCGACCTCGACCTTGAGGTTCGGCACGAACTCGACGTCCGCCGATTCGTACTCGATGCCGGCGTCCTGCAGCGCGGAGCGGACGGTCACGAGGTCGGTGGCCTCGGTGATGACCTCGAAGCCCTGCGCGTGCGGCTCGACCTCTTCGGCACCGGCCTCGAGCACGGCGAGCATGACGTCGTCCTCGCTGGTGCCCTCGCCGCCCACGACGATGACGCCCTTGCGGGTGAAGTTGTACGCGACGCTGCCGGGGTCGGCCAGCGTGCCGCCGTTGCGGGTGAGTGCGGTGCGCACCTCGGCCGCGGCGCGGTTCTTGTTGTCGGTCAGGCACTCGATCATCAGGGCGACGCCGTTGGGGCCGTATCCCTCGTACATGATCGACGAGTATTCGACGGACTCGCCGCCGATGCCGGCGCCGCGCTTGATGGCGCGATCGATGTTGTCCTTCGGGACCGACGTCTTCTTCGCCTTGAGCACGGCGTCGAACAGGGTCGGGTTGCCCTGCAGGTCGGGTCCGCCGAGCTTGGCGGCGACCTCGATGTTCTTGATGAGCTTCGCCCACGACTTGGCACGGCGGCTGTCGATGACCGCCTTCTTGTGCTTGGTCGTGGCCCACTTGGAATGCCCGGACATGGTCCTCCTGAATTCACGCTCGTCGGGTGCGGACGTGTGAACGCCTCGCCCGACGGACTAGTTTATCCCCGCTCTACAGCGCGAACTCGAAGCCGAACCGCGATGACAGCAGCGCGACGAGGTCGCGCGGGACCTTCGTGAGGTACGCGGGAGCGGGGGCGAGCGTCTCGGCCGAGCCGATGAAGGGGAAGTACACGGGGCCTTCGGTGAGGCCCTCCACCCTGTCGCGCACCGTGACGATCTCGCTGCCGACGCGTCGCAGGCTCGGCAGGGTGATCGGCGAGGCGAGACGCAGGGTGTCGCTGATGGGCATGCGCCAGTGGGGCAGGTCGTCGCCGCGGCGATCGCGGGTCTCCTCCCCCAGCGGGCCGAGCACGCGGCCCCATGCGGCGATGCCGGGCACCGGCAGGGTGCGGTCCCAGACGAACAGGGTGTCGCCGGGCTCGGTGAAGCCGACGAGCTCGTGGGACCACTCGAACCGGCGATCGTCCGCGGCCTTCGGGGCCGAGAGCGCATCGCCGACGATGCCGCGCGACGGGGCGATCATCCAGTAGCGCTCCTCCGGGTGCTCGCGCCACCAGTCGTTGATCGTCATGATTCCGAATCTACCCCGACGCGTCGTTCCCGCCCCGTCACCGGGCCCGCTCGCGGACCATGTCGAGCAGGAGCGCGTGGAAGCGGTGCTCCCCCGTCACCTCGGGGTGGAACGAGGTTCCGAGGATCGAGCCCTGCCGCACCGCGACGACGCGGCCGTCGTCGAGTGCGGCGAGGCGTTCCACACCGTCGCCCGCCTGTTCGACGAGGGGCGCGCGGATGAACACCGCATGGACCGCCGGGTCGCCCAGCGCCGGGATGTCCAGGTCCACCTCGAAGGAGTCGACCTGGCTGCCGAAGGCGTTGCGGCGCACCGTCACGTCGAGGCCGCCGAACGTCTGCTGGCCCTCGATGCCGTCGGTGATGCGGTCGGCGAGGAGGATGAGGCCGGCGCACGTGCCGTACACCGGCATGCCCGCGGCGATCGCCGCCCGCACGGGCTCGCGCATGCCGAAGGCGCGCGAGAGCTTGTCGATGACACTCGACTCGCCGCCCGGGAGCACGAGCCCGTCCACCGCGGCGAGTTCCTCGGGGCGGCGGACCTTCGTCACATCGGCGCCCAGGTCCGTGAGCACGCGCACGTGCTCACGGACGTCGCCTTGGAGTGCGAGGACGCCGACGCGGGGCGTCGTCACCAGCCGCGCTCGGCGAGCCGGTGCGGCGCGGGGAGGTCGGCGACGTTGATGCCGACCATCGCCTCGCCGAGGCCGCGCGACACGTCTGCGATCACCTGGGGGTCGTCGTAGAACGTGGTCGCCTTGACGATGGCGGCGGCACGCTGTGCGGGGTTGCCCGACTTGAAGATGCCCGAGCCGACGAACACGCCGTCGGCGCCCATCTGCATCATCATCGCGGCGTCTGCGGGAGTGGCGACGCCACCCGCGACGAAGAGCACGACCGGGAGCTTGCCGGTCTCGGCGATCTCGGCGACGAGGTCGTACGGGGCCTGCAGCTCCTTCGCCGCGACGTACAGCTCGTCCTTGGTCATCGAGCGCAGCACGTTGATCTCGCTCGTGATCTTGCGGATGTGCTTGGTGGCCTCCGACACATCTCCGGTGCCCGCCTCGCCCTTCGAGCGGATCATGGCGGCGCCCTCGTTGATGCGGCGGAGCGCCTCGCCGAGGTTGGTGGCGCCGCAGACGAACGGCACGGTGAAGTTCCACTTGTCGATGTGGTTCACGTAGTCGGCGGGCGAGAGCACCTCGGACTCGTCGATGTAGTCGACACCGAGCTCCTGCAGCACCTGGGCCTCGACGAAGTGGCCGATGCGCGCCTTCGCCATGACCGGGATCGACACGGCCTCGATGATGCCGTCGATCATGTCGGGGTCGCTCATGCGCGAGACGCCGCCCTGCGCACGGATGTCGGCGGGCACGCGCTCGAGGGCCATGACGGCGACGGCGCCGGCGTCCTCGGCGATCTTCGCCTGGTCGGGGGTGACGACGTCCATGATGACGCCGCCCTTGAGCATCTCGGCGAGGCCGCGCTTGACGCGGTCGGTTCCCGTGTCGGCAGTGGTCACGAGGTCTCCCTTCGATCGGAGCGCGGGACGCGCAGTGGGTGAGGACAATGCGGGTATTGGCCTAGGCCAAAAGATAGCATGGGCTGGGCCGTAAACTCGGCGGGGCGGGGCGGGACGTCGACGGAAGGGCGGGCATGGATCTCGACATCAGCGGGCGATCCGCCTCCGAGATCGCCGACAGCCTGCGGGCGCGCATCGAACGGGGCGATCTGCATCCGGGCGACCTCCTGCCGCCCGTGCGCGCGCTCGCCGACGAGCTCGGGGTGAACCGCAACACCGTGGTCGCCGCGTATCGTCAGCTCACCCAGGCGGGCGTGATCGTCACGCGAGGTCGCGGCGGCACGCGTGTGGCCGACCTCTCCCCCGTCGCCCAGGAGGGCTTCGCCGCGGGGAGCGTGCTGCGCGACGTCGGCACCGGCAATCCCGATCCCGAGCTGATCCCCGACCTCTCCGGCGCGCTCGCGGCGATGGCGGGGCGGCCGGTCCTCTACGGCGAACCGGTCATCGATCCCGGTCTGGAGGGCTGGGCGCTCGACTGGATGCGCGACGATCTCGCACCCGCCGAAGACCTGCGCCTCACGATCACCAGCGGCGCCGCCGATGCCGTCGAGCGGCTGCTCGCGCAGGCGCTCACACGGGACGACGCCGTCGCCCTCGAGGATCCGTGCTTCCTCACCAGCATCCACACCGTTCGGATCGGCGGCTACCGCCCCGTCCCCGTGCCCGTCGACGACGAGGGCATGACGGTCGCCGGACTGCGTGCGGCGCTCGAGCAGGGTGTGCGGGCGGTGGTGCACACTCCGCGCGCCCAGAACCCGACGGGCGCCAGTCTGTCCGCGCGCCGCGCAGAAGAGCTGCGCACCGTGCTGCGCGACCACCCGTACGTGCTCGTGATCGAGGACGACCACTTCTCGCTCCTCTCGCGGCAGCCGTTCCATTCGCTCATCGCGGCCGGCCACCGCCGGTGGGCGCTCGTGCGGTCGGTGTCGAAGTTCCTCGGGCCCGACATGTGCCTGGCGGTGACGGCGTCCGACCCCGAGACCGCCGAACGACTCGCGACGCGCCTGACCCCCGGCACGACGTGGGTGAGTCACCTCCTGCAGCGGCTCACGCTCGCATTGGTGACGGATGCCGCGACCATGGCCGCGATCGAGCGCGCGGGTGCGCACTACGCGGCGCGCAACGCCGCGTTCGTCGAGCGGCTCACGACAGCGGGCGTGCCGGCGGACGCGGGTGACGGGCTGAATCTGTGGATCCCCCTGCCCGTGCCCGCCCGCGCCGTGTCGGAGCAGCTCATGCGCCGTGGCTGGCTGGCGCGCGCCGGCGACGACTTCGTCCTCGGTGAGAGCGGGCCGTCTCGCCGTCTCCGCCTCACGGTGCACGATCTCGATGACGTCGACGCCGAGCGGCTCGCCGTCGACGTGGCCGCGGCCGTGCGTGCCGCCGGTGGACGGCTCGTCACGCGCGAAGTGGCATGATCGAGCGGTGAAGATCCTCTCGATCCAGTCCGCGGTCGCCTACGGCCACGTGGGCAACTCCGCCGCCGTCTTCCCGCTGCAGCGCGTCGGCGTCGAGGTCATGCCGGTGTATACGGTCAACTTCTCGAACCACACCGGCTACGGCGCCTGGCGCGGCCCGATGATCAGTCCCGATGACGTGCGCGACGTCGTCCTCGGCATCGAGGACCGGGGTGTCTTCCCGCAGATCGACGTGGTGCTGTCGGGCTACCAGGGCGGCGAGGGCATCGCCGACGTCATCCTCGACACCGTCGCGCGCGTCAAGCAGGCCAATCCCGCCGCGGTCTATGCGTGCGACCCGGTCATGGGCAACGCGAAGTCGGGCTGCTTCGTGGCGCCCGCGATCCCGGTGCTGCTGCGCGACCGCGTCGTGCCCGCCGCCGACATCATCACGCCCAACCAGTTCGAACTCGGCTTCCTCACCGAGACCGACCCGTCCGACCTCGAATCCACGCTGGCCTCGGCCGATGCCGCGCGCGCGATGGGGCCGAGCACGGTGCTGGTCACGAGTGTCGAGCGTCCGGACCGCCCCGAGGGCACGATCGAGATGCTCGCCGTGACCGACGACGGCGCGTGGATCGTGCAGACGCCGCACATCCCGATGAAGGCCAACGGCTCGGGCGACGTCACGGCGGCGCTGTTCACCGCGCACTACCGCCGCAGCCGCGACGCGGCCGACGCGCTCGCCCGCACGACGTCGAGCGTCTACGACCTGCTCGAGCGCACCCACGCCTCAGGTGAGCGCGAGCTGCAGCTCGTCGAATCGCAGGACGCCTACGCGAACCCGCGTCTGCAGTTCGAGGTCAGCCAGGTCCGCTGAGAGCGTGGACGGATGCTGCGGGTCGCAGCATCCGTCCCCCGACCTCATGCGTGCCAGGCGTCCCACACCGCGCGGCGCACGTTGCCGAGCAGCTGCGGCAGGGCCTTCGTCTTCGCGATGATGGGGAAGAAGTTCGCGTCGGATGCCCACCGCGGGACGATGTGCTGGTGCAGGTGCTCGTCCACGCCGGCCCCGGCCACATGCCCCTGGTTCATGCCGATGTTGAACCCATCGCAGCGCGAGATCTGACGGAGCACGCGCATGCCCTGCTGCGTCAGCGCTCCGATCTCGGCGACCTCTTCCTCGGTCGCCTGGTCGTACGTCGCGATGTGGCGGTACGGGCACACGAGGAGGTGTCCCGAGTTGTACGGGAACAGGTTCAGGAGCGCATAGGCGGTGTGGCCGCGGAAGACGATGAGGCCGTCCTCGTCCGACCTGCGGGGCGCCTCGCAGAACGGGCAATCGTGGCGCAGCACCTCGGGGCCGGCCTGGATGTACGCCATTCGGTGCGGCGTCCAGAGGCGCTGGAACTCGTCGGGAACCCCGGCGAGGGTCGCGGCGTCGACGAGTGCCGGGTCCGCGGCATCCGTTCCGGGCGCCGCCGAACCGACCTCGCTCACGCGCCCTTCGGCAGGCTCAGGGACCGTGACTTCGCGTTCGCGACTCCCCGCAGGCGGGGCGTCGCTCACGCGAAGTCCTCCGCCATGTTGACCAGAGCGTGGGAGCCGATCGCGTCGCGGACCCGCCGGACGGCGTCGGCGATCGGCACGCCGTTCTCCTGCGAGCCGTCGCGGAAGCGGAACGACACCGTGCCGCCCGCCTGGTCCTGCGCGCCCGCGATGAGCTGGAGCGGCACCTTCTGCGTGGTGTGCGTGCGGATCTTCTTCTGCATGCGGTCGTCGGAGTGGTCGAGCTCGGCGCGGACGCCCTCCGCCTTCAGCTGGTCGATGACCTCGCCGAGGTAGTCCGCGAAGTCCTCCGCGACGGGGATGCCGACGACCTGGACCGGCGCCAGCCACACCGGGAACGCCCCGGCGTAGTGCTCGAGGAGGATCGCGAAGAACCGCTCGATCGAGCCGAAGAGCGCACGGTGGATCATGATCGGCCGCTTCTTCTGGCCGTCGCGGTCCGTGTACTCGAGCTCGAAGCGCTCGGGCAGGTTCGGATCGACCTGCACCGTCGACAGCTGCCACGTGCGTCCGATGGCGTCGCGGGTCTTGAGGTCGATCTTGGGGCCGTAGAAGGCGGCCTCGCCGGGCACCTCGGTGAGCTTCAGACCGCTCGCGACCGCGACGTTGCGCAGGGCATTGGTGGAGTAGTCCCAGAACTCGTCCGAGCCGATCCACTTGTCCTTCTCGTCGTCGCGCATCGACAGCTCGAGCTCGAAGTCGTCGAGACCGAAGTCGCGCAGCATCGAGATCACGAACTCGAGGACGCGGGTCGCCTCCTCCTCGAGCTGCTCGGGAGTGACGAAGAGGTGCGAGTCGTCCTGCGTGAAGCCGCGCACGCGGGTGAGGCCGTGCAGGGCGCCCGACAGCTCGTTGCGGTACACCGTGCCGTTCTCGGCCAGACGCATCGGCAGATCGCGGTAGCTGCGCGCGCGCTCCTTGTAGATGAGGATGTGCATCGGGCAGTTCATCGGCTTCAGGTAGTAGTCCTGGCCGTGCTTCGTGATCTCGCCGCGCTCGTCGCGCTCCTCGTCCATCACGATGGGCGGGAACATGCCCTCCTTGTACGTGACGAGGTGGTTCGAGGTGAGGAACAGGTCCTCCTTCGAGATGTGCGGGGTGTACACGTAGGTGTAGCCGCCCTCGATGTGGCGCCGGCGCGCGTGCTGCTCCATCTCGCCGCGCACGACGCCGCCGCGCGGATGCCACACCGACAGGCCGGAGCCGATCTCGTCGGGGAAAGAGAACAGGTCGAGGTCTTTGCCGAGCTTGCGGTGGTCGCGCTTGGCCGCCTCCTCGAGGCGGCTCTGGTAGGCGCGCAGCTCGTCCTTGGTCGGCCAGGCGGTGCCGTAGATCCGCTGGAGCTGGGGGTTCTTCTCGCTCCCGCGCCAGTACGCGCCGGCGATGCGCTGCAGCGCCCAGCCGTTGCCGATCATGCGGGTGTTGGGCAGGTGCGGCCCGCGGCACAGGTCCTTCCAGACCGTCTGGCCGTCGCGGTCGACGTTGTCGTAGATCGTGAGCTCGCCGGCGCCCACCTCGACCGAGGCGCCCTCGGTCTTCTCGGCGCCCCCGCCCTTCAGGCCGATCAGCTCGAGCTTGAACGGCTCGTCCACGAGCTCGACGCGCGCCTCCTCGTCGCTGACGACGCGGCGGACGAAGCGCTGGCCCTCGCGGATGATGCGCGCCATCTCCTTGTCGATGGCCTTGAGGTCCTCGGGGGTGAACGGGTGCTCGACGCCGAAGTCGTAGTAGAAGCCGTCGGTGATGGGCGGGCCGATGCCGAGGTTGGCCTGCGGGTTGATGCGCTGGACGGCCTGGGCGAGGACGTGCGCCGTGGAGTGGCGCAGGATCGCGAGGCCGTCCGGGCTGTCGATGGTGACGGGCTCGACGGCATCCGTCTCCTCCACCACCGTCGCGAGGTCTTTCAGCTCGCCGTTCACGCGCAGTGCGACCACGGAGCGGTCGGGGAACAGGGCGAAGCCGTCGGCGGGGTAGGGCACAGCGTCAGTCACGGAAACTCTCCTGGGAATGGCTCGGATTCAAGGCTACTCAGCTTCGGGCGCACGACGCGCCCTGCCCGCTCAGGCGCCGAGCGTTCGCGTGTCGGTCGTGTGTGCCGTTGCGGCGGTCGATCCGACGAGTTCCACGCGACGAGTCTAGCCAGTGGTTCTCAGGGGCCGGGTATCGGGGGTGCCCGACGCCGCAGGTGCGTGCCGAGCTCACCGCGTGACCGGGGCCGTCAGAGGTGCTTGAGCGCCTCGCGGCGTGACAGCGGGCTCAGCGCGTGCCCGTCGACGTACCGCCGGACCCATTCCGGCGCGACGCGGGCGTAGTCGCGCAGCGCCCATCCGATCGCCTTGCGGAGGAAGAACTCGGGGTCGGCGAGGTTCGGCTCGATCGTGTCGGCCAGCAGATCCGGATCGACGCGATCACCTCGGCCCAGCTGCGACAGGATCGCGATGCGCCGGATCCACAGGTCGTCATCGCGCGCCCAGGCTCGCGCGAGGACAGCGGTCGCGGCAGGGCGGGTGTCGTGCAGATCGGCGAGGCGGTGGGCGAGCTCGTCCGTGAAGTCCCACCACCGTCCCGTCCGCACCATGTGCTCGACGAGGGGTACGAGCGCCGGGTCGCCGCGCAGCGGGCGCAGCGCGAGCAGCGCCAGGGCGGCATACCGCTCTTCGCGGTAGCCGGCGGCGTCCCACAGCACGAGTGCCGTCGCGCGCAGGGTCGCAGCATCCGTCCCCTTCGCAGCCCGCTTCGCGACGAGCCGTGCGTCCGGGACCCGCACACCGAGGAACGGCATGGCCGACTTCATGTACGCCTGCTGTCCCGGCGCCCGCTCCGGGTCGGCCACGGTCCGCAGATCGGCCCGGATGCGGGCGGCGAGCTCGTCGGTCACGCCGACCACGGTAGCGCCGCGCGTCCGCGTGGCCTGCAGCCGTGCGCTGAAGCGCTGTGAACGAGAAAACCCCCGCCGAAGCGGGGGTTTCAGGTGGTGCGCGATACTGGGATCGAACCAGTGACCTCTTCCGTGTCAGGGAAGCGCGCTACCGCTGCGCCAATCGCGCCCGTGAAGGGCTATTCAATTCGAGTGGAGGTGGCGACGGGATTCGAACCCGTGTAAACGGCTTTGCAGGCCGGTGCCTAGCCGCTCGGCCACGCCACCGCGTGTGGTTTGACCCCACGTGCCGTGACCTCCTCGTAAAGAGATCCCTGCACTCGAGCGGATGACGAGACTCGAACTCGCGACCCTCACCTTGGCAAGGTGATGCGCTACCAACTGCGCTACATCCGCATTTTGTTTCCGGCTTGTTCACCCGGGCACTTGAAAGACTCTAACCGATCCTGAGCGTCCTGCAAAACCGAGTGCACCCCGCGCGTGTCTCGCCGATGTGGTTCGAGGCACGCTCCGGCATCCGGTAAGGTGGGTACTCGTTCCCCTCGGGGAGACGGGCGATTGGCGCAGTTGGTAGCGCGCTTCCTTCACACGGAAGAGGTCATCAGTTCGAGTCTGGTATCGCCCACCGCCACAGAAGACCCGGTCACGAAAGTGATCGGGTCTTCTTGCGTCAGTCGCCGACGTCCCAGCCGTAGCGGCGATGGAGGGCATCGGCCACACGCGCGAACCGGTTCAGATCGAGAGCGGATGCCTCGCGCCGCATGCCGTCGCGATGCACGCTGTAGAGCTGCTCGATGTCGATCCACGACGGCCGGCCCTGCGCGTCCCACTCCCCCGTGCCCAGCGCGAGGAAGTCCCGGTCGCCGTCGTGCGGCTTGCTGGTGAGCCGGACGGCGTAGACGCGGTCGGCACTCTGGCGCGCGATCACGAGGAGCGGTCGGTCCTTTCCGCGGCCGTCGTTCTCGGCGTACGGCACCCAGGTCCAGATGATCTCGCCGGCATCCGGATCGCCGTCGCGGTCGGGCGCGTAGGCGATTCGCAGCGCTGCGCTGCCGGGAGGCGCGACCTCCACGGTCGCCGTCGGCCCGCTGCGGCTGCCCTCAGGCGCCGGCGCGGACCTCGACGGCTGCGCCGTCCGGCGGGGCCGGAAGATGCCGCTCAGGATGCCTCGCAGCCCGCTTCGCTGTGTCACATCGTCACCCTCGCCAACGCCCGGACACGGCGAAGGCGCCGTGGCGTTGCCACGGCGCCTTCGGATCCGGGGGATCCGTCAGGATCAGACGCGCTCGTCCAGGAGGTAGCCCTCCTCGCCGTGCACGACGGTGTCGACGCCGGCCAGCTCGTCCTCGTTCTTGACGCGGAAGCCGATCGTCTTCTCGATGATGAAGCCGATGACGAAGGCGACGATGAACGAGTAGAGCAGGACGCCGACGGCGGCGATCACCTGGACGATCAGCTGATCGGCACCGCCACCGAGGAACAGGCCGGTCTCGGTCGCGAAGAAGCCGAGGAAGATCGTGCCGAAGAGGCCGCCGACCAGGTGGATGCCGACCACGTCGAGCGAGTCGTCGAAGCCGAGCTTGAACTTGAGCTCGATGGCCAGGGCGCAGATCGCACCGACGAGCACGCCGAGCAGGAGCGCCCAGCCCGGGGTCAGGTTCGCACACGCGGGGGTGATCGCGACGAGACCGGCCACCGCACCCGAGGCGGCTCCCACCGACGTCGGCTTGCCGTCCTTGAACTTCTCGACGACGATCCAGCCGATGACGGCCGCGGCGGTCGCACCCAGCGTGTTGATCGTGATGAGGCCGACGTTGCCCATGTCCTCCGACAGCCACTCCGCGCCGCCGTTGAAGCCGAACCAGCCGAACCACAGCAGCGCGGCGCCGAGGAGCGTCAGCGGCACGTTGTGGGGCTTGAGGATGCCCTTCTGGAAGCCGATGCGCTTGCCGAGCACCAGCGCGAGCGCGAGGGCCGCAGCACCCGCGTTGATGTGCACCGCGGTGCCACCTGCGTAGTCGATGACGGCCACGCCGCTCTCCTCGCCGAACATGGTCGTGCCGAGGTTGTAGATCCAGCCGCCGCCCCAGACCCAGGCCGCGACGGGGAAGTAGACGAGAGTGGCGAACAGGCCCGCGAAGATCATCCACGCGCCGAACTTGGCGCGGTCGGCGATCGCGCCCGAGATCAGCGCGACGGTGATGATCGCGAAGGTCGCGCCGTAGGCGGTGCCGAGCAGGCCGACGTTCGCGCCCTCACCCGACGAGAGGCTCGAGAGCCCGAAATCGCTGAAGGGGTTTCCGGCGAAGCTCCAGGTGCCGTCGACGACGCTCATGTTGGCGCCGTAGAGGATCCAGAGCACGCCGACCAGGCCCAGCGCGCCGAAGCTCATCATCATCATGCTGACGACGGACTTGGCCTTGACGAGACCGCCGTAGAAGAACGCCACGCCGGGCGTCATAAGGAGGACTAGAGCGGTAGCGGTGACCGCCCAGGCGATGTTGCCGGGTGCGTCCATGGGGTGATACCTCGCATTGGGTCAGTGACATTTCCACGAGGCGTCACGGGTGTCCGCCTTGTGCTGACCACAGTTTTGCGAGGGCCGGTTTCGCACGCCGTGCGTACCGTGTTTCGCGATCGTTACGTCGACCCCTGTGATGTAAACATCAGATTTCGGCGGGGCGAGAGCCGGCCGCGAAGAGGCTCCGGCTCGACCGCCGGCATCACGCGAGGGTCGACGCCACCAGGCGCGAGACGGCGCGGAGGTACTTTTTGCGGTATCCCCCGGCGAGCATCTCCTCGGGGAAGACGAGGTCGAGCGACGAGCCCGTCGCGCGGATGGGCAGCTGGGCGTCGTAGACGCGGTCGATGAAGGCGACGAACCGCAGGGCCGCCGACTGATCCGTGAACGGCGCCACGTCGCGCAGTCCCACCAGCGACAGGTCCTCGATGAGGCGGATGTACCGGGAGGGGTGCACGCGGGCGAGGTGGGCGACGAGCGCGTCGAACCTGTCGTCCGACGCGAGGCCGGCCGCCGCGGCATCTGCGATCGCCGCCTCGTACTGCGGCTCCTCGAGCACGACGGCGTGCCCGTCGACCGCGCGGTGACGGAAGTCGGTGCCGTCGATGCGGATCGTCTGGAAGCTCGACGCCATCGCGTGGATCTCGCGGAGGAAGTCCTGCGCGGCGAAGCGCCCCTCGCCGAGCGCATTGGGAGGGGTGTTGGATGTCGCGGCCAGCCGCGTCCCCGAGGCCACGAGCTCGGCCAGCAGGCGCGTCATGACCATCGTGTCGCCCGGGTCGTCCAGCTCGAACTCGTCGATGCAGAGCAGGTCGGCGCCTCGGAAGAGCTCGACGGTGTTCTGGTAGCCGAGCGCGCCGACGAGGGCCGTGTACTCGATGAAGGATCCGAAGTACTTCCGGCGGGCGGGCATCGCGTGATAAACCGACGCGAGCAGGTGGGTCTTGCCGACGCCGAATCCGCCGTCGAGATAGACGCCGGGCTTCAGCTCCGGACGCTTCGCGCGCCGGAACAGACCGCCCTTCACCGGCGCGGCGGCACCGGAGAAGGCCTGGAGCAGGTCCTTCGCCTCCTGCTGCGACGGATAGGCGGGGTCGGCGCGGTACGTGTCGAACGTCGCGTCGGCGAACTGCGGCGGCGGGACGAGCGCGGCGACCATCTCGGCACCGGCGAGCTGCGGAGCGCGCTCCGCGAGGTGGACGACGCCGGTGCGTGTGGTGGAGACGGTCATGCGGATCCTGCTTCGGAATCGTACAGAGGGCCTGTGACGGAGTCTTACAAGAGTGCTGTGCAGCCCCGCCCGGGAATCTAGGGTCGGAGGCGACGGTTCAACCCTAACCGTCAGCCGTGCGCGCCCGTCCTCGCTTGACGCGGGATGACGGCGGCCCGGGCCCACGCCCCCGATCCAGGAGAAGTCATGACCGTCGAGACCGACACCTCGTCAGAGAAGTTCGCCGAGTACTCCGAGCCGGGGCGGCTCGTGACGGGCGACTGGCTCCAGGAACACCTTGGCGAGGCGGGTCTGGTCGTGGTGGAATCCGACGAGGACGTGCTGCTGTACAAGACCGGGCACATCCCCGGCGCCGTCAAGGTGGACTGGCACACCGAGCTCAACGACCCTGTCGTGCGCGACTACGTCGACGGCGCGGGGTTCGCGGAGCTCCTCAGCCGCAAGGGCATCTCGCGCGACGACACCGTCGTCATCTACGGCGACAAGAACAACTGGTGGGCCGCCTACGCGCTGTGGGTGTTCTCGCTGTTCGGGCACCGGGATGTGCGCCTCCTGGACGGCGGACGCGACAAGTGGATCGCCGAGGGGCGGCCGATCACGACGGATGCCCCGACCCCCGCGCCGACCGACTACCCGGTCGTCGAGCGCGACGACTCCGTGCTGCGGGCCTATAAGGACGACGTGCTCGCGCACCTCGGCAACGGCCCGCTCATCGACGTCCGCTCCCCCGAGGAGTACGACGGCTCCCGCACCTCGGCGCCGGCGTACCCCGAGGAAGGTGCCCTGCGCGGCGGGCACATCCCGTCGGCGCAGAGCGTGCCGTGGGCGCGCGCGGTCGCCGAGGACGGCGGCTTCAAGCCCCGCGCGGAGCTGGACGCGATCTATCGCGGTGAGGTCGGGCTCGAGGACGGCGACGCGATCGTCGCCTACTGCCGCATCGGCGAGCGGTCGAGCCACACGTGGTTCGTGCTGAAGCATCTCCTCGGCTTCGAGGACGTCCGCAACTACGACGGCTCGTGGACCGAGTGGGGCAGCGCCGTGCGGGCGCCGATCGTTGCGGGTGCTGAGCCGGGCGAAGCGCCCGCACGCTGAGCGGCAGCATCCACCCCGTGGGAAAATGGTGGGGATGACCGACACCGCCCTGCCCGACCGACTCGCCGAGATCCGCGACGAGTTCCTCGAGCTGCCCGAGCCCGACCGGCTGCAGCTGCTGCTGGAGTACTCCTACGAACTGCCGCCGGTGCCCGAGGAGTACGAGGGTCGCCCCGAGCTGTACGAACGGGTGGTCGAGTGCCAGTCCCCGGTCTTCATCGTCGTCGACGTCGATGCCGACGGCACCGTCGCGATGCACGCGACCGCTCCGCCGGAGGCGCCGACGACCCGCGGCTTTGCCAGCATCCTGGCGCAGGGTCTCACCGGCCTCACCGCCGCCGAGGTGCTCGCGGTGCCCGGCGACTTCCCCCAGACGCTGGGACTGACCCGGGTGGTGTCGCCGCTGCGCATCTCCGGCATGACGGGGATGCTCCTGCGCGCCCAGCGTCAGGTGCGCGCGCAGACGTCGGGCTGACCCGATCCGGGCTCGTCAGTCCGCGACGATCCCGTGGGCGGCGAGCCAGGTGCCGATGCTGGCGCTCCAGCGCTCCTGGTCGTAGTTCCAGAGCTTCGTGTGCCGCGCCACCTCGAACACCTGCATCTCGACCAGATCCGGCCGGGCGGCGACGAGGTCGTGCGACGCGTCCGACGGCACGAATCCGTCGTCGTCGCTGTGGAGGATGAGGATCGGATGCCGCAGCTCGCCGGCCCGCGCGACGACGTCGAGCTGGTCGAGGCGGATCGCCGCGCCGGTGCGCGTCAGCGGCGCCGCCCACTCGGCCTGCAGTGCCTCGATCGCGAGTCGGCTGACGGCACCCGGGACGCGCTCGGCTCTGGCCTGGTAATCGAGCACGACCCTCCAGTCGACGACCGGCGACTCGAGGATGATGCCCGCGATGGCGTCGCCGTGTGCCGAATTGAGGGCGAGCTGCAGCGCGATCGCGCCGCCCATCGACCAACCCATGATGATGATCCTGCGGGCACCGCGGCGCCGTGCGAATCCGACCGCCGCGTCGACGTCGCGCCACTCCGTGGCACCCAGCGCATACGTGCCGTTGCGACTGCGGGGCGCCTCGCCGTCGTTGCGGTACGACACGACGAGCGAGGTGATCCCGAGGCCGTGGAACACCGGCACTGCCCGCAGGCACTCGGCGCGCGTGGTGCCGCGCCCGTGCACCTGAATGACCCAGGTGTCGCCCTCACCCGCCGGGAACAGCCACGCCGGGCACGGCCCCACCGTCGAGCCGATGAGCTCGGGGGTGAAAGGCAGGTGCAGCTGCTCGGGGTGGTCGTAGTACCAGCCGCTGAACGCAGCCTCGGGAGCGAGGCGCGCGTCGGAGGCGACGTGCGTGAGCAGCTTGCGCTTGACGCTCGAGGCGTCCTCCGAGAGCACCGACCCGAGCTTGATGTAGTCGGACGTGCCGCTCGTGAAGAGGCCATAGCGTCCGGGGAGCTCGGTGTCGGCCGTGCGCGACAGCGTGATCGTCTGCGCGGCGGTGTCGAGCGCCAGGATGCGCGTGTCGGCCCGTCGCCCCGCCGGCGTCACGACCTTTCGCGCCATCACGACGGAGCCCGCCGCGAGCGCTCCGAGCACGGCGGCCAGGGCCACGCTCAGCACCGTGAGCGCGGCCCTCACACCGGCGACGAGGGCGGGCGTCCTGCGCCTGCGGCGAGGAGTGAGAGCCTGCGGCCCTCCCGGGTAACTGCGTGCGCCGTCCCATGCGGCGCGCCTGGAGGCGACCATCGAGGCATCACTCTAGTCTGTCCGCGTGACTGAGCAGCCTCCCCCGACGGCACCGGGCTCTTTCGAGCAGGCCGCCGAGGCGGTGCGGGCGATCTCCTTCCGTGACGACCTCACGGTCCGCGAGATCGCCGCGCCGCAGGGTCTCGCTCCGAACGCGTTCGCCATCGCGGGCGACGTCCGCCCTGAGCCCGACGCCACGGACTCGCCGTACGGCACGGGCCGGCTGGTCCTCCTGCACGACCCCGAGGAGCCGGCGCCGTGGAACGGGCCGTGGCGCATCGTGTGCTTCGCCCAGGCTCCGCTCGAGCCCGAGATCGGTGTCGACCCGCTGCTCGCAGACGTCGCGTGGACCTGGCTCACCGACGCGCTCGAATCACGACGTGCCGGGTTCCATTCGGCCTCCGGCACAGCGACGAAGACGCTCTCCAAGGGGTTCGGCACACTGGCCGCGGAGGGCGACGGGGCCCAGATAGAACTGCGTGCATCCTGGTCCCCGGAAGGCGCGATCGCCCCGCACGTGGAAGCATGGGCGGAGTTGGTTTGCATGCTGGCCGGGCTTCCGCCCGGCTCGGAAGGGATCGCGATGCTCGGTTCGCACAGGTCGCCACGTGGCTGATTACGAGGTGATCGACGAGGTCGCGCGCGTCGAAGAGGCCGCGCGTCGCCTCGCCGACGGGGAGGGTCCCGTCGCCGTCGACGTAGAGCGCGCGTCGGGGTTCCGCTACTCGCAACGGGCGTACCTGGTGCAGGTGTACCGGCGCGGTGCGGGCGTGTTCCTCTTCGATCCCCCGCCCATCGGCGACTTCCGCGCCCTCCAGGACGCCATCGGCGGCGAGGAGTGGGTGCTGCACGCGGCGAGCCAGGATCTGCCGTCGCTGCGGGAGATCGGACTCGAGCCGGCGAGCATCTTCGACACCGAGCTCGCCGCGCGCCTCCTCGGTCATGACCGGGTCGGACTCGGCGCCGTCGTCGAGGACACGCTGGGCATCACGCTCGCGAAGGCCCACTCCGCATCGGACTGGTCGACGCGTCCGCTGCCCCAGTCCTGGCTCGAGTACGCGGCGCTCGACGTCGAGCACCTCGTCGACGTGCGCGACAAGCTGGTCGCAGAGCTCGCGGAGCAGGGCAAGACCGAGTTCGCCGCGGAAGAGTTCCGCGCCGTGCTCGAGCGCGAGCCCCGACCGCCGCGGGAGGAGCCGTGGCGCCGCCTCTCGGGCCTGCACACGGTGCGCGGCCGCAAGGCGCTGGCCGTGGCCCGCGAACTGTGGACCGCCCGAGAGGAGTACGCGAGGCAGGAGGACGTCGCGCCGGGCCGCCTCGTCCCCGACCGCGCTCTGGTCGCGGCCGTCCTCGCGGATCCCCCGTCCAAGAGCGCCCTCGCCGCCGTCAAGGACTTCACGGGCCGTGCAAGCCGTTCGCAGCTGGATCGCTGGTGGGCGGCGATCGAAGCCGGACGCGCCGTCACACAGCTCCCGTCGGAACGCGCCACCGGCGGCGACACGCTGCCACCGCCGCGGGCATGGGCCGATCGCAACCCCGAGGCCGATGCCCGTCTCAAGGCCGCACGTCCGGTCGTGGAGCAGCGGGCGGAGGAGCTCCACATGCCGACCGAGAACCTCCTCACGCCGGAGCTTCTCCGGCGCGTCGCCTGGAATCCCCCGCAGCCGCTGACCGCGGCATCCATCGGCGAATCCCTGGCCGCGCTGGGCGCACGACCGTGGCAGATTGCGCAGACCGCACAGGTGATCGCCGATGCCTTTGTGGATTCCGTGCAACCCGTGTCGCAGGCGTCGGAAACGGCTTCGTAGGTTTCCCCCACCCGATTCCGGCCGCTCCACGCGCCCTCCTAGGCTGGCGACATCCCTACTTTTGGAGGCAGAGTGGCCGAGATTTCGGACGTCTTCTTCGTCGATGGAATGCGCACCCCGTTCGGGCGCGCCGGCGAGAAAGGCATGTACTGGAACACCCGCGCGGACGACCTCGCCGTCAAGGCGACGATCGGGCTCATGGAGCGCAACCCGGGCGTTCCCCGGGACCGCATCGACGATGTCGCCATCGCCGCGACCAGCCAGACCGGTGACCAGGGCCTGACCCTCGGCCGCAGCGTCGCGATCCTCGCCGGGCTCCCGCAGACCGTTCCCGGCTTCGCGATCGACCGCATGTGCGCGGGCGCCATGACGAGCGTCACGACGATGGCGGGCTCCATCGGCGTCGGGATGTACGACGTCGCGCTCGCCGGCGGCGTCGAGCACATGGGACACCACCCGATCGGCGGCAACGCCGATCCGAACCCTCGCTTCGTCGCCGAGAAGATGGTGGACCCGGGGGCGCTCAACATGGGCGTCACCGCCGAGCGCATCTTCGACCGGTTCCCGCACTTGACCAAGGAGCGCTCGGACCGCTACGGCATGCTGAGCCAGCAGAAGGCGCAGGCGGCCTACGACGCCGGCAAGATCCAGCCCGACCTCGTGTCGGTCGCCACCAAGGACGCCGACGGGTCCTGGGGGCTCGCCACCGAGGACGAGGGCCGCCGCCCGCAGACCACGATGCAGGACCTGGCGGGTCTGAAGACGCCGTTCCGCCCGCACGGCCGTGTGACGGCGGGCACGTCGTCGCCCCTCACCGACGGTGCGACGATGTCGCTGCTCGCCGGCGGCGGGGCCGTCAAGGAACTGGGCCTGACGCCGAAGATGAAGCTCGTGTCCTTCGCCTTCGCGGGCGTGCAGCCCGAGATCATGGGCATCGGCCCGATCCCGTCGACCGAGAAGGCTCTCAAGAAGGCCGGCCTGACCATCGGCGACATCGGCCTGTTCGAGCTGAACGAGGCGTTCGCCATCCAGGTGATCTCGCTGCTCGACCACTTCGGCATCGCCGACGACGACCCCCGCGTCAACCAGTGGGGCGGCGCCATCGCGCTCGGCCACCCGCTCGCGGCCTCCGGCGTGCGCCTGATGATCCAGCTCGCGGCCCAGTTCGCCGAGCGCCCCGACGTGCGCTACGGCCTGACCGCGATGTGCGTCGGGCTCGGCCAGGGCGGCTCGGTCATCTGGGAGAACCCGCACTTCGACGGCAAGAAGCGGAAGTAGGAACGAATGAGCAACTACGACGACATCGACTTCTCCCCCATCCTCGCCATGACCCAGGGCGAGGTGATCACGCACTCGCGGGTGCGCGACATCCGTCTGGCCTCGGGCAAGGTGCTGGCCCTCGTCACCCTCGACAACGGACGCGACCACACGCGCCCGAACACACTCGGCCCCGCCACGATGTTCCAGCTCGGCGAGACGCTCGACGCACTGAAGACGCGCGCGGCCGCCGGCGAGATCCAGGCGGTCGGCATCACCGGCAAGCAGTACATCCTCGCGGCCGGCGCCGACCTCAGCGACATCAGCAAGGTCGGCTCGAAGGACAACGCGCGCATGGTGGCGCAGCTCGGCCACAAGGTGTTCGGTCAGCTCTCCGAGCTGGGCGTGCCCACGTTCGCCTTCGTCAACGGGCTCGCGCTCGGCGGCGGTCTCGAGATCGCGCTCAACAGCTCCTACCGGACGGTGGATGCCTCGGCCGCCGCGATCGCGCTTCCCGAGGTGTTCCTCGGCATCATCCCCGGCTGGGGCGGCGCCTACCTGCTCCCGAACCTCATCGGCATCGAGAACGCGCTCGAGGTCGTGATCTCGAACCCGCTGAAGCAGAACCGCATGCTGAAGCCGCAGCAGGCCTTCGACTACGGCATCGTCGACGCGATCTTCCCCGCCGCGAACTACCTCGAGGACTCGCTGGCGTGGGCCGACGGCGTCCTCGGCGGGAAGATCAAGGTCGACCGCAGGAACGAGCCGGGCAAGATCGAGCGACTCACCAAGTGGCCGATCGCCATCAAGATGGCCCGCGGCATGCTGGAGTCGAAGATCGGCACGGTGCCGAAGTCCCCGTACGTGGCACTGGACCTCCTCGACAAGGCGCGCAACGGCTCGAAGGCCGAGGGATTCGCACGCGAGGACGAAGCTCTCGCCGAGCTCGTCACGGGCGACCAGTTCGCCGCATCCATGTATGCCTTCGATCTGGTGCAGAAGCGCGCCAAGCGTCCGGTCGGCGCCCCCGACAAGGAGCTCGCGAAGAAGGTCGCCAAGGTCGGCATCATCGGCGCGGGCCTCATGGCGAGCCAGTTCGCGCTGCTGTTCGTGCGCAAGCTGCAGGTTCCGGTGCTCATCACCGACCTCGATCAGGCGCGCGTCGACAAGGGCGTGGCCTACATCCACGACGAGATAGGCAAGCTCGAGGCGAAGGGCCGGCTCGACGGCGACTCCGCCAACAAGCTGCGCGCCCTGGTCACCGGCACGACCGACAAGAGCCTCTACGCGGACTGCGACTTCGTCATCGAGGCCGTCTTCGAAGAGGTCGGCGTGAAGCAGCAGGTGTTCGGCGAGATCGAGCAGATCATCGCCGAGGACGCGATCCTCGCGACCAACACCTCGTCGCTGTCGGTCGAGGAGATCGGCGCGAAGCTGGCCCACCCGGAGCGTCTCGTCGGCTTCCACTTCTTCAACCCGGTGGCGGTGATGCCGCTCATCGAGATCGTGAAGACGCCGCACACCTCCGACGCTGCGCTGTCGACCGCGTTCGTGGTCGCGAAGAACCTCGGCAAGAACGCGGTGCTCACCGCCGACGCGCCGGGCTTCGTCGTCAACCGCCTCCTGGCCAAGGTCATGGGCGAGGCGGCGCGCGCCGTCTACGAGGGCACCCCGGTCGCCGACGTCGAGAAGGCGTTCGCGCCCCTCGGGCTGCCGATGGGACCGTTCCAGCTCATCGACCTCGTCGGCTGGAAGGTCGCTGCCCACGTGCAGGACACGATGGTGCACGCCTTCCCCGACCGCTTCTACGCGAACGAGAACTTCCACGCTCTCGCGGAGCTCTCCGAGGTCGTCGAGAAGGACAAGGGCGGCCGCGTGACCGGTTGGACCAAGGCCGCGGAGAAGACGCTCAGGCCCGCGGTGGGCTCGTCGCCGGCTCCCGCCGCCGAGATCCTCCGCCGCGTGCAGGACGGCCTCGCGCAGGAGATCAAGCTCATGCTCGACGAGGGCGTGGTCCCCGAGGTCGAGGACATCGACCTCTGCCTCATCCTCGGCGCGGGCTGGCCGTTCATCGACGGCGGCGCATCGCCCTACCTCGACCGCGAGGGCGCGTCCGACCGTGCGTTCGGCGACACCTTCCACCACCCGGTGATCAAGGGCATCGCGAGCTGACGTCCACTCGCAGGCGACCCCGGGCGTGCGCGGGGTCGCCTGCGTCGTGGGAGGGTTCGGCTCCTCAGTGCGCCGCCGGCTGCGCGGCGCGCACGCGCAGATCCCGTGCGAGGCCGTCGCGCTGCTCGATCACCAGGCGGCGCAGCGCGGCCGGGGCATCCTGATTCCGGTCCAGCCACGCATCGACCCGGTCGAGGGACTCGGCGGCGGGGAAGAGACCGACCACGAGTCGGCGTGCGATCTCGATGCTGCGGGCGGCCCACGTCGGGCGGATCCGCGCGAAGTACTCGTCGTCGAAGTCGGCGATGAGGTCACGGCGGTCGCCTGCGCGCACGCCGGCGATCACCGCGGCGAGGTGGTCGTTGCTCAGGCTCTCGTCGTCCCAGGCCGCGTACCAGGCCGCCGCGCGCACGGCCGCGTCCGGCCGGGCGGTCAGCGCGGTCCGGTGGGCCAGGTGTCCCTGTGCCGACGGATCGCTCGCGAGCTCGGCATCCGCATCCTCGGCCGACGCGCGCCCCGTGGCGGCCAGCGCGATGAGCCACGCCCAGCGCAGGTCTGGGTCGAGGGCCAGCCCCGCAGGCGCTGCCGCGGTGCCCGACAGCATGCTGCGGATCTCCCCCGCGCGGTTCGCGGACCGCGCCGCG
>NZ_JBDGJU010000035.1:0-36414 GCF_057656735.1 Microbacterium sp. Soil_C_42
GGCGCTCGTCGGCGGCGGCGGGACGGCCGTCGGCGCAGCAGGAGACGCGGCCCCCTCGGTCCGTGCAGCAGGAGCCGGGAACGGCGGCAGCGGAGGAAGCGTCGCCGTATCGCCCGGACTGCGCCGCACGCCGGCGCCGAAGGGCGCGCGGGCGGTCGCAGCATCCGTTTCGCGTCCGACCCAGCGCGCACTCCCCCAGCCGACGATCGACGCCCAGACCGGGAACAGCAGGAAGCCGAGGACGGTCATGCCGGCACCGAAGCCGAAGGCGACGTTGACGCGGTACAGCGCGATCGCCCAGACCACCAGGAACACGACGCCGACGAACGGGACGAACGCGAGGACGACCAGCCACGGGGAGAGTCCCGCGAGCTGCAGGAGCACGATGGTGTTGAGGACCGGCACCCACGCCTTCCAGGCCTCGACGCCCGACTTGCGGAACACCGCCGACAGTGCGAGCGCGGTCCAGACGTAGAGACCCGCGAACAGCAGCAGGCTGATCAGCGTGCCGAAGACGGCTGCAGTGGCATCTGTGGCGTTCATGGCGTAGGACGCACGGGCTCGGCCCGTCGTCTCCCCCTCTCGGAGAATCGCGTGCGGCCACCCGGTTCGGGCGCCGTCGGACGGAACAACGATCTCAACGATACGGTCGCAAGCGCCCCGCGCCAGAAACCTCGTTCCCGGCGCAGAACGCGTCGCTCCCCGTCGACGATCTCCCAGTAGCGCCGCGCGGCGTCGGCCGAGTGGTCCGCGTGCGAGAACACGGCGCGGTCGGCGTCTCGTGCGAGCGCCGCCCCCGCGGGCGTCGCGAACGCTGCGGCGAGCTCGCTGCGGGTGGCGGTCCGGGATGCCGCGCGCCCGCTGTCGAGCGCTGCGTCGACGTACTCGTCCCAGCCGCCCGCGATGCGGCTCGCCGGTGTGCCGGTGTGCCGGCGGGAGCGGCGGCGGGCGGCCTTCGTGCCGATCACGATGAGGAAGGGCCCGAGCGCGAGCACGAGCACCAGGAGCACGATGCCGCCGATCCGCAGCATCGGCCACAGCCACGCCAGGTCGGCGCCGGCGTCCTCGTCGGCCGGGCGATCGGCGGCGGAGTCCTCCTGCGTGGGGTCCGGCGGCACGACTTCCTCCACCGAATCGGGGCGCACCTCGGTGACGTTCTCGGGGTCGCGCTGCTCGGTCGTGTCGAGGCTCGGCGACTGCGCATGCTGCGGGGTCACGTCGACCGCGACCCACTCGCCCGCCGCCGACTGCACCTCGGTCCACGCCGTGAGGTCCTGCGCGTGGCAGGCTCCCTCGTCGCACGTCGCGAGATCGGGCTCCGCCGCGGACAGTCGCGCTCCCAGCACCACCCGCGACGGGAAGCCGAGCTCGCGTGCCATCAGCGCCGCCGCGACGGCGAACTGCTCGTCGTCCCCGATCGCCGCGACGTAGTTGCCGGATGCCACGGCCCTCTGATCGGTCTCACGCTCGAGCAGGCGCGCGAACATCGTGTCGACGCGGGCGAGCGAGTGGCCCGAGGCGCTGGGCTGGAACGCGTAGTCGGGCAGGGCCGCCGCCCAGGCCGGCTCCTGCACCCCCTCGTCGAGGCCGTGGCTGAGGTAACCGCGCTCGCGCAGCAGCGCGACCAGGCCCGCGAGGGCCGAGCCGGCCGAGCCGACCGCGTGCTCGTCCATCCACGTCCGGAGGCTGTCGGGGGCGGCCACACCGCCCGGGTTCCCCGGCGCGTCGAGCTCGTCGAGTTCCGGAGCCTCGGGCTCGATGCCGCGCACGACGAACGCGTCGCCGGATTCGAACCCTCCCCCGGCGGTCTGCACCCCGGCCGAGGCCGACGCGTTGTAGTAGAACCGGTCCGCCAGCGAGGCGGAGCGGTCGCCGTCGAACGCCACCGCCTCGAGTCGGCCGGCGGTCGGCATCCAGATCCCGTCCCACGCGTCGATCTCGATCCGCGCCGCGACCTCGGTGCCCTCGCCGGCGTCGAGGGCCGACGGCACGCGGACGAACCGGCCGGCGTCGACGGCGCCCTCGCCGCCCGACCGGAAGACCTCGCCGTCGTAGGCGTCGAGGGTCGCGAGGCGCACGCGCTCGGGAAGCGCACCGACGACGCCGTCGGTCACCACCGGCTCGACCGTGAACAGCACCTCGTCGGCGCGGGCGTCGACGAACAGCGCGCGGTACTGCGAGAGCGGACTCACCTCGGCCGACAGGTCGATGTCGGGGCCGACGGCCGAGCGCAGCACCTCGCGTTCCACGCCGCGCGCGGCGAACGGCACGACCGCCACCGCGACCACGAGGGCGACCGCGACCATGCCGGCACCGAGCGCGGTGCGACGACGGTCGGCCGCGGAGGGGCGGCGAGAGATGCGGACGCCGCTGGATGCCGCGGCCCGCTGCAGTGCGCGGACGCGCTCGTCGTGGGTGCGCCACGCCAGCCACAGCAGACACGTCACGAGGGCCGAGACGCCGACCGCGGTCTCGACGGGCGCGTAGAGGAACACGGGGCCGACCGCGAGCGGCGAGCTCACGGTCGCACGGCCGAAGAAGAGCCCGAAGGTCACCATCCCGAGCGCCACCGGAACCGCGGCGTAGGCCGCGCGATCCTCCCGCCAGGCCAGCAGCAAGACGGTGCAGGTTCCGATGAGGAACACGACCAGCGCCGGGACGAGCAGGTTGCGGTACGAGCCCACCGGAAGCTCGACCGTGACGAGGTCCTTCCAGCCGAGCACCAGGCCGGTGGCCAGCTCGCCCAGGCCCCGCACGAAGTCTTCGGGCGCGCCCAGGCGCGAGGGCACCGCGAGCGGCACGCCGAGGATCAGCACCGCGAGCGCCAGCGCACCGGCCGCGGTCCAGCCGCTCCAGCGGCGCCACCACACGACGGCGGCGATCCCGGCGCCGACCAGGGTGCCGACCAGCACGAGCAGCGCGAAGGTGCCCGAGCGGTAGATCGGCCACGCGGCGACGGCCGCGACGACGGCGATCACCGCGGCGAACCCGGCGCCGACCCCCACGCGGGCGACGAACCGGGGCGCGCGCACGCCGATGGCGTCGGACGCGCCGCGGGGCGCGGCATCCATCCGCTCCATCACGGGGATCGGCCCGCTCACGATGTCGCTCCCCGCAGCAGCAGGCCCGAGAGGTCTTCGAGAGTCCCGACGGTGAGCACCGTCGTGCCCGACAGCGGCTGCATGCGCGGGTGCGCGCGCTCGTCGCAGATGAGGCCGACCACCGCGGTGTCGGCCGGGAACGCGAGGGCAGCCTGCTGCAGCCTCGTCAGCGGCACGCGCGAGCCGACCACGACGAACGCGATCGACAGCCGTTCGCCCGACTCCGCGGCCAGGCGGCACACCTCGCCGACGGGCATCGTGCTCTCGAGCAGCTCGACGCCGCTGAAGCCGTCGAGCATGGGGCGCGGCGCCGCGGCGGGGATGTGCCGGATCGCGCGCAGTCGCCCGCGCACCACGCGCGGGATCTCGGAGCCGGTCACGATCTGCACGTCGCGTGCGTCGTGGACGGCGCGCAGGCCCAGCGACGCCGCGCACGACACGGCAAGCTCGAATTCGTCGGCGTCCGCGTACTCGGCTGCGGCGACCGCGAGGACCACCGCCATGCGCGAGCGCCGCGACTCCTCGTACTGACGCACCATCAGCCGCCCGGTCTTGGCCGTCGACCGCCAATGGATCTGGCGGCGCGAATCGCCGGGAGCGTACTCGCGGATGGCGTGGAACGACATGTCGGCGTCGACCAGCCGGCGCGTCGGAGCGCCCTCGAGGTCGCGGATGAGCCCCGCGCTCGTGGACGGGAGCGCGGCCGTGCGGGGGTGGACGTACAGGTCGTGCACGTCGTGGAACGCGTGCTCGCGGCGCAGCATCCCGATCGGGTCGCTGCGCACCGTGGTCGCCGGACCGACCCGGACGATGCCGCGCGGGAGGCCGGGGATGTCCAGCGGCTGCTCGACGGCGTTCCCAGGTCGCAGCAGCGGCACGCCGAACTCGACGAGGCCGGCCCCGACCGGGATGTCGATGCGGCCCGGCAACGCGGTGCGGTGGCCGTCGTTGCGCACGTCGATGCGGCCGGTGACGCCCTCGCCGGCCACGATCCGCTCGTGCGTCAGCGAAAGGTCGACGTCGTACGCGCGCGCGCCGAACAGGAAGGGCACGGCGGCGACGATGAGCACGACGGATGCCGCGCCCGCGACCATGAACTCCACCCAGCCGAAGACGATCCCGAGGACGAGTCCCACGGTCGCCGCAAGGGCCACCAGGGCTCCCGCCGGCCGGATGGTCTGAGCGGCCCACTCGGCCGCGGTCGTGATGCCCGAGCCCGCCGCCCGCCACGCGCCGGTCCACCACACGGCGGCGCGCACGAAGGCGCGTCCGCGGCGCGACTCGCCGACGCTCGTGGCCGTGGCGGTCACGTGCGTGCGGCCGGTCGTGCCGGTGGACTGGACGGTGCGCGTGATGCGCGGCTCCACCGCCCCGGTGGCGCCGCCGCGGCGCTCGGGGCTCGTCATACCGCTTCGCGCCTCGAGGGCGGTGCCACGTCGAGCAGCACCTGCCCGACCACGGTCTCGGGGGTGACGCCGTCGAACTCGGCTTCGGGGTGCAGGATCAGGCGGTGCGACAGCACGGGCACGGCGAGCGTCTTGACGTCGTCGGGCGTCGCGTAGGTGCGGCCCTGCGACGCGGCCCGCGTGCGGACGGCGCGCGTCAGGGCGAGCGCGCCGCGGATGCTGACACCCAGGCGCACCTCGTCGGCCGTACGCGTGCTGTCGACCAGGCGGGCGATGTAGTCGAGCACGAGCGCGTCGACGTAGACATCGGCGGCGAGGTCGGCCATGCCGACCAGCGCCTGCGGCGTGATGATCGGCGTGAGCTCGGCGGTCGAGACGGCCGCCCCGTCGAGGATGCGGACGGTCGCCGCATGGTCGGGGTAGCCCAGCGACGTTCGCATCATGAAGCGGTCGAGCTGCGCCTCGGGCAGACGGTAGGTGCCCGCCTGCTCGACGGGGTTCTGCGTCGCGAGCACGAGGAACGGCACGCCCGCCTCCCGCGAGACGCCGTCGATCGTGACGCGCCCCTCCTCCATCACCTCGAGGAGGGCGGACTGCGTCTTCGGACTCGCGCGGTTGATCTCGTCGGCGAGCACGATGTTCGCGAAGATCGGGCCGGCGTGGAACTCGAACACGCCCTCCTTCTGGTCGTAGACGCTGAGCCCCGTGATGTCGCTCGGCAGCAGGTCCGGCGTGAACTGGATGCGCGTGTTCGTGCCCTGCACCGACTGCGCCATCGCCCGCGCCAGCGACGTCTTGCCGGTCCCCGGCACGTCCTCGAGGAGCACGTGCCCGTCGCTGAGCATCGCGGTGAGCACGAGCTCGACGACGTGGCGCTTGCCGAGGACGGCGCGCTCGACGTTGTCGGCAATCTGCCCGAACGTCTGCGCGAACCAGTCGGCCTGCTCCTGCGTGATCGTCATGCGGTGTCGTCCTTCGTCGTGTGGGGAAGATCGGGGAGAGAGCGGATGCTGCCGCTCAGGGTGTGGGCGGCGGTTCCGGGTTGCCGGGCTGGCAGATCGCCGAGAACTCGGTGCTCGCGGGGGCGAGGCCCCAGCCCTGGGAGTCCCAGTTCACAGACACCGAGATGCCCTCGACGCGGACCGCGCCCTGCGGCACGTCCCACGTGCCGGCGTTGTGCGTGAGGAGGCGGTCCTGCTTGTCGTAGTACCGCAGGCCGGCATTGCCGAACGTGAACGCCGCCGATGAGCCGTTCGGCGCGTTCGAGGACTGACCGCGGTACGTGAGCGGGCTTCCCCCCACGCACGAGGTGACGGTCCAGTTGGCCTGAACCTGGTACGGGGCGCTGTCCGCGCGCGGCGTCACCGTCGACCACGCCGTGGCCGTGCCCCAGAAGTCGTGCACGTAGCGCACCTGGATGCCGGGGTCCTGGCCGAAGACCGTGCTGCCGGGGTCCCAGCCCTGGAACTCGGCGTGATTGCGGTTGGGGAGCCGCTCGGCCGAAGTCGGGTTCTGGCGGATCACCCAGTCGGCGCGCTGCGACTGGACGCTCGGCGTGCCGTCGACGACGAACGTCCAGCCCTGCGGCGCCCTGCCGGACTGGAAGGCGCGCACGCTCTGGGTGATCTCGGCGCGGCCGAACGACGCGCCGTCGTCCCACGACTCGACGCACGCCCGGAACGTGTACTCCTCGCCGTCCGTGAGGCCGGGGAAGGTCGCCGTCGCGCCGTCCTCGGTCACCGTGCAGCGCTGGCCGTCCTGCACGATGCCGTAGCGCAGTGCCGAGCCGTCGCCGTTGCGCTGCGCGGAGGCGCGCGCGGTCACCGTCGCCGTGCCGTCGCCGTTCGACACCGAGCTGAGAGTCAGCTGCGGCGACAGCGGGCTGCCGATGCCGTTG
Source organism: Microbacterium sp. Soil_C_42 (assembly GCF_057656735.1). Lineage (NCBI taxonomy): Bacteria > Bacillati > Actinomycetota > Actinomycetes > Micrococcales > Microbacteriaceae > Microbacterium > Microbacterium sp. Soil_C_42. The sequence goes on from NZ_JBDGJU010000035.1 coordinate 6,405, forward strand.
GTCTGGACGGTCGCGGCGCCACCCGACGCGCTGCCGCCCAGCCCGGGCGGCAGGTCGAAGCGCGAGTAGGGGGTGATGGTCACGATCGTGCCGGTGTTGCTGCCCACGCGGAACCACGGCACCTCGACGCGGGTCTGGTTGCGGCTCACCGGCACCCGAACCGTCTCGCCGGCGGGGCTCGCGATCTCGAGGCTGCCGGTCTCACCGGCCTCGATGCCGTCGATGACCAGCGACACGATGCCGCCCGCACCGTCACCGGTGGGGACCGGGGCGGCGATCACGCTGGTCGGCGGGAGCGGCGCGTCGTATGCCCACGCGACGGTGCGCACGCCCGCCTTCGACTCGCCGACGGCGTTGACGGCCCAGGCGTCGTAGGTGCGCTGCTCGCCGTTCGGTGCGGGGACCGCGGGGCACACGCCGTCCGCGGCGCACCGCGCCACCTCCTGCCCGCCGGAGCGGATGACGAAGCCGGTGAGCGCGGGGTACGCCAGCCGGGCCTCGCCCGGATCGATCCTCATCGTCACCGATCCATCGGCATATGCGGTCTGGGTGATACTCGCGGGTGCCTTCGGGAACCCGAGCAGGTCGAGGAGCACGCGGCCGTCGCGCTCGGCGTTCGTCACGCGGCCCTGGGCGTCGCGCACCGAGAAGGTGGCGGTGCACGTCGCACCCGGGGCATCCGTCGTCCACGTCGCCGTGATCGACGTCGCCGACGCCACCTGGAAGCCCACCCCGGCGCACGCGCCCGTCGGACGCACGCCGACGACCTCGAGCGGAGTGCGGGGCAGCGGGTTGACCTCGCCGCCCGCGCCGATCACCGGGATCGTGCACGACGACCCTCCGCCCTGCGAGCACTGCTGCACGACCGAGCCGCCCTGCGGAAGCGTCGACGGAGCGGCGCCGACGCGGAGGATGAGCCGCGCAGGGGGTACCGAGGGGTGGCTCGTGACGGAGACGAGCACCGCCTCCTCGGAGCCCGGGACGGCACGGTCCGCCCCGGTCACGGTCACGATGGAGCCCTCCTGCGTGACCTCGAACGCAGTGCCGGCGTGCTCGGTCGCGTAGACGATCCCGTCCCAGTCCGGGCGCAGCTGCCACGTGGTCATGTTCTGGAGGTCGAAGGTCGCGCTCTCACCGGGCCCGACCGTGATGGATCCCGGCCGGAGCTCGGGCTGCGGGTCGCGCGGCAGCACCACGATCGGCACCGAAAGGTAGGTCCAGTCCTCCTGGCCGGTCAGGCGCACGGGGACCTGGCAGGCGTCGACCCACGGTGCACCCGACCCCGCGTCGTAGCGCACGACGGTGCCCGACTCGACGGTGCAGGAGGCCTCAGGACGAGCGCCCGATGCCCGCACGTCCTCTCCGAGCTCGACCACCGCGCCCCGGGGGCGCGCGACGAGGTCCGCCATGTCGAAGGTGGTGGACTCGAGCTCTGTGACCTCGGGCGGGGCGGCGTTCGCGCGCAGCGTCAGCGCCAGGTCGTTCTCGCCCGGAACGCGGAGGAAGCCGTACGACGTCACCTCGCCGGCGGTGCCCTCACCGGTGACCGCGAACGGGATCAGCCGCGTGGTCTCGGGCAGTTCGCCCCGCAGCTGCGAGCCTCGCACCGAGACGCCGTCCGGATCGCCCCACAGTGACAGCTCGAGGTCGTCGACGTCGCCGCCCGACCAGGTGACCTTGCCGCCGAGCACGTCGACTCCTCGGGGGAAGTCCTCACGGGTCTCGACGGTGAGGTTGGTGTCGGCGACGACCGGGAAGTCGGGGACGTTCTCGCGTACCACGCGCACCACGATGAGGCCGCGTCCCGTGTTCCCCGACGAGGACTCGACGTCATAGAGATACGACATCGTCGCGGGCTCGTCCCCCGCCGCGATCCGGACCGTGGTGTCGTCCGCGCCCACGATCTGTTCGTCCAGCCGTGCGAACTCGGGATTGTCGCTGCCGTCCACGAGCGTCGCCGGGACGTCGGGGCGGATGCCGGTGACCCGCAGCTCGCCCAAGGTCGGGTCGACGTCGTTGGCGAGCGGGCTGACGCGGATCGTGTTGCCCGCACCTGCCTGCACCTGCACGTAGTCGGTGAACGTGACCGGACTCGGGTTGGCCTGGCTGTCGAGCACGCCGATGCGCACCGTCCCGTCGGCGGTCGCACCGAACGCGTCGACGACGCGGTAGCGGAACGACACCTGGCCGCTGTCGCCGGGCACGCTGGTGTACATGATCGATCCGCCGTCGGCCGTGATGGTGGCGGCGCCCCGGGCGGGCTGCTCGACGATCCGGTCGAGGGTCACGACGTCGCCGTCGGGGTCGGCGCCGAAGTCGTCGAACTCGAGGAGGGTCGACTGGCCGCTGAGCACGCGCCCCTCGAGCGTGTCGGCGGTGGGGGCGCGGTTCGCCTCCGCGTCGATCACCGTCACCCGCACCGTCGCGGTGTCGGCGAGCGCCGGGGCGCCCGTCGTGAACACGGAGTACTCGATCGCGTACTGCCCGGGCTCGTCGGGGGCGAGGTAGCGCAGCAGGTCGCCCGACGCGAACGCGAGCGCGCCCTCCGACGACGAGCGCACCGAGGCCGGGTTCAGCGTCGGCCTGCCGCCGGCGGGCGAGATGTCGTTGCCCGTCACCGGGATGTCGATCTGGGCGCCGGCGCGCACCATCACGGCATCGTCGACGGCGATCGGCGCGAGCTCCGGCGCGGGGGGCAGCAGGTACACCGTCGCCTCTCCCTCGACGCTCGCGCCCGCGTCCTCCGTGCCGTCGCTCACCACGTACGAGACGGTGCCGAGTCGTCCGGCGGCGCCGTCGGCGGTGGTCCCCGACACACGGAGGTGGTTCTGGCCGACGCCGTCGACCGACAGCGTGGCGCCGTCGTCCGCCCGCCCGACGACGTCGCTCAACAGCAGCACGCGACGTGTCGGGTTCGAGACCGCGTCGAAGATCTCGAGCGTCGCGTCCTGCTGAGGGTGCACGAACGCGACCACCGGCGACGTGGCCAGCTGCGCCGGCGCGTCGGCAGGCAGCAGGGTGATGCGGGCCGTGGCGCTCGCCTCGCTCACGCCGTCGGTCACCGTGAAGTCGACGCGGAACGTGCCCGGACTCTTCGCCGCGAAGTCGAACGAGGTCGAGCCGCTGACGGCCGTCGCAGTGGCCGCGGCATCGTCGAGCACCCGCACCGATTCCAGCGACAGGGTGCCCGCGGTGCCCGTGACGTGCTCGGCGACGTCGACGGTGATCCCGGAGGCGACGGTGTCGGTCACGGCGAACGACTGCGCCGCGAGCTGAGGCTGCGGCGACACCGTGATCGTGAGCGGCTTCGCGGTCGTCTCGCCCTGGGTGTCGGCGACCGTCACCTCCAGCTCGACGAGCTGCTCTCCGCCGTCGCCGGCATCGTCGTGCTGATAGACGACGTCGCCGCCGGGCGTCGCCGCGACGCTGCCGACGCCGCTCTTGTTCTGGACCGACAGGAGCAGCAGGGGGTCGCCCTCCGGGTCGACCCAACCCGGCAGCACGGGCACCGTCACCGTGCCGCCCCGGGCGACCTCCGGTTCGGGCCATTCGACCAGGCATCGCTCGACGCCGCACCATTGCGGCGCCGAGTCGGCGGCGTCGTCCGCCACCGTCACCGTGACCGAGGTCGGGTCGGACTTCAGGCCGTTCTCGCTGGTGCCGTCGGTGACCGCATACGAGAAGGTCGCCGATCCCGTCGCGCCGGGCTGCACCCGGAGGGCGAGGCGCTGGTCGTCGTCGGTCGCCGACACGGTTCCGAACGCGGGGTCGAGCCCGGTGATCGACGCCGGGTCGATCGTGAGGACGTCCTCGTTCGGGTCGTGGTCGTTCATGAGCACCGGCAGCGAGGCGAGGGCGCCCGCACGCACGCCGAACGCGTCGGGTTCGGCGATCGGCGGCTTGGGATCGAGCACGACCTGCAGCTGCTCTTCGCTGGGAACGGCGTCGGGGTCGGTGCGGTCGTCGAGGCTCCAGTCCTGGCTCGACGGGATCAGCGCGCCGTCGGGCACCGACCAGGCCCACCCCGAGCGGGTGTCGTTGAGGATGACCGCGGAGTCGCTCGAGACGAATACGGGGCGCTGCTGGTCGCCCATCGTCTCGTCACCGTAGCCGAGCCGCGCGGTGGCGCCGCTCGAGCGCCACAGCAGACCGCCCGCGTCGCCCTGGCCGAGCCATGCCGCGTAGGTCTCGCCGCCGTGCGCGACCGGCTGCGCGGGTGTGCCGAGCACCGTTCCTGCACCGTCTCCGACCGGGGTCAGCATGGCCGACCCGTCGGCCGGCACCTCAACCAGCCCGGTCTCGTCGGCGAGATAGACGGCGGTGCCCTGCGCGTCCGGTGCGCCGACGACCACCGCACCCGTCGTCGGCGACTGGGCGGCGGCATCCTGCCCGCGAAGCCATACCTCGCCGTCTTCGGTGTCGACCACCGCCCACGTGTCGCCCGCCGCCGTGATGGCCGGCGTGTCGATGCCGCTCTGGTCGAACGCGTCGCGCGCGCGCACCTGGCTCTCGCCGATGTCGTAGCGCAGCACCGAAGCGTCGGCGCTCGAGTACGCGAACAGCATGCCGCGCTCGTCGACGGCGATCGCCTCGGCGGTGTACTGCGGGGCGTTCTCGTCGTCCGCGCCGAACGGATCGAGCTGCGACGAGGTGCCGCTCGAAAGGCGTCCCGCGAAGACGGCGCCCGAGTCGGTGAGGTAGGCGACCCAGTCTCCGGCGGTCACGGCCTCGGTCGTGCCGGACGGGGTCTTCTGCGAGGACTGCAGCGCCTCCTCGTCCAGATCGGCGGGCATCGCGGCGTCGATGCGCGTGAGCGTCGAGTAGCTGTCGCTGAAGAGGTACGCGGCATCCCCCGTCTGCACCACCTGGTCGGGGTTGCTGATGCTGCGCACCGTGTCGAGCTCGCCGACCGAGGTGTTCACCCGCGCGTAGCGGCGGCCGTCGCCCGTCTGCAGCGCCCAGACCGCGGTGTCGACGTCGGGGGTCTCCTGCGCGTCGAGCCCCGGCCACACGATGCTGACGCCGATGACGGTGGCCACCACCGCGCCGGCGGCGACGATGCCGGCGACGGTGCCGCGTCGCATCAGAGCACCCCCGCCGCCATCAGCGCCACGACGACCGCGCCGGCGCCGGCGACGATCCCCGCTCCGATGCCGATGGCCCAGGGCAGCACGACGTGACCGCGCCGACGGGCGGGCGCCGAGATCTCGGTGTCCTCGTCGCGGGCGAGCTGTGCGACACCCGTCCCGGAGCGCGTCTTGCGGGTGAGGTCGCGCTCCACGTGCGAGCGCGCGGGTCCTCGCAGCGCCGAGTCCCCGAAATCGACGGGGGCGGATGCCGGGGACCACTGCGCATCGGGGATCTCGAGCGGTGTCGGCGAGAGGCCGAGCCCCGACTGCACGTCGCGCAGCGCCTCGCCGAACGCCCGGGCCGAGTCGTACCGGCGACCGGGGTCGCGGCTCATCGCGGTCGCCAGCACGGCCTGCAGCGACGCCGGGACGTCGGCCCGCGGGATCTCGACGTAGGTGGCGCGCGCGATCCGCTTGCGCAGCAGCTCCTTGGTGTTCTGCCCGCGCTCGCGGCGCTCGAAGGGGCTGTGGCCCGCGAGGAGCGAGTAGACCGTGGCGCCCAGGCTCCACACCTCGCTCGTCACGGTGCCGCTGGTCTGTTCGGCGACGACCTCGGGAGCGCTCCACGGGATCGACATCGCGAGCACCTCGCCGCCGCTCTTGCGCTGCAGCGAGGCCGAGATGCCGAAGTCGGCGAGCACGGGTGTGCCGAAGGTGGTGATGAGGATGTTGCTCGGCTTGACGTCCCGGTGGATGAGTCCGGCGCGGTGCGCGGACTCGAGCGCGCTGGCCATGCGCACGCCGATGGCGAGGACCTCGTCGACGGGGACGCGCTCGACCCGGTACCGCTGCGCGAGCGAGCCCGGGCAGTACTCCATGACGATGTACGGGCGGCCGTCGGCGGAGATGCTCGCCTGATAGACCGTCACGATCGAGGGATGGGCGGACAGGTGCGCGAGCACGTCGGCCTCGGCGTTGAACATGCGCCGCAGCTCCGGGTCGCGCACGTCGCTCGGCATGACCTTCACCGCGACATTGCGGCGAGGCATGTCCTGCTCGTAGAGGAAGACGTCCGCGAAGCCGCCGGAACCCAGCGGGCGGATATAGGCGAGCCCGGGGAGGATCGGAGGCGCCGAAGGAAGCCGTGCAGCCACCCGCACACCTCCCCGCCGTCCGATACCGTCAGACCCATGTCGCCGGAGCGACAACAAACCCGGTCATGCTAACAAAACCCGCCTCCCGAGAACCCGCATCGCGAGCAGGATGTGGACAGTGGGAGCGCGTGCGGCGGGCCGGCACCGGACCGGCCGCAGAGACGGGGCCGGCGTCAGTCTAGCCGCGGAGCCTCGCCGGGGTCGTGGGGGTCGAACGGTGCGTCGAGCGACTTCGTGAGATCGGCGAGCATCGCCTCGATCTGGGGCTCGACGTACTCGGTCACCGCGGCCTGGATGCGCAGGCGATGGTGGAGCAGGATCGTGCACACCTCGCGGCCGACCATGTTCGCGTAGTCGTCGGCGAGCCCGACCTCCTGGCGCAGTGCCGCCTTGGCCTCCTCGCTCAGCGGGGGCAGCGCCGGCACATGCGCGTCGGCCTCCTCGGCGAGCCCCGCGATCGTGAACAGGAACGGGGCGCCGGGCACTGGATCGGGGTCCATCGGCAGACCCTCGAACTCGGGATCGAGTCCTTCGCCGGGGCGGTAGGCGCGCGCGCGATTGCGGGCGGCCTGCTGATCGAGCTCGGCCTGCAGCATCGGCAGGTTCAGCGCCGTGTACTCGGCGACCGAGCGGTCGACGATCGTCTTGATGCGGGTCGACAGCCCGTGCTGCACACCGTGCGGCACGTCGGCGCCGAGGCCCGCGGCCGAGAGCACGGGCGACCCGAAGCAGCGGCGGCAGGGGGCGATCCGCCCGTGGTGCGTCGCGGGCTCCCAGCGGGGCACCCACGCGAGCCAGGCGTCCACCGCCTGGCTGACCTGGGTCTCGAGCGACCGCTCCACGCGTTCCACGCTAGTGCCCGGACCCTGCGCCCGCGCGGATTTCCGTGGTCGCCTGCCCTGTTCCCTCTCCTGTGAGGTCCGGACCTCACAGCGCTCGCCGCGCGAAGACCTGCGAAGTCCGGACCGCGCCGTTGCCCGGCCGACGCCGCGAACCTGCGAAGTCCGGACATCGCGTGAGGGGGAGCACTGAGTCCGGCGAAGTCCGGACTTCCCGGAATCGGATGCTGCGATGAAGGGTGTTCGCGGCGCCCCGGGCTGCCGGATCACTCGTCGAACTCGTCCTCCCACGGCCATCTCGGGCGGCGGGCACGGGTGCGCACGAGCGCGATGCCCGCCCACGACGACACGAACGCCACCGCGGCGACGACGAACCCGAACCACGTGGTCGCGAGGCGGCCGACGACGGCCGTCGCGACGCCGAGATCGGCGCCGGTGAACACGGCGCCGAACCACACTCCCCCGAGGTACGCGAGGAAGGTCGCGGCGGTCGTCCACGCGGCGCCCCAGTACGACGGATGCCTCTCCCCGGCGCCGGCGCTCGGCCCCGGGCCCGCGGCAGCCGGTGCGGCGCCGCCCGTCGGGGCCGCAGCATCCGTCGGGGTCGAGGCGCGTGCGATCGCGGCCCACAGGCCGCCGGCGAACGCGAGTGTCGCGCACACGACGCCGGCGATCCCGGGGGCCTGTCCGAGGCCGGGGCTCGCGATGACGTCCTCCCCCGTCGCCAGACTGGTCATGCCGAGTCCGAAGATGAGGAGCGCGACGAAGCCCATCGTCGCGAAGGCCAGGGCGACAAGCGGTCGCACAGGTCCCTGCGACGGCCCGTCCGAACCGTCAGCGGCCATGCCGCAAGCCTACGTCGGCGGGCGCCGACGCGGACGGGGCCTACGCGCGGACGAGCTGCGGGCCGGCCTCGAGCGTGCGCTCGTACTCGCGCTGCGCCTCGATGTTGAGCTCGGTGACGCGCTTCGCCCGCGCGGCGGCCCATGCACCGAACCAGATCGTGAGCTCGCGGCCGATGATGAACGCCGCGATCGCGAGCGGCGTCAGCAACTCCGCCTCGATGAGCTCGGCGCCCGCGCTGGCGGTGAGGTTCCAGAACGGGGCCTGGAACAGTGCGCCCAGGATGTGTCCGCCGTACGCGGCGACGCCCACGAGGATGCCGAAGACCACCCAGTGGCCCCAGCGGCCGCGGTTGATGATGGCGCCGAGCAGCCAGAAGCCGAGGAAGAACACCACCACGGGCACCCAGAGCGACCAGGTCGCCAGCGCCTCGAGGGCGGTCGTGCCGACGTTCGCGCCGGTGACGTCGCCCTTGATCGCGTCGACGCCGAGCCAGACCGCGAGGTAGAGCACGGCGAACGCGACGGCGGCGAGCAGGCCGATGGCCCCGGCGGCGGCGCGGTTGCCGCGCGGACGCGGAGCCTCGGGCGCCTGCACGAAGATCGGCTGCGGGGCCGCGGCCGCAGCGACGACCGCGGGCTCGGCGACGATGGGCTCGCTCGGCGTCACGGCCGGCGGGACCACGACGGTGGGCGAGTCGTCGGCGGCACGAGCGGGCGTGGCGGACGAGGTGTAGTCCAACGAGGCGGCCTCCGGCGAGTCCCACGGATCGGGCTCGGCGGCGGCCGGCGCCTCGGCGGCGGTCGACGGCGCCTCGGCGGCGCTCGAAGTGGAGTCGGGGGTGCCAGGCGCCTGGTCGGCGTCGGCGGGGCTCTCCGCGGCGGGAGTCTCGCTGCCGACCGCGTCGCGCTTGGCGGCCTCTGCGTCGGCGAGACCTTCGTTCGCACGGCCGACGACGTCGTCGACGCCGTTGGGCTCGTCGACGGGCTCGCCGTAGGACGACTTGGGGTCACTCATCGCAGGCACTCCTCACGCAGGGCTCATCCCCGCAGAGGCAGAGTAGCCCGCGGTTCCGCGCACACGACGGAGGCGTGCCGGAGGAATCCGCGCCCGACCACTACCCTGAGCCCATGGCACCACGGGCGTTCCGGGTCGCCGCGGTCGCGGCATCCACCCTCTTCGCACTCGCCGCCTTGACGGCGTGCGCACCCGACGCGCCTTCGGGGGGCGGACTCACCTTCACGCCCACACCGTCCACGTCGGCGTCCGGATCGGCGACGCCCACGCCGACGCCGTCGCCTACGGCGAGCGCGGAGATCCCCGATGACTGCCGCGCGATCCTGACCGCCGACGTGCTCACGAGCCTCGAGGGCGTGCCGCTCAACGACCCCGCCTTCGGCGCATCGGGACCGCAGGCCGACGGGGCCCTGGTGTGCGTGTGGCGCGACCCCGCCGCCGACACGACCGGGCTGGTCACCACGATCTCGTACATGTCGCGCGGGCCGGCGCTCGACATGCTCAACACGCTCGTCACCGACGAGGGCTACACCTGCTACACCCCCGATGGCGGCACGCGCTGCGAGAAGACCTGGCCGAACGAGACGTACCCGGTCACCGACGGGCGCACGCTGTTCTGGCGCGACGACATCCTCATCGACACGCAGTACTCGGGCCTCGCGCCCGCCGGTTACACGGCGGCCGTCGTCGCGAGCATCTTCGGCTGAGTCAGCCCCAGACCGTGCGGTCGAGCCGCGGGCCGTAGTCCTCGGGGTGCCACGCCGTCTCGACGCTCACGAGCCACAGCCCGCCACGGAGGGTGTGCTCCTCGAGCACCGCGCCCCGCGTGCGATCGCAGACGGTGGCGCCGTCCGCCGTCCGGCAGGAGAACCCGTCGCCCGCCAGCGCGGCTTCGGCGATCGTGGCGGCGTCCGCGTCGACCTTCGACAGCGTGGTGACGATCGAGCCCGAGTCGAACCGCCAGGTGCACGTCACCAGCACGTCGGGGGCGGCGGCGTCGGCGAACGCCGTCGCCGTCGTCGCGGGAGCCGCCATCGACTGGTTGAGCAGCGATCCCTCCCGCCAGGTCAGCTCGTTCCAGAGATCGTCGGAGTACAGCGTGCGGCAGTCGATCGCGCCGCCGTCCGCCGCGGTCTGGGCGGGCGTCTGCGCAGGCGTCGCCTCGGGCCGCGGCGCGGTGGCACTGCGCAGCGTGTCGCCGACCCACGCGACGGCCACCGGGATCATCGGCAGCGCCAGCCACACGAGGGAGGCGACGACCGCGGCACACAGCATCCCCGCGGGCACGGCGATCCACGGGTTGCGTCCGCCGATCCTCGCCATGGGGCCCCCACCTCCGTCTCCACGGTAAGCCGGAGAGACGGATGCTGCGCCGCGGCGCGCGCGGGCCCTTCGAGTATGCGGCGGGTAGCTGCCGGGCGGGACCCGGAGCATACTCCGCCGCGGCGCAGAACTCGACCCCCTCCTCGCTTTCGTCATTCCTCGCGGAAGGTGTTCGCCACGGCGGAATCCCCCGGCCGGCACATCGCCGGCCCGACGCCGCCGGTGAGATGGAGCAGGAGCATGTCGACCTACGAGACCGGATCCGCCGCGGATCGCAGCGCCAACGGATCGACCGACGGGCAGAGCCCGGACACGCCGGAGGTGAAGGAGCGCGCCGCGGACTCCATCGCCGAAGTCGACGCCGGCGCCATGTACGTCGCCGGCGTCGCGGGCGACGAGATCCAGAGCGTCGCGCACGACGTGAAGGACGCCGCCCGCGGATTCTTCGACGAGACGCGCGTGCAGCTCGCCGACCAGGCGTCCACCCAGCAGCGCCGGGCGGCCGACGCCCTGCGCGGCACCGGCGAGGAACTGGAGGGGATGGCGTCGGGCACCGGCACGAGCTCGCGCAGCATGACCACGAGCGCCGTGCGCGCGCTCGGCCAGCAGAGTCGCCGCGCCGCTGAGTGGCTGGAGCAGCGTGAACCTGCCGACGTTGTGCGGGAGGTGCGCGGGTACGCTCGTCGGCACACGGGCGCCTTCCTGCTGATCGCCCTCGGCGCAGGCATCGTCGCCGGCCGGATGACACGGGCGCTCATGGCCGACACGCACAACGGGAGCGCCGGACTCAGTGGCGCTTCGAGCGCGCAGCGACCGGCTCTCGCCGCGGGTGCGCCGGGCGTGACGGCGGGCCAACGGACCGGCCCCGCCACAGCAGCCGACGGCGTCGGCAGCGGCGCCCACGACGAGACCACGCCCATCGCCGACGCCCTCGCCGATCAGGCACCGGGCGATCCCCTGTCGAGCGGGGCCGGGACGGCGCACGGCGAGTGGTCGCCGAGCGGCGAGGCACGACGATGACCGACATGCCCACACCGTCGCAGCAGAAGGCGGCGGACACGTCGCTGGGCGACCTCGTGGGCGAGGTGTCCCGCGACCTGTCGAACCTGATGCGCAAGGAGCTCGAACTCGCGAAAGCCGAACTCTCGGAGTCGGCCAAGCGGGCGGGCATGGGAGCGGGACTGCTGGGAGGCGCCGGGTACGCGGCCGTGATGGCCGTGTTCTTCCTGAGCGTCGCCCTGTGGTGGGCGCTCGGCGATCTCATCGACAGCCTCGGCTGGTCGGCCGTGATCGTCGCCGTCATCTGGGCCGTCATCGCCGGCGTCCTGTACGCCGTCGGGCGGAACCGACTGAAGACCGTGCAAGGGGCGCCGCAGACGGTGGAGACCGTCAAGGAGATCCCCGAAGCACTCAAGAGGAATGAGGAGAACCGATGATGAGCAACCCGGACCAGATCCGCGCAGACATCGAGATCACGCGCGACGAACTCGGACGCGATGTCGATGCGCTCGCCGACAAGGTGTCGCCGCCGAAGATCATGGAGCGCCAGACCGCACGGGTCCGTCGCGCCTTCGGCGACATGAAGGGCCAGGTGATGGGCGTGGCCGACGACGTGGGCGACACCGCCTCGTCCGCCGGCCACTCGGTCGCAGACGCGATGGACGCCGCCGGCGACGCCGTGAAGGACCTGCCGCACAAGGCGAAGCAGAAGGCACAGGGCGCGCCGATCGTCGTGGGACTCCTCGCCGCCGGCGTCGGGTTCCTCGTGGCCAGCCTGATTCCGACGACCGAATCCGAGACGCGGTTCGCCGCGTCACTGCGCGACCGGGCGCAGCCGCTCGTCGACAAGGCGGTGGGCGAGGCGAAGGATGCCGCGCAGGAGGTCGCCCAGAACCTCAAGGGTCCTGCGCAGGACGCGGTGGAACAGGTGAAGGAGTCCGCCGTCGACTCCGCGGAGACGGTCACGCAGGAGGCGCAGGACACCGCGGAGCGCGTCAAGGAGAGTGTGACCGAGAACGTCTCGGGGTCCGGCTCCACCGGGTCCGGGACCCGGACGACCGGCACGCCGGGGACGACCGGCACGCCGGGGACGACGGGACCGGACGACGCGGAGGGCCGACACCGCCTGGGCTGAGGCATCCGTGCCGGGAACGGGGAAGGGCCCTGGCGGAAGCCAGGGCCCTTCCCCGTTCCTGGATGGGAGCGCGGTCGTCCGCCGCAGAGCGTCGGCTGGTGCTCAACTTGAGGATTTCCTGAGCCGCTTCCATGGCCTTCCGGAGTTCGCCTCACCTAGAGTCTCCACCGGAGGGGTATTCGCTGTGGGAGCGAATCACGCTGTTGTGCTCAGACCCATCGTCGAGCCAGCGACCCGGGCACCATGGGGGAGGTTCGACGATGACGTCGAAGAAGCTGTTCATCCGTTCATCTGCGAGGGGCGAGACGCACGCCGAGCCACGACGCTGGAGCGCGCCGCGGGCAATCGCGGTGGTGGTGGCGAGTGCACTCGCCGTGTTCGCAGTACCGAGTGTCGCGCACGCGGATATCGTCACGAACACGGTGACGGCGGCGGGCGAGAACGTCATCGTCCAGGGCAACACAGCCAACATCGGCTACGTGATCAACAACGAGAACAACAAGGACGGCGACCCGCTGAACAGTTGCAATCCTGCCAGTGACGGAACCTCCGCGACGCTGACGGTTGACGCGCCGGCGGACGTCACGGTCACGCCGGAAAGCAAGGTCTACACCGGCTGTGGAGCCCCCCAGTACTTCGGCTTCAGTTCGAATAAGGTCGGCAACTACACGATCACAGTGTCAGTGACTGACTCAGGACCGACAGGCAGGTACGACACAACCCCCGCGACCTTCACCCTGACGGTGAAGGCGCCGGTCGTGGTCAACACCGCTCCGACCGTGGGGATCGCCGGCGTTACGAACGGCGCCTCGTACGAGTTCGGCAACGTGCCGGCCGCGATCTGTACCGTGACCGACAAGGAGGACGGCAGCTCCAGCCCCCCGCCGAGCCTCAGCACCCTATCCGGGCCGCGCACCGCCGACGGCCTGGGCAGCCAGACGGCAACCTGCGATTACACCGACGCCGGCGGGCTCAACGCCAAGGCGTCGGTAACCTACAGCATCGTCGACACCACCACGCCGCTGGTCACCGCCGCGGCGCCCGCAGCGAAGGAGGCGACCGGCGCACTGACACCCGTCAGTTTCCAGGCCGACGCGTTCGACGCCGTCGATGGTGGCCTGGCGACTACCTGCGAGACGGCCGGCGGTACCTCCTACGCGTCGGGTGACGCGTTCCCGGTCGGGACGACAACGCTGACCTGCTCGGCGACCGATGAGGCGGGCAACACCGGCGTCAGCGAACCCTTCGATGTGGTCGTCACCGACACGACCGCACCGGTGGTCACGACCTCCTCCAACCTCGTCGTCGGCAACGACCTCGCCACGGTGACGTACGACCCGGCGACGGGGGAGGACCTCGTTGACGGCGCCGTGCCGGCGACCTGTTCCCCGGCGTCCGGCACCGCTTTCGCGCTCGGCACCACCACGGTCACCTGCTCGGCCACCGACAAGGCCGGCAACGAGGGCACGGCGACCTTCACCGTCGAGGTGCAGGACGCGACCAAGCCGATCGTGACCGTGCCCGCGAACTTCTCGGTCGAGGCGTCGGGCGCGAACGGCGCGACGGTGACCTACGGCGGCGTGAGTGCTGTCGACGATGTCGACAGCGACGTGAAGGTGACGTGCAGCACGGCGTCCGGCACGCTCTTCGCCCTCGGAGACACAACGGTGACCTGCTCCGCCTCCGACAAGGCCGGGAACACCGGTGAGAACTCCTTCGTGATCACCGTTGTAGACACCACGGCTCCAACCGTGAAGGTGCCGGCAGACATCACCGCAGAGGCCACATCGGCGGACGGCGCGGTCGTGACCTTCAGCGCCTCGGCGAGCGACATCGTCGATGGCGACGTGCGGGCGGCGTGCACGCCGGCACCGGGTTCAACGTTCCATCTCGGGACGACCCAGGTGCTCTGCTCGGCGCTCGATGCGGCCGGCAACTCGGCGGACAAGAGCTTCTCGATCACCGTACGCGACACGACCGCGCCGGGTGTGACGGCACCCGCCGACGTGGCGGCGGAGGCCACGGGCCCCGACGGCGCTAAGGTGACGTACGGCGATGCCTCGGCTCTCGACATCGTGGACGGACCGATCGCCCCGACCTGCGCGCCGACGACGAACAGCACGTTCACGCTCGGCACCACCACGGTGACGTGCACCGCGACCGACGCGGCCGGAAACACCGGCAAAGCCGAGTTCACGGTGACGGTCCGCGACACGACGAAGCCCGAGGTGACCCCGCCCGCAAACCTGGTAGTCGGCAACACCTCGCCCCTGGGAGCTGCGGGTGTCGTCTACAGCGGCGCCACTGCCCACGACATCGTCAGCGGCGGCCTTCCCGTCACCTGCACGCCGCCGTCGGGAAGCTTCTTCGGTCTCGGGGTGAACACGGTCACGTGCTCCGCCAAGGACGGTGCGGGCAACACCGGTTCGGCCGAGTTCACGATCGAGGTGCAGGATCAGACCAAGCCGATCGTCACGGTGCCGGCCGACATCGTCGAGGAGGCCACTGGGGCTGACGGCGCGACCGTGAGCTACATCGGGGTGACGGCCTCCGACGACGTCGACGGGCCGGTCACGGCAGGCTGCGACAAGGCCAGCGGAACCGTGTTCCCGCTCGGTCCGACGACCGTGACCTGTTCCGCGAAAGACAAGGCCGGCAACTCGGGCGACAACACGTTCACGGTGACGGTCGTCGACACCACGGCTCCCGCGGTGACGGTGCCCGACAACAAGTCGGCCACCGCCACATCGGCCACCGGTGCGACCGTCGCGTACTCGGCCCCGACGGCGAGCGACCTCGTCGACGGCACGAGCGTCCCCGCCAGCTGCGACAAGCCGTCGGGGAGCGTGTTCTCGCTGGGCACCACCACCGTGACGTGCACGGCGACCGACGCGGCCGGAAACACCGGGCACACGTCGTTCACCGTCACGGTGACCGCTGCCTGGTCGAACGTGCTGCAGCCGATCAACGTGAACGGCAGCTCGGTCTTCAAGCTCGGGAGCACGGTGCCCGTGAAGTTCGCGCTGACGGGCGTCAGCGCCGGCATCAGCAACCTCGCCGCCCGGCTGTACGTCACGCGAACCACGGGCGTGGGTGCGGGAACCGAAATGGAGGCGATCTCGACCGCAGCCGCCACCACCGGCAACCTCTTCCGCTACGACGCGACAGCCGGTCAGTACATCTTTAACCTCGGCACCAAGACGCTGAGCGCCGGGACGTACCAACTGCGGATCGACCTAGGCGACGGCCAGACGCACACGGTGAACATCACCCTGAGGTAATCGACGGCCCAGCGAAGAAGGACCGGTCCTGGGGGCCGGTCCTTCTTCGCGCGGCGGTCGGCGGCTGAGTCGCAGCATCCGTCCCCGCCACGGCGAAGGGCCCTGGCAGATGCCAGGGCCCTTCGTTCGAGCGTCAGGGTCGTTCAGACCCGGGACTCAGTTGTAGTCGGTGGTGAAACCGTCCGTGGAGAAGCTGTCGAAGTCGACGTAGCTCAGGTCGGCGTCCGTGTACGCGCCGTCCGAGGCGAAGATGCGGTTGGGGTACCGCTCGCTCTTGGCCTCTTCCGTCGCCTCGACCGTGACATCGCGGTACTTCGCGAGTCCCGTTCCGGCGGGGATGAGCTTTCCGATGATGACGTTCTCCTTGAGGCCCATGAGCGGGTCGCTCTTGCCCTCCATGGCCGCCTGCGTCAGGACGCGGGTGGTCTCCTGGAACGACGCGGCCGACAGCCACGACTCGGTCGCGAGCGACGCCTTCGTGATACCCATCAGCTCGGGACGACCCGACGCGGGGCGCTTGCCCTCGCCGACCGCCTCGCGGTTGATGGTCTGGTACTTCTTGAAGTCGACCAGCTCACCCGGGAGCAGCGTGGTGTCACCGTGGTCGACCACGGTGACCTTCCGCAGCATCTGACGGACGATGACCTCGATGTGCTTGTCGTGGATCGGCACACCCTGCGAGCGGTACACGCCCTGGACGCCGTTCACGAGGTACTTCTGCACCTCGCGGGCACCCATGACACGCATGACCTCCTTGGGGTCGAGCGTGCCGACCAGGATCGGCTGACCGACGGTGACGTGCTGTCCGTCCTCGACCAGGAGCGTCGCGCGCTTCAGGACCGGGTAGACGTGCGGCTCGTCGCCGTTGTCGGGCGTGAGGATGACCTTCTTGGCCTTGTCGGTCTCGTCGATCGTGATGCGGCCGTCGGCCTCGGCGATCGGCGACGCACCCTTCGGGGTGCGGGCCTCGAACAGCTCCTGCACGCGGGGAAGACCCTGCGTGATGTCGTCTGCCGACGCCGAACCACCGGTGTGGAAGGTACGCATCGTCAGCTGCGTGCCGGGCTCACCGATCGACTGGGCCGCGATGATGCCGACGGCCTCGCCGATGTCGACGATCTTGCCGGTCGCGAGCGAACGGCCGTAGCACTTCGCGCAGACGCCGACGGCCGAGTCGCACGTGAGCACCGAGCGCACCTTGATGGACTCGACACCCGCCGCGACCAGCTTGTCGATGAGCACGTCGCCGACGTCCTCACCGGCCGAGGCGACGACCTCGCCCTGCGGGTCGACCGCGTCGGCCGCGAGCGTGCGGGCGAACACCGAGTTCTCGACGTTCGCGTCGCGCACCAGCGCGCCGTCGGCACCGGGAGCGGCGATGGTGAACTCGAGGCCCTTGGTCGTGCCGCAGTCCTCCTCGCGGATGATGACATCCTGCGAGACGTCCACGAGGCGACGGGTCAGGTAGCCCGAGTCGGCCGTACGGAGGGCCGTGTCGGCCAGACCCTTACGGGCACCGTGCGTCGCGATGAAGTACTCCGCCACCGACAGACCCTCGCGGTACGAGGAGATGATCGGGCGCGGGATGATCTCACCCTTCGGGTTGTTCACCAGGCCTCGCATACCCGCGATGTTGCGGATCTGCAGCCAGTTACCACGGGCGCCCGACGAGACCATGCGGTTGATGGTGTTGTCGGCCGGGAAGTGGTCGCGCATCGCCTTCTGGACCTCGTCGGTCGCCTCGGTCCAGATCTTGATGAGCTCCTGACGACGCTCGGCGTCGGTGGTCAGACCCTTCTCGAACTGCGCCTGGACCTTCGCGGCCTGCTTCTCGTAGCCCGCGACGATCTCGCCCTTGTTCGGCGGCGTGAGGATGTCGCTGAGCGCCACGGTGACACCCGAGCGGGTGGCCCAGTAGAAGCCGGCGTCCTTGATGCGGTCGAGGGATGCTGCGACCTCCACCTTCGGGTACTCCTCGGCGAGCTTGTTCACGATCTGCGACAGCTTGCCCTTGTCGGCCTGCTCGCGGACGAACGGGTAGCCCTTGGGGAGCGTGTCGTTGAAGATCGCCTGACCGAGCGACGCGTCCACGAGGCCGTGGCGCTCGTAGCCCTCGGGCGCTTCGCCCTCGAGGAACGCGAGACCCGGGATGCGGATGCGGACCTTGGCCTGCAGATCGAGGGTGCCCTCGTCCTTGGCCAGGATCGCCTCGCCGACCGAGCCGAACACGCGACCCTCGCCGGCAGCACCCTCGATGACCGTGGTCAGGTGGTGCAGACCGATGATCATGTCCTGCGAGGGCAGGGTCACCGGACGGCCGTCCGACGGCTTGAGGATGTTGTTCGAGGCGAGCATCAGGATGCGGGCCTCGGCCTGAGCCTCGACCGACAGCGGCAGGTGCACGGCCATCTGGTCACCGTCGAAGTCCGCGTTGAAGGCGGCGCAGACGAGCGGGTGCAGCTGGATGGCCTTGCCCTCGACGAGCTGCGGCTCGAAGGCCTGGATGCCGAGGCGGTGCAGCGTGGGTGCGCGGTTGAGCAGCACGGGACGCTCGCGGATGATCTCCTCGAGCACGTCCCAGACCTCGGGACGCGTGCGCTCGACGGCGCGCTTGGCCGCCTTGATGTTCTGCGAGTGACCGAGGTCGATCAGGCGCTTGATCACGAACGGCTTGAACAGCTCGAGCGCCATCTGCTTGGGCAGACCGCACTGGTGGAGCTTGAGCTGCGGACCCACGATGATGACCGAACGGCCCGAGTAGTCCACGCGCTTGCCGAGCAGGTTCTGGCGGAAGCGACCCTGCTTTCCCTTGAGCATGTCGCTCAGGGACTTCAGGGCCCGGTTGCCGGTACCGGTGACGGGGCGACCGCGGCGGCCGTTGTCGAACAGCGCGTCGACGGCCTCCTGCAGCATGCGCTTCTCGTTGTTGACGATGATCTCGGGGGCACCGAGGTCGATCAGGCGACGGAGGCGGTTGTTGCGGTTGATCACGCGGCGGTACAGGTCGTTCAGGTCGGAGGTCGCGAAGCGGCCACCGTCCAGCTGCACCATCGGGCGCAGCTCCGGCGGGATCACCGGGACGACGTCGAGCACCATCGAGGCCGGCGACATGCCGGTCTGCAGGAACGAGTTGACGACCTTCAGGCGCTTGATCGCACGGATCTTGCGCTGGCCCTTGCCCTCGGAGATCTGCAGGTGCAGGCTGTCGGCCTCGGCCGCCAGGTCGAACGCCTCGAGGCGACGCTTGATCGACTCCGCGCCCATGTGGGCCTCGAAGTACTGACCGAAGCGGTCCTGGAGCTCGTGGAAGATCTCGTCCTCGCCCTTGAGCTGGCCGACCTCGAGCGTGCGGAAGTCCTCCCACACCTTCTCGAGACGCGTGATCTGGTCGTCGGTGCCCTTGCGGATCGACGCCATCTCCTTCTCGGCGGCGTCCTTGACCTTCTTCTTCTGGTCGGCCTTGGCACCCTCCTCCTCGAGCGCGGCGAGCTCCTCCTCCAGCTTCTGGAGGCGAGCGGCCACACGCGCGTCGCGGCGGTCGGCGAGCGTCTTGAGCTCGAGGCGGATGTTGTTCTCCTGCGTCGAGAGGTCGCGGTGGCGAGCCTCGTCGTCGACCGAGATCACCATGTACGCGGCGAAGTAGATGACCTTCTCGAGGTCCTTCGGCGCCATGTCGAGCAGGTACCCGAGGCGCGAGGGCACGCCCTTGAAGTACCAGATGTGCGTGACGGGCGCGGCGAGCTCGATGTGGCCCATGCGCTCACGGCGGACCGAGGACTTGGTGACCTCGACGCCGCAGCGCTCGCAGACGATGCCCTTGAAGCGGACGCGCTTGTACTTGCCGCACGCGCACTCCCAGTCGCGCGAGGGTCCGAAGATCTGCTCGCCGAACAGACCGTCCTTCTCGGGCTTCAGGGTGCGGTAGTTGATGGTCTCGGGCTTCTTGACCTCGCCGTAGGACCAACGACGGATGTCGTCAGCGGTGGCCAGGCCGATGCGAAGCTGATCGAAAGTGGTTGATTCGAGCACTGGTTCTCCTGTGTCGGAAATTCGTTCGTTACCTGGCGCGCTTAGATCTCGTCGATCGACGAGGACTCGAAGCGGCTGGAGATGTTGATGCCGAGCTCTTCAGCGGCGCGGAAGGCGTCGTCGTCGGTGTCGCGGAGGTTGACCGCCGTGCCGTCGGCCGAGAGGACCTCGACGTTCAGGCAGAGCGACTGCATCTCCTTCATGAGCACCTTGAACGACTCGGGGATGCCGGGCTCCTGGATGTTCTCGCCCTTGACGATCGCCTCGTAGACCTTGACGCGGCCGAGGATGTCGTCGGACTTGATCGTGAGGAGCTCCTGGAGCGCGTACGCGGCGCCGTAGGCCTCGAGGGCCCACACCTCCATCTCACCGAAGCGCTGGCCACCGAACTGCGCCTTACCACCGAGCGGCTGCTGGGTGATCATCGAGTACGGACCCGTCGAGCGCGCGTGGATCTTGTCGTCCACGAGGTGGTGCAGCTTCAGGATGTACATGTAGCCGACCGAGATCGGAGCCGGGAACGGCTCGCCGGAGCGACCGTCGAACAGCTGCGTCTTGCCCGACGAGTCGATCAGGCGCTCGCCGTCGCGGGTCGGGTTCGTCGAGTCGAGCAGACCCGCGATCTCGGCCTCGAACGCGCCGTCGAACACCGGCGTGGCGACCTTGGTGCCGGCCGGCGCCTCGAACGCCTGCTCGGGCAGCTGGGCGGCCCACTCCGGGGTGCCCTCGACCTTCCAGCCCTGCTTGGCGATCCAGCCGAGGTGCAGCTCGAGGACCTGGCCGAAGTTCATTCGACCGGGGATGCCGAGCGGGTTCAGGATGACCTGGACCGGCGTGCCGTCCGCGAGGAACGGCATGTCTTCCACGGGGAGGATCTTCGCGATGACGCCCTTGTTGCCGTGACGGCCGGCGAGCTTGTCGCCCTCGGTGATCTTGCGCTTCTGGGCGATGTAGACCACGACGCGGCGGTTGACGCCCGAGCCGAGCTCGTCGTCGCCGTCCTCGGCGTTGAACTCCTTGACCGCGATGATCGTGCCCTGCTCACCGTGGGGCACCTTCAGCGACGTGTCGCGGACCTCGCGGCTCTTCTCGTTGAAGATCGCACGGAGCAGGCGCTCCTCGGCCGAGAGCTCCGTCTCGCCCTTCGGCGTGACCTTGCCGACGAGGATGTCGCCGGGACGCACCTCGGCGCCGATGCGGATGATGCCGCGCTCGTCGAGGTCCTTCAGCAGATCGGGGCTGACGTTGGGGAGGTCACGCGTGATCTCCTCCTTGCCGAGCTTCGTGTCGCGGGCGTCGACCTCGTACTCCTCGATGTGGATCGAGGAGAGGGTGTCGTCCTTCACCAGGTCCTGGCTGAGGATGATCGCGTCCTCGAAGTTGTGACCCTCCCACGTCATGAACGCGACGAGGAGGTTCTTGCCGAGGGCGAGCTCGCCGTTCTCGGTCGCGGGACCGTCGGCGATGACCTCGCCGACCTCGACGCGCTCACCGGCCGAGACGACCACGCGCTGGTTGTACGACGTGCCCTGGTTCGAGCGGTCGAACTTGCGCAGGAAGTAGTCCTGGGTGCCGCCCTCGTCGAGCTGCACGGTCACGACGTCGGCCGAGACCTCGACGACGACACCGGCCTTGTCGGCGGTGACGACGTCACCGGCGTCGATCGCGGCGAAGCCCTCCATGCCCGTGCCGACCACCGGCGACTCCGAGCGGAGAAGCGGAACGGCCTGGCGCTGCATGTTCGCACCCATGAGGGCGCGGTTCGCGTCGTCGTGCTCGAGGAACGGGATGAGCGAGGTCGCCACCGACACCATCTGGCGCGGCGAGACGTCCATGTAGCCGATCTCCTCCGAGTGGAAGAGGTCGACCTCGCCGCCGTTGCCGCGACGGGCGAGGACGCGGTCCTGCGCGAAGCTGCCGTCGGCCTTCAGCTCGACACCGGCCTGGGCGACGATGTAGTCGCTCTCCTCCGAGGCGGTCAGGTAGTCGATCTCGTCGGTGACCTTGCCCTCGACGACACGGCGGTACGGCGTCTCGATGAAGCCGAACGCGTTGATGCGCGCGAACGAGGCGAGCGATCCGATCAGACCGATGTTCGGGCCTTCCGGCGTCTCGATGGGGCACATGCGGCCGTAGTGCGACGGGTGGACGTCGCGGACCTCGACGCCTGCGCGCTCACGCGACAGACCGCCGGGGCCGAGGGCCGAGAGGCGGCGCTTGTGGGTCAGGCCCGCGAGCGGGTTGTTCTGGTCCATGAACTGCGACAGCTGCGACGTTCCGAAGAACTCCTTGATCGCGGCCACGACGGGGCGGACGTTGATCAGGGTCTGCGGCGTGATCGCCTCGATGTCCTGCGTGGTCATGCGCTCGCGGACGACGCGCTCCATGCGCGACAGACCGGTGCGGACCTGGTTCTGGATGAGCTCGCCGACCGCGCGGATGCGACGGTTGCCGAAGTTGTCGATGTCGTCGACGTCGAGACGGATCTCGGCCGGCTTGCCGCCGCGCACGCCGTCGAACGTCACGTCGCCGCGGTGCAGGCGGACGAGGTACTTGATCGTCGCGACGATGTCGTCGACCGTCAGCACCGAGTCGGTGAGCGGCTTGTCGAGACCGAGCTTGTGGTTGATCTTGTACCGGCCGACCTTGGCGAGGTCGTAGCGCTTCGGGTTGAAGTAGAAGTTGTCCAGGAGCGCGCGGGCGGCCTCGGCGGCGACCTGCTCGCCCGGACGCAGCTTGCGGTAGATGTCGCGGAGCGCGTCCTCCTTGGTGAGGATCGTGTCCTTCGACAGGGTCTCCTCGATGGAGTCGAAGCCGGCGAACTCGGCGAGGATGTCCTCGCTGGTCAGGCCGAGGGCCTTCAGGAAGACGGTGACCGACTGCTTGCGCTTGCGGTCGATGCGGACGCCGACCTGATCGCGCTTGTCGATCTCGAACTCGAGCCAGGCGCCGCGCGACGGGATGACGCGCGCCGACACGATGTCCTTGTCGCTCGTCTTGTCGGGGGTCTTGTCGAAGTAGACACCGGGCGAACGGACGAGCTGCGACACGACGACACGCTCGGTGCCGTTGATGATGAACGTGCCCTTGTCGGTCTGGAGCGGGAAGTCGCCCATGAAGACCGTCTGGGTCTTGATCTCACCGGTCTGGTGGTTCATGAACTCGGCCTCGACGTAGAGCGGGGCCGCGTACGTCTTGCCGCGCTCCTTGCACTCCTCGATGGAGTACTTCTCGGGCTCGAGGTACGGGTTCGTGAACGAGAGCTGCATGGTCTCGCTCAGGTCCTCGATGGGCGAGATCTCCTCGAAGATCTCCTCGAGGCCGCTGACCTCCGGCACGTCGGTGCGACCGGCGGCCTTCGCGTCCGCGACGCGCGCCTTCCAGGCCTCGTTGCCGACGAGCCAGTCGAACGACTCGGTCTGCAGCGCGAGAAGGTCGGGGACCGTCAGCGTGTCGGAGATCTTGGCGAACGAGAGGCGGGATGCTCCGCGTCCGTTCTTCGGGGTGGTGGTGGGGTTGGATGCGTTGCGCGCAGCAGCCAAGGGGATTACCTCCGTGGGCCCGTAGGGCTCGTTTCCTTGTCGTCAGGTGGAGTGCTCCTCATCCCCGAAACCCGCGCGGCACTCCCCACGTGAACGTGAGGGGGCGCAGGCACAGCCGACCACCATATGAGGGCAGGGGGAATCCAAGAGCGCAAAGACCCACTATACGTCGGACGACGCGCCGTGTCCAGTCGGATTCTTGAAAAGTTCTGGATGCTGCGGTATAAGCCGAAAGCGACAGCACCCGCGCGCTCGGCACAGGGCCGGAGCGCACGGGTGCGGCCTGATGCCCAGCCGGATCAGTGCTTCTTCCCGAGGTTGCCGCGGCAGGCGTCTCCCGGGTTCACTCCCACGTCGATGCCCGCGCTCACGAACATGCCGTAGCTCTGGATGCCCTTGTACCCGTGCTTCTGGTTGCCTCGCTCCGCGAGGGCGTCGTCATCGAAGCCCTCCGGGTTGCCCTCGACGCTGTCGATGGTGTCCTGGCCGGAGAACGCGCACTCCGACGCGGAGTTGTTCGCCCCCTGCGCCTCTCCGCCGTTCCCGGTGGCCTCGCCCGCCATCGCGGCTCCGCCGCTGCCGAGCACCAGCCCGATCGCCACGACCGCGCACGCCAAAGCCTTCTTCATCGCATTCCCCTCCCATGAGTGACGCCCGGAGCCCCGATCCGGACCAACGGCGTCCACTCCGACGCCGTCACCGCCGCACCATACTCCTGCGCACGACCGCGCGAAAGGGAGGGGCCGGGCGCGAAGCGGAAGGTCCGTCCGGCGGAGCGCCGCCGCCCGTCCGATACATCAATGCACCGAAACCATGGCGAAACGCCTCCGATCGCGCCAATATATGCACATGACTGGGGTGGGACACCCCGTGATCCGCACGCCCGACCAGCGGATCCGGGTGTTCGTGAGCTCGACCCTGCGCGAGCTCGCGGAAGAACGCGAAGCAGTGCGGTCGGCCATCGAGCGACTCCGGCTCGCCCCCGTGATGTTCGAACTCGGCGCCCGCCCCCACCCGCCCCGAGACCTCTACCGCTCCTACCTCGCCCAATCCGACATCTTCATCGGCATCTACGGCCAGAGCTACGGCTGGGTCGCCCCCGACGAGAACGTCTCCGGCCTCGAAGACGAATACAACCTCGCCCCCGCCGGCATGCCCAAACTCATCTACGTCAAAGACACCGACACCCGAGACGAACGACTCACCGACCTCATCGCCCGCATCCAAGCCGACGACACCGCCGCCTACCTCCACTTCCACAACACCCAAGACCTCGAAGACCACGTCGCCGGCGACCTCGCCATGCTCCTCGCCGAACGCTTCGACGAATCCCGGCGCACCGAACCGGCCACGGCGGCCGAGATCTCGCTCGCGGCACGCGTGCCCGAGCCGTACACCGAGACGATCGGGCGCGAGGGCGAGCTCGCCGAGATCCGGGCGCTGCTGGCCGGAGGCCTCCACCGCGTGGTGAGCCTCATCGGGCCCGGCGGCATCGGCAAGAGCCGGCTCGCGATCGAGGCGGCCCACGCGAACACCGACCTGTTTCCCGACGGCGTGTACTTCGTGCCGCTGGAGGGCGTGCTCGAGCCGGGACTGCTGCTGCCGACGATCGCCTACATCCTCGGCGTGCGCGACACCGGGGCGGCCACGCTGGAGGAGCGCATCGCGCACGCCCTCGCGGATCGTCGTGTGCTGATCGTGCTCGACAACTTCGAGCAGATCATCGACGAGGCCCCCGTCCTCGTGCGCCTGTACTCGCTCGCGCCACGGGCGTGCTTCCTGGTGACGAGCCGGATCGTGCTGCGCATCCGCGGCGAGCGCGTGTTCGAGGTCGAGACGCTCGAGACGCCCGCGCCGGACGTCCCTGCGACGCTCGCGCAGGCGCAGGCCTCCTCGGCGTGCGTGCTGTTCGCCGAGCGTGCCGCGTCCGCGCTCCCCGGCTTCCAGCTGACCGCCGAGAACGCGGCCGACGTCATCGGCATCTGCCGCCGGCTCGACGGGCTGCCGCTGGCCATCGAACTGGCCGCGGCGAAGATCAGGCTGCTCTCGCCGCACGACGTCGCCGACCGCCTCGGGCACACCCTCCCGCTGCTGTCGACCTCGGTGCGCGATCTGCCTGATCGCCATCGCACCATGCGGGCGACGATCGACTGGAGTGTGGGACTGCTGGCCGACGACCAGCGCGCGATGCTCGAGGACCTCGGCGTGTTCGCCGCACGGTTCAGCCTCGAGTCGGTCGAGGCGGTGGGCGAGACCCGCTCGTGGGGTCCTCACACGATCGAGACGCTGGCCGGGCTGATCGATGCCTCGCTGGTGCAGCGCATCGATTCGGGCGGCCGCTCGGTGTTCTCCCTCCTCGCGATCGTCCGGGAGTATGCCCTCGAGACGCTCGAGTCCCGCCGGGCGGCGGACGCGATGCGGATCGCGCACGCCGACTACTACCTCGACCTGGTACGCCGGGTCGCGCCGCGGCTGCGCGGAGCCGAGCAGATCGACGCCGTCGCCGAGCTGGGGCTCGAGGTGCCGAACCTGCGCGCCGCGGCCCGCCACCTCGTCTTGCTGGACCGGCTCGACGACGCCGGCGACTTCGCGTGGACGATGCTCGCCTACTGGTGGATCTGCGGGTACTTCGCCGACGTGCGGCTGTGGATGCTGGAACTTCGCGAGAAGCGGATGCCGCTGACACCGCGCACGCGTGCGATCGCGACGTTCTTCCCGCTGTGGGCAGAGCTGTGGCAGCGCCCGAGCGACCAGGTGGTGGAGGACCTCGGCGAGGTCGTGAGGCTTTTCACCGAGAGCGGCGACGAGCATGCTGCCGCGATGGCGCTCGCCGCGAAGGCGTCGACGCGGCTGCAGTTCGCCGACCTCGACGAAGAGGTGTTCCGTGCCGAGATCGGGGAGGCGATCGCGACGCTCCACGAGCTCGGCGACCGCTGGGCGGAGTCGCTCTCCGAAGTGGTGCTCGGCCAGTTCGGCATGCTTCGTCGCGACATCCCTGCGGCGCTCGAGCACCTCGGCCGGGCTGTCGACATCGCCGACGCCGCCGATGACGCTTTCACCCGCGTCGTGGCGGGCAACAACCGCGCGCGCCTGCGCTTCGTGCTGGGCGAGCGCGATGAGGCGGAGGCGGAGTTCCTGTTGACGCTGATGCTGTCGATCCGGCTGCACTTCGTCGACGGCGCCACGTACGGGCTGGAAGGAATGTCGGCGATCGCCGCCTCGCACGGCGACGCGTGGCGCGCCGGAGCCCTGGCCGCGGTGGCTGCGACGATCCGGGAGACGACGGGCATCTACGACATCGAAGGGTTCGCCGTGCATCTCGCCCCGCTGGAGGCGCTGCGTGCGCTCGACCCCGTGAGCGTCGAGGCCGGTGAGCGCGCGGGCAGGGAGATGGGCCTCGCGCAGGCCATCGCCATCGCGCTGCCCGATGCCGACGCGGATGTCCGCGAGAAAGTCCCTTCGTGGTGACCGGCCTCGAGCGGGCGCCGGTGATCCGCACGCCCGACCAGCGGATCCGGGTGTTCGTGAGCTCGACCCTGCGCGAGCTCGCGGAAGAACGCGAAGCAGTGCGGTCGGCCATCGAGCGACTCCGGCTCGCCCCCGTGATGTTCGAACTCGGCGCCCGCCCCCACCCGCCCCGAGACCTCTACCGCTCCTACCTCGCCCAATCCGACATCTTCATCGGCATCTACGGCCAGAGCTACGGCTGGGTCGCCCCCGACGAGAACGTCTCCGGCCTCGAAGACGAATACAACCTCGCCCCCGCCGGCATGCCCAAACTCATCTACGTCAAAGACACCGACACCCGGGACGAACGACTCACCGACCTCATCGCCCGCATCCAAGCCGACGACACCGCCGCCTACCTCCACTTCCACAACACCCAAGACCTCGAAGACCACGTCGCCGGCGACCTCGCCATGCTCCTCGCCGAACGCTTCGACGAATCCCGGAATCCTCAGGGGCCGGACACCGGTCCCGCGCCGGTCAGCCTGGTGGGCCGGGTCCCCGTGCCCTACACGACCACCATCGGGCGCGAGACCGACATCGACGCGGTGCGCACTCTGCTCGCGAGGGGCACGGACCGCGTCGTGAGCCTCATCGGGCCCGGCGGCATCGGCAAGAGCCGGCTCGCGATCGAGGCGGCCAGGGCCTGCGCCGACCTCTTCCCGGACGGGGTCTACTTCGTCCTCCTCGAGGGCGTGCTCGAGCCGGGACTGCTGCTGCCGACGATCGCCTACTATCTCGGCATCCGCGACAACGGCGAAGCCGCGCTGGAGGAGCGCATCGCGCACGCCCTCGCGGATCGTCGTGTGCTGATCGTGCTCGACAACTTCGAGCAGATCGTGGATGCCGCACCCGTGCTCGTGCGGCTGTACACGGTCGCGCCGACGGCGACCTTCCTCGTGACGAGCCGCATCGTCCTGCGGATCCGCGGCGAGCGCGTCTACGACGTGCCGCCGCTCACGACGCCCGCCGGCGAAGGCCCGGCGAGCCTGGAGCGCACCGCCCGCTCGGCGGCGGTGTCGCTGTTCGTCGACCGGGCGCGCGCGATCGATCCGCAGTTCGACGTGACCCCCGACAACGCGCGGGATCTCGCCGACATCTGCCGCAGGCTCGAAGGGCTGCCGCTGGCGATCGAGCTCGCGGCGGCGAAGGTGCGCATCCTGAACCCGGCAGAGATCGCCGGGCGCCTCGAGAAGAGCCTGCCGCTGCTCACGGCCGCCGTGCGCGATCTGCCCGAACGGCACCGCACGATGCGGGCGACGATCGACTGGAGCGTGAGCCTCCTGCCGCCGGAACAGCGCGGCCTGCTCGAGGACCTCGGCGTGTTCGCGACGAGGTTCACGCTCGATGCGGTCGAGGCCCTCGGCGCGGGCCGTCCGTGGGGCGGTCACGCGATCGACGCCCTCGCCGCACTGGCGGACGGCTCGCTCCTGAAGCAGAGCGAGCTCGGCGGGCGCCGCGTCTTCTCGCTGCTCGCGATCGTGAGGGAGTACGCGCTCGACCATCTCAAGGAGCGCGGCGACGCGCAGCGCGTGCGGCGTGCCCACGCCGACTACTACCGGGCGCTCGTACAGCAGATCGCTCCCGACCTCGGCGGGCGCGGGCAGGCCGACGCCGTGGTCAGGCTCGGGCTCGAGCTGCCGAACCTCCGCGCGGCGGTGCGCCATCTCGTCTACACGAACCGTCTCGACGACGCCGGCGACTTCGCGTGGTGCCTCCTCATCTACTGGTGGATCTCCGGCTTCTTCGCCGAGGTGCGCGTGTGGATGCTCGAGCTGCTCGAGAAGCAGCACGAGCAGCCCATCACACCGCACACCCGCGCGATCGCGTGGTTCTTCGCGCTGTGGGGCGAGATGTGGCAGCGGCCGAGCGAGCAGGTGGTGGCCGGCCTCGGCGAGTGCGTGCGCCTGTTCCGTGAGAGCGGCGACGAGGATGCCGCGGCCATGGCGCTCGCCGCTCGCGCGACGGCGCGCGTGCAGTTCTCACATCTGGACACCGACAAGGCCGAAGCCGAGCTGCGCGAGGCGGTGGTCACGCTGCGCGAGCGCGGGAACACGTGGGCGGAGGCGATCACCGAGGTCTCGCTCGGCCGGCTCGCCTGGGTGCGCGGAGCCACCGACGACGCCCTCGCGCACTTCGACCGCGCCACCTCGGTCGCCCAGTCGCGCGGCGATCTGTTCACGACCTCGGTCGCCGGCAATCTGCGGTCCCGCCTGAACTTCCAGCTCGGCCGCATCGAGGAGGCGGAGCGGGAGTTCGTGCACACCCTGCTGCTCTCGGTCGGGCTGCACTACGAAGAGGGCGTCGCGTACGGCCTCGAGGGCGTGTGCGCGGTCGCGGCGGCCCACGGCGAGGCATGGCGGGCGGCGGCGCTCGCCGTCGCGGCCGGCGAGATCCGCCGGCGCATCGGCATCTTCGACGTGGAGGCGTTCACGGTGCACACGCCGTACCTCGAGATCCTCCGCGGCCGAGATGCGCAGAGCGTCGAGGCCGGCGAGATCGCCGGGGCGGAGCTCACCGTCGCCGAGGCGGTGCAGCTGGCGCTGCCGGAACGCGAGTTCGCGACGGTCGCCGACGCGCTGCGCGCCTGGTAGGGCCGGGTCAGAGGTATCAGCCGTCCCACGACGTCGCTCTGGTGCGGTGAGGAGCGCGCTCGTATGCTGTGCACCGAGCAGCGCTCTCGGATCGTCAGGTGACTGGGCACCGGTGCGAGGGGGTCGACATGGCGCGTGTTCCAGACGTGCCGCACGGCGCAGTCGACGTCGATTCCGACGCCGACGCCGTGGACGTGCGCGTCGACGCAGCCCCACCGGGCGTCCAGCCGAACGAATCCGGTGTGACCTTCCTGGCCGACATCACGCTGCACGGCATCTCCGACACCGTGGTGCGGGTGCGCGTCAGGGGCAGCGACGGATTCCACTACGCGGCGATCGTCGTCCGCGGCGGGGCTGCCGAACTCGTCCATTTCGAGGCGCTCGGCGCAGGGCGGCACAGCGCGCGGATCGCGGTCGCACGCTACGAGACCCTTCACCTCACGGTCGTGGCGAGCGAGGTCGAGACGGGCATCGCGTGGCTCGAGCATCAGGTCGCCCAGGGCGGCATGGGGATGGGCGGCGAGCTCGAGGCGGCCGCAGAACCGCCCCCGCCGCCCCTCGTTCCCGACGTCGCGCTCGGTGGCGGCGGAATCGGCGGACGCTCACCCGGGCTCGCGCCCGCGGTCCCCCCGCCATCGCCTGCCCCGCCTCCGATGCCTGCACCCGCGCCGCCGCCCG
>NZ_JBDGJU010000036.1:0-33923 GCF_057656735.1 Microbacterium sp. Soil_C_42
GGAACTGACCGCGGCATAATCAAACAAGCTGACCCGCACGGTGTCGAGAAACTCCACCAACAAGCGGGACGTCACCCACGGTGGATCGGGTCAACCTGTGGTGATCCCACGCTCCCGCATCCTCGACACCGTGGTCGACGCTCTGATTTGGAGGCGCGCTTGAGGTCCCAGGCGTGCGACTGCACTCCGCGGTCTGCCGCATGTCGGTGGAATGCGCGGGATGCGCCCAATCCCACGGTTCGGTCCGTTGTGGTTCAGGGGAGCCGCAGTCATACCCGATAACCAAGCCGTTCCACGTGAAACATCCGCGCTAGGTCGGTCCTAGACCGACACCTCCCACATCAGGCCACGATTCGTATACGAGGCACCTGAGATCTTTCGCGACGCGCAGCACACGTCTGGGCGCTCCCGCCCGCAACTCATCGACCGGAGAATCGGCGCCAAGCAGGGGAATCACCGTGCCCAGACCAGCCACCGAACCTGGCCGACAGCCGAGCCTGCGGAGATCAGCCGTCAGCGTACGGTTGCTCGGATCACCCGCGACGGTTCAGGAAGCAGACCCTCGCCGACGATCTCGACGCGCGGGTTCGTCACCTTGAACTTGCGGAGCTGCTTCTCGGCGGCCTCGATCTCGTTCGCGGCGCTCGTCCCCTTGAGGAGGATGAGCTCACCCCCGTCGCGCACCAGGGGAGCGGTGATCGGCACCAGCGTGCGCAGAGCGCTCACAGCACGAGCGGTGACGGCATCCAGTGAAGGACCACGCTTCCAATCCTCGGCCCGAGCGCGCAGCACCTCGACATTGTCGAGCTCGAGCGCCTCCGCCTGCTCCGACAGCCACGCGACCCGGCGCTCCATCGGCTCGATCAGGACCCACTCGACGTCGGGACGCGCGATCGCAAGCACGAGCCCGGGCAGGCCGGCGCCCGACCCCACGTCACCGACGCGGCCGGAGAACAGGGGAGCGATGACCGCGCTGTTCAGGATGTGGCGCGACCAGAGGCGCGGCGGTTCCAGTGGACCGATCAGCCCGCGCTCTTCGCCGTGCTGTCCGAGGGCTTCGGCGAACTTCCGCGCGACGTCGATGCGGTCGCCGAAGATCTCTGCGGCGGCCGGGGGTTCCTGCTCGATCTCGATCATCGATTCTTCGACAAAGCTCAGCACGACTGTTTCACGTGAAACGCGCGACTCAGCCGCGACGGATCACGGTGTGACGGTCGGCGCCCTCACCGTAGGACTCGGAGACGAAGCCGCGCTCCGCGACGATGTCGTGGATGACCTTGCGCTCGTAGCTCGACATCGCCGGCAACGACGCCTGCGAGGCGCCGTCATCCAGTCGGGCGATCGCGCGGTCGACGAGAGCGGTCAACTCGTTCTGCCGAGCGTCGCGCGAGCCGCCGATGTCGAGGATCAGGCGCGAGAAGCGACCGGTGCGGTTCTGCACCGCGATGCGCGTCAGCTCCTGGAGCGCCTGAACCGTGTCGGGTGCTGCGATCAGGTCGACCGATCCGCCGGCCGGCGCTTCGACCGATACGTACGCGCGGCCCGCGCGCACATCGAGATCGAGGTCGCCGTCGATGTCGGCGATGTCGAGCAGACCCTCGATGAAGTCGGCGGCGACATCGCCTTCTTCCTCGAGCTGGGCGACGGTCGCGGGGACCCGCTCTTCGCGCGTGTCGACAGGGGCGTAATCAGGGGACGTGGTCATGGCGTGATCCTCGTGTGTGACGTTCGGTCTGGAGCTTCAGGAAGTGGGGCCGCTGCCGGGCTTGCCCGGGTCGGTCCCACCGGACACCTGGCCGCCCTGCTTCTGCCCGGTCCCGGGCTGCTTCTGACCCTGCTTCTTCGCGCGCTGCTTGCCCACGGGCTGCTGACGCTTCGGCGCCGCTGCCTTCGCACGCTCGGCCTCTTCATAGAGACGCTGCTGCTCGGCGACGTACTTGTCCATCGGCACGACCTTGCCCGAGGCGTCGATCGCCTTGCCCTTCTTCGCCAGACGCTCCTCGCGCGCCTTCGCGGCGTCCGAGCCGGGCGTCGGCATCTCGCGGATGACGAGGAACTGCTGACCCATCGTCCACAGGTTCGACACGAACCAGTAGATGACGACGCCGAGCGGGAAGAAGACACCCGAGAAGATGAAGCCCAGCGGCAGGATGTACAGCATGATCTTCTGCATCTGGTACGCCTGGCCGGTCTTGGCCTCGGGGGAGAGATTCTTCGAGATGATCTGCAGCTGCGTGAAGAACTGCGATGCGATCATCAGCACGACCAGCACGACGAGGATGATGATCGCCGGGGTGTTGCCCGTGTTGACAGCGTCGATCAGCGTCTCGTGCAGCGAAGCGACGCCGAACAGCTTCGCGTTGTAGAACTCCTGAGTCAGCTCCGCATTGAGAAGGCCCACACCGCCGATCCCGGCTGTGGCGTGCTTGGTGACGTCGTTGAGCACGCTGAAGAGCGCGAAGAAGACGGGCATCTGCACGAGCAGCGGCAGGCAGCTCGAGACCGGCGTGGTGCCGTGCTTCTTGTACAGCGCCATCGTCTCGCGGCTCATGGCCTCGCGAGAGAGCTGATCCTTCTTGCCCTTGTACTTCTCCTGAACTTTCCGCAGTTCAGGAGCGATTTCCATCATCTTGCGCTGGCTCTTGATCTGCCGAACGAAGAGCGGGATCATCGCCGAGCGCACGACGATGACCAGACCCACGATCGCCAGCACCCACGTGATGCCGTCGGCCGCCGGAAGCCCGATCGCGGTGAAGAGCCAGTGCCAGAAGACGAGCACCGCCTCGACCGCCCACTTGAGCGGCCACAGGATGATCCCGAAGAGATCGAATCCGCCGTTCGTCGCCGGAGCGGACGGCGACGGCGTCGAGGCGAGGGCTGACAAGAGATCCATGCGGAGGATCAGTCCTTTCCGGTGGGGGCGGGCACGACGAACCCGTGGCGGGTCAGCGCGTGCCGGAAGTTCTTGCGGGGCGGCACGTCGTCGACGCCGCCGACTGCCCAGGGGTGGCAGCGTGCGATGCGCGCGGCAGTCAGAGCCGAACCGACGACGGCGCCGTGCTGCTGCACCGCGCCGACGGCGTACGCCGAGCACGATGGGTAGTACTTGCAGACGTCGCCGTAGGTGTGCGAGATCGTGGCGCGGTAGCCGTGCAGCAGCGCAAGCAGCGCGTTGCGGGGGAGCAGAGGGATGCTGCGCAGAGAATCGGATGCCGCGAACTCGGCGTCTCCGAACGCGTAGGCGGGAAGAACGCTCATGCGGCCCTCCGTGCGAGGCACTTCACGACGTCGCTGCGCAGATCATCGAAGGACGCGGATGCCGCACTGGGCAGTGCGCGGATCACGACGTCGCTGCCGGGCGCGATCGAGTCGATGGACTCGAAGCACAGCGCCTTGAGCCGGCGACGGACGGTGTTGCGCACGACTGCGCCACCGACCTGCTTGCTCACGATGAAGCCGAACCGCGCCGGACCATCGGTCACGACGCGGTTCACGTAGGTGATGGTGTGCGCTCCGGCACACCGACGACCCCGACGGACAACGGCCTTGTACTCCGATCCGCGGGTGAGTCGGTGCGGCCTCGCGAGCACCGCTCGGCTCAGGCCGAGAGCTCGGTGCGCCCCTTGGCGCGGCGAGCCGACAGGATCGAACGGCCGGCGCGCGTGCGCATGCGGGCGCGGAAGCCGTGCTTCTTGGCGCGGCGACGGTTGTTGGGCTGGAAGGTGCGCTTGCTCATGGGAACTACTTCCGATCAGGTGTCACCGGGACGCTCGAGACCGGGGACGTGTGTACAGGGGCGACTGCCACGAGGGCATAAGTCAACCGATTAAGGCTACGTCGAGTTGCCCGAGAACTCAAACCGAGCGCAGAACGTGTCATTATGCACCGGCGAAGGGATCGACCCTGGCACCGACACGCAGGCCGGTTCTACAGTGGAGTTTGCTCACGCGACGCCTCCTGACTAGCGTGGCTCCGGCAGTTATCCACAGGCCTGCACCGACATTTCCGCGGCCTCCGGTGGAATCATCAACAACCCGGGGGGGCCATGACACCGCACGAAGTTCCAGATGTACCGGTCTGGACGGCCGTTCTGGACGAACTCGTGCGAGACGATCGCATCACCCCGCAGCTGCACGGCTTCATCAGCCTGGCCGTTCCGCAGGGAGTGATGGGCGGGACACTCTATCTCGACGTCCCCAACGATCTGACCGCGGCGCAGTTCACCAAGCGCATGCGTGCGCCGATCCTCGAGGCGCTCACACGCGTCGGCCAGGACGTCCCGGACCCCGCGTCGAACTTCCGCGTCGTCGTGAACCCGGATCTCGCCGACGTGCACCTCACCGCACCGATCCCGGTGCAGTCGACAGCGGCGCCGATCGCGTCGCCCGTCGGACTGCAGTCCGGGCCGCCGGTCGGACGCCCGCCGCTCGACGAGCCGGGGGACACAGCATCCGTCTCGCGCAGCGATACGCGACTGAACCCGAAGTACACGTTCGACAACTTCGTCATCGGGCAGTCCAACCGCTTCGCCCATGCCGCGGCGGTCGCGGTCGCCGAGGCGCCGGCCAAGGCGTACAACCCGCTCTTCATCTACGGCGACTCCGGTCTGGGCAAGACCCACCTCCTCCACGCGATCGGCGACTATGCGCTGAGCCTCTACGCCGGCATTCGCGTGCGGTATGTGTCGAGCGAGGAGTTCACCAACGACTTCATCAACTCGATCGCCAACAACCGAGGCTCGGCGTTCCAGGCGCGCTACCGGGATGTCGACATCCTCCTGATCGACGACATCCAGTTCCTGCAGGGCCGCGCCGAGACGCAGGAAGCCTTCTTCCACACGTTCAATCAGCTGCACGATCACGACAAGCAGGTCGTGATCACGAGCGACGTGCCCCCGAAGCACCTCACCGGCTTCGAGGACCGCATGCGCAGCCGGTTCGAATGGGGCCTCATCACCGATGTGCAGGCCCCCGACCTCGAGACGCGCATCGCGATCCTCCGCAAGAAGGCGCAGTCCGAGCGACTCCACATCCCCGACGAGGTCATGGAGTACATCGCGACCGTCGTGTCGAGCAACATCCGCGAGCTCGAGGGCGCACTCATCCGCGTCTCGGCGTTCGCGAGCCTCAACCGCTCGACGCTCGACATGTCGCTCGCCCAGACGGTGCTGCGCGACATCGTCGACCAAGACGACGCCAACGTCATCTCACCGACCGACATCATCACGGCGACCGCGGCCTACTTCAAGCTCACCGTCGACGACCTCTATGGGTCGAGCCGCTCGCAGTCCGTCGCCACAGCCCGTCAGATCGCGATGTATCTGTGTCGCGAGCGCACGAGCCTGTCTCTGCCCAAGATCGGGCAGCTGTTCGGCAACCGCGACCACACGACCGTGATGTACGCGTACAAGAAGATCAGCGAGCTCATGAAGGAGCGTCGCTCGATCTACAACCAGGTGACCGAGATCACCGCTCAGCTCGGCCGCAACGGTCGCTGACCCGTCCTTCACACCCTTCGAGGGGCCAGTGCGTCACGACGCGCCGGCCCCTCGTCGCATATGCCCGAAGAAGTTCTTGACACGCGCGGGGAGCAGGGCCAAAATTCCGGTTCTGCACAGTGTGGAAAACCTGTGGATAACTCTCCCAAGCTGCGGAAACTGCTGTGAAGGAGCGGGGGAGACCTGTGGATGGATTGCGGACTCCACAGGTTTTGTCATTCGTCTTTCCGATCGCTCTCCGGAGCGTCTCCACAACTCACACGAGTGTGGTTTCCATCTCCCGACTGGCAACGCGGCAGTTGTCCACAGTTTCCACAGCCGTTAACACCATGACAAGAAATCTTTGTGATGAAACCCGTCCGATCACCTTTGCGGTGGACAAGCCCCGAGACGCGAAGGCGGACTGGCAATCTCCGAGGCTGGCACTAGCATGAGAACCCCGAGCCCGCAGTCGAAGGGCCCGCTGCAGAGGGAGCGTTCGTGAAGTTCCACGTCAATCGCGATGTGTTCAGCGAAGCCGTATCATTCGTCGTCAAGCTCCTGCCGCAGCGCAACCCTCAGCCGATCCTCGCGGGCGTGCTGATCGAGGCATCCGAAGAAGGCCTCTCGCTCGCCGCGTTCGACTACGAAGCGTCGGCGCGCACCACGATCGAGGCGACCGTCGACGAGCCGGGCACGATCCTCGTCCACGGCCGTCTGCTCTCCGACATCGCCAGCCGCCTGCCGAACGCACCGATCCAGATCGAGGTCGACGAAGACGGCGGGATCCTGCTCACCTGCGGATCCGCGCGCTTCACCCTCGCCTCGATGCCGGTGCAGGAGTACCCTGCGATCCCCGAGGTGACCGGCGACTCCGGTCTCGTGCCCTCCGAGGACTTCGCCACCGCGATCGCGCAGGTCGCGTTCGCCGCGTCGCGCGACGACGTCACCCCCGTCCTCACCGGCGTGCAGCTCGAGGTCTCGGGAACGAGCCTCAGCCTCGTCGCCACCGACCGCTACCGCGTCGCACTCCGGGAAATCCCGTGGGACGGTGGCACCACCGCGAGCGACGAGTCGACGACCGCACTCGTGCCGGCGCGCACCCTGACCGAGGTCGGCAAGACGTTCGCGCACGGCGGCGACATCTCGATTGCCTTCTCCGGGTCGGGCGACCGCGAGATCATCGCCTTCACCGCCGGCAACAAGACCGTGACGTCGCTCCTCATCAAGGGCAACTTCCCGCCGGTTCGGCGCCTGTTCCCCGAGCAGACCGAGCACCACGCGGTCGTCAACACGGCCGAGCTCGCCGAGGCCGTGCGCCGTGTGTCGCTCGTCCTGGACCGTTCCGCCCCGCTGCGGTTCACCTTCACGGCCGACAGCGTGTCGATGGATGCCTCGGGCACCGAGCAGGCTCGCGCCACCGAGTCCGTCGACGCGACGCTGCTCGGCGGCGACGAAGTCACCCTGGGTCTGAACCCCCAGTACCTGCTCGAGTCGCTCGGCGCCGTGAAGAGCGAGTTCGTGCGCATCACGTTCACCTCGAGCGAGAACGCGAACAAGCTGAGTCCCGTTCTGATCACGCCGCAGACCTCGGTCGACCGCGCCGGCTCGGACTCGTTCCGCTACCTGCTGCAGCCCAACCTGCTGCTTCGCTGATCAGCCCGTCGTCGGAGCACGTCATTAGGCTTGTCCGGTGATCGTGGAGCACCTGAGTCTCGTCGACTTCCGCAACTACGCGGCCGCCGACGTCGAGCTCGGGCCCGGTCCGAACGTGTTCGTCGGCCGCAACGGGCAGGGCAAGACGAATCTCGCCGAGGCGATCGGCTTCTTCGCGACTCTGGGTTCGCATCGGGTGTCGAACGACGCGCCCATGGTGCGTGACGGGGCGGATGCGGCGATCATCCGCGCGCGACTGGCCCACGGCGAGCGTCGCGTGCAGCTCGAGGCGCAGGTGAACCGGCAGGGTTCCAACAAGGCGCGCGTGAACGGCGCTGCGGTGAAGCCGGCGGAGCTTCCCCGCTACGCGCAGGTCGTGCTCTTCGCGCCGGAAGACCTCCAGATCGTGCGCGGCGACCCGTCCGCGCGCCGCCGGTTCGCCGACCAGCTCCTGGTGCAGCAGGCTCCCCGCATGGCCGGCGTGATCGCCGACTACGACCGCGTGCTCAAGCAGCGCACCGCCCTGCTGAAGTCGGCGAAGGCGCGCGGCATCCGCGGCGACGCGCTCTCGACCCTCGATGTGTGGGACGAGAAGCTCGTCTCGCTCGGCACCCAGCTCATCGCGGCGCGCCTCGCCCTCGCGACCGACCTCGCGACCCCGCTCGCCGCCGCCTACACCGCCATCGCCGGGGCCGACCACAACCCGGAGATCGAGTGGGCGCTCTCGGTCGCCGGCGCCGACACCGGTGAAGACGGCGACAGCGGGTCCGGCTCACCCGCTTCGCCTGGCCCCACCGCGGATGGCGGACGGACGGATGCCTCGACGACCCGCATCGCCGAGCTCTTCCGTCAGGCGCTCGCGGCGAAGCGCACATCCGAGCTCGAGCGCGGGCTCACGCTGGTGGGGCCGCACCGCGACGATCTGCTGCTGCGGATCCGCGGTCTTCCCGTGAAGGGGTACGCATCGCACGGCGAGTCGTGGTCGGTCGCGCTCTCGCTCCGGCTGGCGTCGGCGGAGCTGCTGCGCGCGGAATCGCGCCTCGGAGACCCGGTGCTGATCCTCGACGACGTCTTCGCCGAGCTCGACACCGACCGCCGCGCACGCCTGGCGCACCTCGCGGCCGACTACGAGCAGGTCGTGGTCACCGCCGCGGTCGAGGGAGATGTCCCCGGCGAGCTGCGCGCTCGGATGGTGCGTGTCGAGGCCGGCCGCATCGTGGGTCCCGTCGAGGCGGAGGCGGCCGATGCCTGATCCCGGTGAAGAGCAGAAGCCCGCACCCCTCGACCGCACCGCCGTTCCGGAGACGATCGCGACGTACCTGCGCCTGCGCGGACTCGAGCCCTCAGCCCGGTCGTACCGCAAGCGCCGCCGGCGCACCGCGGACGACGACAACATCCCATTCGCGCCGGGGCGCGACCCTCGCGGCGTCGGCGATGTGCTCGCGGATCTGACCCGTGAGGCCGGGTGGGACCCTCAGCTGGCGCGGGAGGACGTCGTCCGGGCATGGGATCAGGTGGCCGGCGAGGACACCGCGAAGCGCACCCGGCCGGTCGCGTTCTCGGACGGGACCCTCACCATCCAGGCAGACTCGACGGCGTGGGCGAAGCAGCTCCAGCTGATGCGCGCGCAGATCCTCTCGGAGATCGTCCGCAGGTACCCGGAGGCCGGGGTGAACGCGGTCCGCTTCATCGGGCCGGACGTCCCCTCCTGGAAATGGGGTCCCAGAACGATTCCAGGGCGCGGTCCGCGCGATACCTACGGATAAGCCACGTCGGGAGGCATCCAGGCGATTTTCATCCCCTTACAGGGGCGCAGAGCGCTGTGATCGGGCCGTTACCCGATAGACTGTGAGGGCCCGTGTCGAAGGATTTGGAGCCCTCGCGAAGATGACGTCTGACAACCCCGATAACGTTTCCGAGGAACCCGAAAAGCCCGCTCCGGCTCCCAACGGAACTCCCGGCGACTACGGGGCAGACGCCATCCAGGTGCTCGAGGGCCTCGAGGCCGTCCGCAAGCGCCCCGGCATGTACATCGGCTCGACCGGTGAGCGCGGCCTCCACCACCTCGTGTACGAGATCGTCGACAACTCCGTCGATGAGGCCCTCGCCGGCTACTGCGACACGATCAACGTCACGATCCTGCCCGACGGCGGCATCCGCTGCGTCGACAACGGCCGCGGAATCCCCGTCGACATCCACCGCACCGAGGGCAAGTCGACCGTCGAGGTCGTTCTGACCGTGCTCCACGCCGGCGGAAAGTTCGGCGGCGGCGGGTATGCGGTGTCGGGTGGTCTCCACGGTGTCGGTTCGTCGGTCGTGAATGCGCTGTCGACGCGCCTCGAGGTCGAGGTGAAGCGCCAGGGGCACGTCTGGCGCCAGTCCTACCGCGACGGCGGGCAGCCGCAGGCACCGCTCGCGAAGGGCGAGCCGACCGAAGAGACCGGAACGATCATCCAGTTCTGGCCCGACGACACCATCTTCGAGTCGGTGAACTTCGACTACGACACGCTGCGCACGCGGTTC
Source organism: Microbacterium sp. Soil_C_42 (assembly GCF_057656735.1). NCBI lineage: Bacteria > Bacillati > Actinomycetota > Actinomycetes > Micrococcales > Microbacteriaceae > Microbacterium > Microbacterium sp. Soil_C_42. The sequence continues at coordinate 9,656 of NZ_JBDGJU010000036.1, forward strand.
CAGCAGACGGCGTTCCTCAACAAGGGCCTGCGCATCACGCTGTCCGACGAGCGCCCCTCCTCGACCTACGTCACGGATGCCGAGGGCGGAGGCTCCGAGGAGCGTCAGCCGTTCGACGACTTCCACTACGAGCGGGGCCTCGTCGACTACGTCGAGTACCTCAACAAGGTGCGTCACGCCGACGTCGTGAACGAGGAGATCATCGAGATCGAGTCGGAGGACACGGTCCGCCACATCTCGCTCGAACTCGCGATGCAGTGGACCTCGAGCTACACCGAGAACGTCTTCACCTTCGCGAACACCATCAACACGCACGAGGGCGGCACGCACGAGGAAGGCTTCCGTGCGGCGCTGACCACGCGCATCAACACCTACGCGCGCGACAAGAACCTCCTCAAGGAGAAGGACGACAACCTCACCGGCGACGACATCCGCGAGGGCCTCACCGCCGTGATCTCGGTCAAGCTCTCCGAGCCGCAGTTCGAGGGACAGACCAAGACCAAGCTCGGCAACACCGAGGCCAAGGCGTTCGTGCAGAAGGTCGTCGGCGACCAGCTCGCCGACTGGCTCGACCGCAACCCGGTGCAGGCGAAGCGCGTCATCACGAAGGCGATCGACGCCGCGACCGCGCGCATGGCGGCTCGCAAGGCGCGCGAGACCGCACGCCGCAAGAGCGTCTTCGAGTCGGCGGCGATGCCCGACAAGCTGAAGGACTGCACCAGCAAGGACCCCTCGATCAGCGAGATCTTCCTCGTCGAGGGGGACTCGGCCGGCGGCTCCGCGGTGCAGGGCCGCGACCCGCACACGCAGGCGATCCTGGCGCTGCGCGGCAAGATCCTGAACGTCGAGCGCGCTCGCCTCGACAAGGCGCTCGGCAACCGCGAGGTCCAGGCGATGATCCAGGCCTTCGGCACGGGCATCGGCGAGGACTTCGATATCGACAAGGCCCGCTATCACAAGATCGTGCTGATGGCGGATGCCGACGTCGACGGCCAGCACATCACCACGCTGCTGCTCACCATGCTGTTCCGCTACATGCGCGGGCTCATCGAGGCGGGCTTCGTGTACCTCGCGATGCCGCCGCTCTACCGCCTGAAGTGGACCAACTCCGCGCACGAGTACGTCTACTCCGACAAGGAGCGCGACGCGCTGCTCGCCGACGGGCTCGCGAACGGCAAGCGGATCCCCAAGGAGGGCATCCAGCGTTACAAGGGTCTCGGCGAGATGAACGCCAAGGAGCTGTGGGAGACCACGATGGACCACTCCACCCGCACGCTCCGCCAGGTGACCATCGACGACGCGGCCGCCGCGGACGAGATCTTCTCGGTGCTGATGGGCGAGGACGTCGAGTCGCGCCGCACATTCATCCAGCGCAATGCCAAGGACGTCCGCTTCCTCGATATATAAGAACAGGCGAGCGAAGCGAGCTACCCCGGTCGTTGAGCGAGCGAAGCGAGTCGAAACGTCGCAGGCCGACCTCAGAAACGTAACGAAGAATCGAAGAAGACATGGCAGAAGACGAACGTCCCGACGTGAATGCCGAGCACGACCACGGCCGCATCGACCAGGTGGACCTGCAGCTCGAGATGCAGCGCAGCTACCTGGATTATGCGATGGCCGTCATCATCGGCCGCGCGCTCCCCGACGTGCGCGACGGCCTGAAGCCGGTGCACCGCCGCGTGATCTACGGCATGTACGACGGCGGGTTCCGCCCCGACAAGTCGTTCTCGAAGTGCGCGCGCGTCGTCGGCGAGGTCATGGGTCAGTACCACCCGCACGGTGACACCGCGATCTACGACGCCCTCGTCCGTCTCGTGCAGCCGTGGTCGCTGCGCTACCCGCTCGCGCAGGGGCAGGGCAACTTCGGCTCGCCCGGCAACATGGGCGCCGCCGCCCCGCGGTACACCGAGACCAAGATGGCTCAGCTCGCGCTCGAGATGGTGCGCGACATCGAGGAAGAGACCGTCGACTTCCACGACAACTACGACGGTCAGACCCAGGAGCCGTCGGTGCTGCCGGCGCGCTTCCCGAACCTGCTCGTCAACGGTTCCGTCGGCATCGCGGTAGGCATGGCGACCAACATCCCGCCGCACAACCTCCGCGAGGTCTCTGCCGGCGCGCTCTGGGCGCTCGAGCACCCGGAGGCATCGCGCGAAGATCTGCTCGAGGCCCTGATGGAGCGCATTCCCGGTCCGGACTTCCCGACCGGCGCGCAGATCCTCGGCACCAAGGGCATCCGCGAGGCCTACCGCACCGGCCGCGGCTCGATCACGATGCGCGCCGTCGTCGCGATCGAAGAGATCCAGGGCCGCACCTGCCTCGTCATCACCGAACTGCCGTACCAGGTGAATCCCGACAACCTCGCGGTCAAGATCGGCGACCTCGCGCGCGACGGCAAGATCACCGGCATCGCCGACATCCGCGATGAGACGTCGGACCGCACCGGTCAGCGTCTGGTCGTGGTGCTGAAGCGGGATGCCGTCGCCAAGGTCGTGCTGAACAACCTGTACAAGCACACTCAGCTGCAGGAGAACTTCGGCGCCAACATGCTCGCGATCGTCGACAACGTGCCGCGCACGCTGTCGCTCGATGGTTTCGTCACGCTGTGGCTCGAGCACCAGATCGACGTCATCGTCCGCCGCACCAGCTACCGCCTGCGCAAGGCCGAAGAGCGCATGCACATCCTGCGCGGCTACCTGAAGGCGCTCGACGCGCTCGATGAGGTCATCGCCCTCATCCGGCGCTCGCCCAACGCGCAGGAGGCGAACGAGGGTCTGCAGAAGCTCCTCGACGTCGACGAGGCGCAGGCCGACGCGATCCTTCAGCTGCAGCTGCGCCGTCTCGCGGCCCTCGAGCGGCAGAAGATCATCGACGAGGCCGCCGAGCTCGAACTGCAGATCGCCGACTACCGCGAGATCCTTGCCACGCCGCAGCGTCAGCGCGACATCATCCGCGAGGAGCTCACGGCGATCGTCGACAAGTTCGGCGACGAGCGCCGCACGCACATCCTCCACGGATTCGACGGCGACATGTCGATGGAAGACCTGATCCCCGAAGAGGAGATGGTCATCTCGGTCACGCGCGCCGGCTACATCAAGCGCACGCGCAGCGACAACTACCGTCAGCAGCACCGCGGCGGCAAGGGCGTCAAGGGTGCGCAGCTGCGTGCCGACGACGTGGTCGAGCACTTCTTCGTCACCACCACGCACCACTGGCTGCTGTTCTTCACGAACAAGGGCCGCGTCTACCGCGCGAAGGCGTACGAGGTGCCGGAGGCCGGGCGCGATGCCAAGGGCCAGCACGTCGCGAACCTTCTCGCGCTGCAGCCCGATGAAGAGATCGCCCAGATCCTCGACATCCGCGACTACTCGGTCGCGACCTACCTGGTGCTCGCGACCCGCAGCGGCCTCGTCAAGAAGACGCGTCTGACCGAGTACGACACCAACCGCCAGGGCGGCATCATCGCGATCAAGCTCCGTGGGCAGGCGGCCGAGGAGGGCGACGAGGCCGAGGCCGGCCCTGACGACGAGGTCGTCAGCGCGCTGCTGGTCGACGAGGGCGACGACATCCTCCTCATCAGCCGCCACGGCATGTCGCTGCGCTTCTCGGCGACCGATTCGGCGCTGCGCCCGATGGGTCGCTCGACGTCCGGTGTGAAGGGAATGGACTTCCGCGCGGGCGACAGCCTGCTGTCGGCGTCCGTCGCAGCCGACGACGGGTACGTCTTCGTCGTGACCGAAGGCGGCTACGCGAAGCGCACCGCGGTCGATCAGTACCGCGTGCAGAACCGCGGCGGACTGGGCATCAAGGTGGCCAAGCTGAGCGAGGATCGCGGCGATCTCGCGGGTGGACTCATCGTCTCCGAGGACGACGAGGTCTTGGTGGTTCTTGCCAGCGGCAAGGTGGTACGCTCTGCCGTGGCCGAGGTCCCCGCCAAGGGCAGAGACACGATGGGTGTCGTGTTCGCCCGCTCAGGCGACGACGATCGCATCCTCGCGATCGCGCGCAACGGCGAACGAGGCCTCGCAGAAGAATCCGAGGACGCATCCACCGACGGAGCTGAGGCAGCACCGTCACCCGAGACCCCCCCGTCGAACGACACCCTCGAATCGGATGCCTCTCCCCAGACCCCCGAAGAGAGCACTGACGCATGAGCACGGTAGCCGACAAGCTCGCCAAGAAGTCGAGTCACAAGACCAGCGCCAAGCAGGTTCGCCTGCGTCTGGTGTACGTGGACTTCTGGTCCGCGGTGAAGCTGTCCTTCCTCGCCGCGATCGCCATCGCGGTCGTGACGGTGGTGGCGTTCGTGATGGTCTTCCTGGTGGTGCAGACCACCGGGCTGATCGCCAAGGCCGACGAGTTCTTCTCGAGCTTCTCCGACGGCAGCATCCTGCTGTCGCAGTTCGTGAGCTTCCCGCAGGTCCTGGCGTTCTCGGCCGTCGTCGCCATCCTGAACCTCGTGGTCGTGACGGTGCTCGGCGCCGTGATCGCGGGTATCTACAACCTCGCGGTCAAGGTGACGGGCGGCCTGCTGGTCGGCTTCACCTCCAACTGACGCAACTGCCGCAGCGCCGGCATCCGTGGATTCGATCCCGGATGCCGGCGCTCGGCGTTTGCGGGTCAGACCACCGTGGTCCCGAGCAGCGTGCCGATGAGCCACGTCGCGGCGAGGGCCAGCGCGCCGCCGATGACGAGGCGGATCGCGGCCCTCACCTTCGGAGCGCCGCCGAGGTGCGCCGAGACCGTGCCGGTGACGGCCAGAGCGATGAGCACCGCCACGAAGGTGACGGGCACACGCCACTCGGGAGGCGGGAGAAGGATCGCGAGGAAGGGCAGCAGCGCGCCGAGGGTGAAAGCGATGGCCGACGAGATCGCCGCGTGCCACGGGTTCACGAGGTCGTTCTGGTCGATGTGCAGCTCGACCTCGAGGTGGGCCGACAGCGCGTCGTGGGCGGTCAGCTCGAGGGCGACCTGACGTGCCGTCGCATCCGACAGCCCGCGGTCGCGGTAGAGCTGGGTGAGCTCCTCGAGCTCCTCCTCGGGCATCTCATGGAGTTCGCCGCGCTCTTTGGCGATCAGCGCCCGCTCGGAGTCGCGCTGACTGCTCACCGAGACGTACTCGCCGAGCGCCATCGAGATGGCACCGCCGACGAGGCCGGCGATGCCGGCGGTGAACAGCGCGGCGGTGTCGGTCGTCGCGCCTGCGACGCCGACGACCAGCGCCGCGACCGAGACGATGCCGTCGTTCGCGCCCAGAACACCGGCGCGGAGCCAGTTCAGGCGCTCCCCCAGCCGGACCCCGTGCGGTTCGCCAGGATGGGAATTCTCTGTCACGACCCCAGTCAACCAGCCCGATTCGTGAAATCCGGATTCGTCGGGTAAAGTCTTGGAGGTTGCGGAGCGCAGGTTCCGCAGTCAAACGGGGCTATAGCTCAGGCGGTTAGAGCGCTTCACTGATAATGAAGAGGTCCCAGGTTCAAGTCCTGGTAGCCCCACCGTAAGCCCCGGGGCCTTAGCTCAGTTGGTAGAGCGCCTGCTTTGCAAGCAGGATGTCAGGAGTTCGAATCTCCTAGGCTCCACACAGCCGAAGCCGGTTCCGAGAGGGACCGGCTTCTGCATTCTCCCCCGGGCCCCCCGCAGTTAGGGTGAAGCATGGACCTGCGCGTCGCGGCGTACGCGGTGATCGTGGACGATCACGACCGTGTCCTGCTCGCGCACTGGAACGAGGGCCGTCGCGCCGCGTGGACGATGCCCGGCGGCGGTCTCGAGCCTGGAGAGGACCCTGAGAGCGCTGCGCGCCGCGAGGTCAGGGAAGAGACCGGCTACCGGGTCGAGATCGACGGGCTCCTCGGCATCCATTCCCGCGTGATCCCGCCGGGCCGCCGGCTCAAGCCTGGTGCGGACCTGCCGCTGCACACGCTGCGCATCGTCTACCGTGCCCGTATCACCGGCGGGCGCCTGCGCAACGAGACCGGCGGGTCGACGGACCGCGCCGAGTGGTTCACACTCCCCGACGTCCGCGCGCTGCAGCGCGTCAAGCTGGTCGACATCGCCCTCACGATGGCGGGGATCGAACTTCCGTCGACGCCCTGATGGCGACGGATGCCGTCAGTCGATGGGCTGCGAGATGTCGGCGACCGTCGCGCCGTAGGCGTCGATGAGCGCGTCGGCGTCGACGAACATGCTGTAGCCGTGGGCGCCCGCTCCCATCGCGATGCGCTGGCCCGCGATCTCGGCGTCGGCGTAGATCGGCCAGTCGTGCGTGCTGCCGAGCGGCACGATGGTGCCCCGCTCGTAGCCGGTGGCCGCGAGGGCGCGCGCAGGATCCGGCAGCTGGAGTTTGTTCACCCCGACGACGGCGCGCAGCTTGGGCCAGGAGATCGCACGGTCACCCGGGATCAGGGCGAACAGATAGGTGTCGTCGCTGCGCTTGACGACGAGCGTCTTCACGATGCCCGACGGCGGGATGCCGAGGATCGCGGCAGCCTCCGGCAGGCTGTTCGCCGCCGGACGCTCCCGGATCTCGACCTCGAGGCCGCGTTCGGCCGCCGCCGCGCGGACGCGATCGACGCCCGTCAGAACCTCACCGGTGGTGGGCTCAGGCATCCGGTGCGCGCAGCGGGTCGTCCGCGACCCAGAGCTCGTCGTCGGCCCGCAGCGTCTGCCACGCGGCGTACAGCACGCCGACCGCGGCGGCGACGCCGAGGATGATGGCGATCACGCCGCCGGCGCCGATGCCCTTCTTCGCCGGAACAGGCACCGCCTTCGCCCACGAGGACGGAAGGCTGATGCCGCGGCCGTCCGCCAGGCGCGAGCGCTGCTCGTTGGCGGCGTCCCACACCGACAGCGCGGAGCCGACGACGGCGCCCGCCGCGGGAATGACGGTCTTGTTGACGACCTTCTTGCCCTTGTCGACGTAGGGGGCGGCGTACTTGTCGTACCCGGCCTGCACCTGCGGCTTGACCTGCTCGCGGCCGTAGTGACCGAGCTGACGGCTCGCCTCGCGGGCGACGGTCGCGGCCTCCCCGACCAGAACCTGCTGGGCCTCCCAGAGGTTTCCGGCCTGCTTCTGCAGCTTCTCGAGTTCCTTCTTGCGCTTGCGGCTGAGGCTCACGGTTTGCCCTCCCTATCGTGGGGATGTCGGTCTCTTCATCTTGCCAGACCACCGGTGAGACGGGAGGGGTTGCAGGGAACTCTGAGACAATGTAGACATGCCGCTTCACACAGCTGTCGCAACGATCCACACCAACTACGGCGACATCGTCGTCAACCTGTTCGGCGACCAGGCTCCTCGCACCGTGCAGAACTTCATCGGCCTGTCCGACGGTTCGCAGGCGTGGACGCACCCGGCGACCGGCAAGCCGGGCGAAGGCCCGCTGTACAAGGACGTCATCTTCCACCGCATCATCTCGGGCTTCATGATCCAGGGCGGCGACCCGCTCGGTCAGGGCGTGGGCGGCCCCGGCTACAACTTCAACGACGAGATCAGCGGCGAGCTCACCTTCACCGCTCCGTACAAGCTCGCCATGGCGAACGCGGGCCTGCGTCGCAACGCGATCACCGGCCAGCCCGAGGGCACCAACGGCTCGCAGTTCTTCATCACCGTCCCCGGCCAGGGCGGCCGCGGCCCGGAGTGGCTGCAGGGCAAGCACACGATCTTCGGCGAGGTCGTCGACGACGCGTCGAAGGCCGTCGTCGACACGATCGCCGAGGTGCCGACGGCGGCGGGCGACCGCCCGGTCGAGCCCGTCGTCATCGAGTCGATCGACATCGCCGCGGTCTGAGCGCGAGCGTCACCGGGCCCGGGGCGGCGACCGCCGCCCCGGGCCATCCGCATCCCTGAGCCCAGGCGAGACAGAGACGGGGCCCGCGTGAGCACGCAGGACTTCCAGCGCAACCGCGACAACTTCTGCTACCGGCATCCCGACCGACAGAGCTTCGTGCTGTGCCAGCGGTGCCTGCGCACGATCTGCCCGGAGTGCCAGACGCAGGGCGCCGTCGGGGTCATCTGCCCGGAGTGCCTCCGCGACCAGCAGAAGACGCAGTCGCCGGCGCAGAAGAAGGCCGAGCGGCGGTGGTCGCGCCCGCGTGCCATGTCGGCGTCGTCCGGCCGGCCCGTCGTCACCTACTCGATCATCGCGATCACCGCCTTCGCCTACCTCCTGACGCTCATCCCCGGCGTCGGCGGAGCCATCCAGGACGCGCTGTACTACTGGGCGCCGCTGCTCTACCCCGAGTTCCGGGGCACCTTCCAGCCCTGGCGTCTGCTCACCGTCGCCCTGGTGCATTCGGGCATCTGGCATGTGGGACTCAACATGCTCGCCCTGTGGATGATCGGACGCAGTCTCGAGCCGCTCCTCGGCCGCTGGCGCTTCCTCACGCTCTACCTCCTCAGCACGCTCGGCGGCTCCGTCGCCGTGACGCTGCTGTCGTTCACGACGCCGGTGGTCGGGGCATCCGGTGCCATCTTCGGCCTCTTCGGGGCGCTCCTCGTGATCGGACGCCACATCGGCGCGAACATCGCCGGCATCGCCCTCGTGCTCGGAATCAACCTCGTGATCGGGTTCATTCCCGGATTCAACGTGTCATGGCAGGCGCACGTCGGCGGCCTGCTCGTCGGCCTGCTCGTGGCATTCATCTACACGCGTACGCGTGGGGTCCGCCAACGCGGGCTGCAGATCGGGCTTCTCGTCGCGGTCGGCGCGGGACTGGTGGCACTCCTGTTCGTGCCGGTCTTCTTCCCGGCGCTCGTGATCCTCTGAACCGAGTTATCCACAGGCTCATCCACACCCTGGGGAGAATCACACGGGTGTAATTCACAGGTGTTAACAGACTTGTTAACAACTCCGGATCGGCCCGATCCGCAGCATCCGGGCATGGAAAAACCCCGGTCGCCATAGACCGGGGTTTCTCTTTCGAAGTGTCGCTTATCGCCAGCGCGTCGTCATCAGGAAGCCGATGAAGGCGATGCCGAAGCCGATCACGAGGTTCCATGCCCCGATGTCGGGGATCGGGAACGCCATGCCGCTCAGGTAGAAGACGAGGATCCACACCAGACCGATGAGCATCAGTCCGATCATGATCGGCTTGAACCACACCGGGTTGGGTGCGGCTTCGCCTTCTGCGCGCTCGACGAGCGAGTCGTCGTCTTTGCCGGGTCGTGCCATGCTGAAGAGTCTAACTGCCAGCCACGCCACAGCCCGCCCTGATTAGAATCCACCTGTGGATGACGCGCTGCGCGACCCGAGGCGAGCTGCCCGCGGGACTCGAACCCCGCGTCGGCGCACCTCCGTCGTCGGCGTCATCGGCGAGGTGCTCATCACGGCCGGTGTCGTCGTGCTCCTCTACGTCGTGTGGCAGCTCTGGGTGGGCGACCTCATCTACGGCGCCGAGCGCAACGCCGAGGGCACGGAGCTGTCGCAGGAGTGGCAGGCGCAGTACGAGGATCAGAACCCCGACGCGGCCCCCGCCCCGAGCGAGTCCGGCACCGACCCCGAAGCGGTGCCCGTCACCGCACCCCCGCCCGTGTTGGCAGAGCCCGCCGACGGTCAGACATTCGCGATCATGCGGATCCCCCGGTTCGGCGCGGATTACGCCGTGCCGATGGCCGGCGGCGTCACGCGGGCCCGTACCCTCGATCCCATCGGCATCGGCCACTACCCCGGAACCAAGATGCCGGGCGAAGCCGGCAACTTCGCGCTCGCCGCGCACCGCACCACGTGGGGCAAGCCCTTCAACCGCATCGCCGATCTGCACGTCGGCGACGCGATCGTCGTCGAGACGCAGGAGGGGTGGTACACGTACCGCTTCCGCACACTCCAGTACGTCACGCCGAACGAGGTCGAGGTGCTCCTTCCGGTCCCCCAGCAGATGGATGTCCCCGCGGGCACGGCCTACATCACGCTGACCAGCTGCAGTCCGATGTACGCCATGACCGAGCGCATCGTGGCGTACGGCGTGTTCGAGTCGTTCACCCCCCGCACGGCGTCGGGCGAGGAGCCCGCCTCCCTCCAGGCGGTGGCCTGATGTACGCGGGTCTGTGGCGGATCCTCCCCGGCCCGTGGTGGGTGCGGGTCCTCATCCTGCTCGTGCTGATCGCCGCCGTGCTGTACGGCCTCCTCTTCTACGCCTTCCCCTGGGTCAGTCAGTTCGTGAACCCGCAGGAGGTCACCGTCACCCTGCCCGCGGCGTCGACTCCGACCCCGCTGTCGTGACCGATCGATCCTCGTCGTCGGCGCCGATCCTCGTCGTCGACAACCACGACAGCTTCGTGCACACCCTGATCGGGTACCTTCACGAACTCGGTGCCGACACCGAGCTCGTCGAGGCGGACGCCCTCACCGATCCGTCGCGCGACATCGCGGGGCGGCCCGGCGTCCTCGTCTCCCCCGGACCCGGCACGCCCGCCGATGCCGGCGCGTCGATCGACGTGGTCCGCGCGGCCGCGGCCGGCGGCTTCCCTCTCCTCGGTGTCTGTCTCGGTCACCAGGCGATCGGCGAGGCGTACGGAGCCACCGTCGATCACGCGCCCGAGCTCATGCACGGCATGACCTCGCTCGTGCACCACGACGGCTCGCTCCTGTACACAGGGCTGCCCGACCCGTTCACCGCCACGCGCTACCACTCCCTCGCGATCGTGCCCGAGACGCTCCCCGACGACCTCGTCGTCACCAGTCGCACGGCGAGTGGAGTGATCATGGGCGTCGCCCACCGGACCGCGCCGATCCTCGGCGTGCAGTTCCACCCCGAGAGCGTGCTGACCGAGGGCGGCTACCGCCTGCTCGGCAACTGGCTCGCATCGATCGGATACACGGATGCCGCGTCCCGCGGCGCTGCGCTGAGCCCGAGGCGCTGAAACCCCGGGCCGAATGCCCTCCGGGTCAGGCGCCCGTGCAGTAGGTCAGCGTGATCTCGGAGTGGACCGGGACGTCGCCCGGCGTGAGGGACTGCGACGACACGGTCGGCGGGGTGGAGCCCGCGCAGTTCGGGTCTTCCGCCGGGATCACCGTGAGGCCGAGGTTCTCGAGCTCACGAGTGGCCGCGTCGACGGTGTAGCCGCGCACGTCGTTGATGGCCACGCGGCCCGAGGCGACGACGAGGTTGACCATCGTGCCGGTGGGAACGCTCGCCCCGTCGACCGGGTTGCTCGAGATCACCGTGCCCGCGGCGAGATCCTTGTCGTTCTGCTGCGTGACGGTGCCCAGCTGGAGCCCCGCGCCGGTGATGGCCGAGGTCGCCGCCTCCTGTCCGAGCCCGGTGAGCGTCGGAACCGTCGACATCTCCTGCCCGGTCGACACGTAGACCTTCACCTGCTGATCGGGTGCGACGGACGTCCCCGGCTCGGGATCGGTGCGGATGACGTTGCCCGCGGCGACGTCGGTGCTCTCCTCGTCCACGCGGATCGCGCGGAGGTCCGATTCGGCGAGGGTGTCGTTCGCGCGCTCGTAGGTCATGCCCGAGACGTCCGGCACCTCGCGCACGTTGCCCGGGAGGTCGTCGCGCGGCTGGATCGTGAGCACCCAGAACAGCAGGGAGATGAGCAGCACCGCGAGCAGGGCCACGCCCGCCCAGATCCACGCCACCGGCGGACCGGCCTGCGTGCGCTTCATCGTGGTGTCTGTGCTGAGCTGACGCAGCGACCGCGCGGTCTCGGCAGCCTGCCGCGGGTTCGGCCCGTACAGCTCGCTCGTGAGCGCGCCCACCTGGCGCTTGGAGGGCTGCCGGCCGTCGACGGTCGCGTCGAGGGCCTCGCGGAAGCCCGCGGCGTCCTGGTAGCGCTGGAAGGGGTCCTTCGCGAGAGCGCGCAGGGCGACGGTGTCCAGAGCCCGGGGCACGGTGTCGTTCACCTCGGAGGGCGGCACCGGCGCTTCGCTGACGTGCTGGTACGCCACCGCGACGGGCGACTCGCCGCGGAACGGCTGGCGCCCGGTGAGGAGCTCGTACAGCACGACGCCCGTCGAATAGACGTCGGCACGGGCGTCGACCGGCTCGCCCTTGGCCTGCTCGGGCGAGAAGTACGCGGCGGTGCCGAGGATCTGGGTCGTCTCGGCGACCGTCGACGACGAGTCCGACACCGCGCGCGCGATGCCGAAGTCCATCACCTTCACCTGGCCGGCGTCGGTGACCATGACGTTGCCCGGCTTGATGTCGCGATGCACCACACCTGCGCGGTGCGAGTACTCGAGGGCCTCGAGGATCCCGTCGACGTAGCGGACGGCGTCCGTCACCGGGACCGGGCCCGCGGCGATGATCTCCTTGAGGAGCCGGCCCTTGACGAGCTCCATGACGATGAACGGCACCGGACGCACCGTGCCGTCGGGAGCCGTGAGAGAGTCCTCGCCGGCGTCGTAGACGCGCACGATCGTCGGATGGGCCATGCGCGAGGCAGCCTGCGCCTCGAGGCGGAACCGCGTGCGGAACGCGTTGTCGTCGGCGAGCTCGCGGTCGAGGATCTTGATCGCGACCTCGCGGCCGAGCGTGAGGTCGTAGCCGCGATAGACGCTCGCCATGCCGCCCCGGCCGATCGGCTCATCGATGCGATAGCGCCCCGAAAGCACGCGCGGCTCAGCTGTCACGGTCACTCCCTGCCTGGAACATCAGCCACATTAGCCGAGCCCGAGCGGGTCGCACGTGCCGTACGACCCGCTCGGAGGACTCACTCAGCCAAGCTCACGGCGTCGGCGTCGGCGTCGGGAGGGGGTCTGCGGCTTCGATCAGCACGGTCGCCTCGCCGGACGAACCCGACGTGCGATTGCCCGCCGTGCCGCCGCTGCAGGTGACGGTGTACGTGACGATCACAGTCTGACCGGCGGTGTCGCCCGCGGTCACCGTCGCGTTGCGCGCGTTCTGCGGGAAGCTCGGGCCGTTGGCGATGGTGCCGTTCTGCACCGTGAAGGTGTACGAGCTCACCGATCCGGTGCCGGACGGGCAGGTGTAGCCGTCCCACATCACCGTCAGGGTGCCGCCGGGCTCTACCGTCGCCGGGGATCCCTGGAACGTCGGGGTGGAAGGCTCCGGCATCGGGGTCTGCCCGGCGTACGCCGTCAGCTCGACGATCGTGCCCTTCGGCACGTTGCCCGTCGGTGAGACGCTGTAGACCTTGCCCACACTGCCCTCGTCGGGCGCGGCGTTGCCCTCCTGGCAGCTCGCCCCGAGGCCGAGCGCGTCGAGCGCGGCCGACGCGGTGGGGCAGTCCTGCCCGACGTAGTCGTCCGCGACGACGTTCGCCGTGGTCGGCGTCGGCGTCGGCGTGTCCGTCGGCGTGACGGAAGGCGACGCCGAAGTCTTCGTCGGGTCGGGTTCGGGGGCGTCCGAGTTCGCGACCACGGCCCAGATCGTTCCGATCAGCACGAGCAGCAGCAGCGCGATGAGCGCGATCAGCGGCCACGTCCACGGGCTGCGCTTCTTCTTCTCGGTCGTCTCTTCGGCGGGCTCCTCGCCCGGAGCGGGCATGAGGCGGGTCGCCGCGGACGTGTCGGAGCCGGAGGCGAGCAGCTGCGTGGCGGCATCGCCTGCGGCCGCGGCTCCCGCGATCGCCGGGACGGCCGCCGCGGCGGCCGCGACATCGCCGCGGCGCAGAGCCGTGGCGGCGCGCGCGACGGCGGCAGCCGACGCGGGGCGCTCTTCGGGCTTCTTGGCGATCATCGCCATGACGAGGTTCTGCACCGGAACGGCGACCGTCGCGGGCAGCGCCGGCGGCTGCTCGTTGATCTGCGCCATCGCGATCGCGACCTGCGACTCGCCGGTGAACGGGCGCTTGCCCGCGAGGGACTCGTACGCGACGATGCCGAGCGAGTAGATGTCGGTGGCCGGGGAGGCCGGGTGCCCCGACGCCTGCTCCGGCGACAGGTACTGGACCGTGCCCATGACCTGGCCGGTGGCGGTCAGCGGCACCTGGTCGGCGATGCGCGCGATGCCGAAGTCGGTGATCTTCACGCGCCCGTCGGGCGTGATGAGGAGGTTCCCGGGCTTGATGTCGCGGTGCACCAGGCCCGCCGCGTGCGCGGCCTGCAGTGCAGCGGACGTCTGCGCGACGATGTCCAGCGTCTTGTCGGTCGACAGCGAGTCGTCGCGCTCGAGGATCGTCGACAGCGCCTCGCCGGGGACGAGCTCCATCACGAGGAACGCGCTGCCGTTCTCCTCGCCGTAGTCGAACACGCTGGCGATGCCCTCGTGGTTGACGAGCGCCGCGTGGCGGGCCTCGGCACGGAAGCGCTCCAGGAAGCCCGGATCGCCCATGTACTCGTCTTTGAGGATCTTGATGGCGACGGTTCGTCCGATGACGTGGTCCGTCGCCTCCCACACCTCGCCCATGCCGCCGATCGCTATGCGCGAATCGAGTTCGTAACGGCCGCCGAAGGTCACGCCCTGCGTCGGTCTCATCGTCCCAGCACCGCCTCCATGACCTTCTTCGCGATAGGAGCGGCGATGGTGTTGCCGCTGCCCGATTGTCCTTGCCTGCCGCCGTCCTCCACGACCACGGCGACGGCGACCTCCGGGTTGTCGGCGGGTGCGAAGCCGGTGAACCAGAGCGTGTACGGCTCATCGCCCGTGTTCTCCGCGGTACCCGTCTTTCCGGCCACGTCGACCCCGTCTATTCTTGCACCCGACGCAGCGCCGTCACTGACATTGGCGACCATCATCGCCACCAGCTCGTCTGCCAGTCCGGTGTCGAGGGCACGCCCGAATTCACTGTCGTCGAAGGTCTTCTGAACGGACAGATCCGGGCCGATCACGCGATCCACCATGCGCGGGTTCATCACGATCCCGCCGTTCGCGATGCCGGCCGACACCATCGCCATCTGCAGGGGCGTCGCCGTCACCTGACCCTGGCCGAAGCCGCTCAGCGCGGTCTGCGCGTCGTCCTGGATCGTGCGCGGGTAGCCCGAGGGCGTCGAGATGAGCGGCAGCTCGAACGACTGGTTGAAGCCGTACTTCTCGGCCTCTTCTCGGATCGCGGTGTCGCCGAGCTCGACGGCGAGCTCCGCGAACGGGATGTTGCAGCTCAGCCGCAGCGCGTCGGCGAGGGTGACGGTGTCGCCGCTGCCGCACGCGCCGCCGCTCGCGTTGTGCACCACGCTCGACGACTGCGGCAGCTGGTAGGTCGCAGGGTTCGGGAGCGTCGACTCGGGCGTGTATTCGCCCGACGCGAGGGCCGCGGAGGCGACGACGAGCTTGAACGTCGAGCCCGGCGGGTTGAGGTCGCCGGCGATCGCACGGTTCGACAGCGGCTTGCCCGGGTCGGCGACCAGCGCGTCGTACGCGGCGTTCACCTCGCCGGTGGCGTGAGAGGCCAGCACGTTCGTGTCGTAGCTGGGGCTGGTCACCATCGCCAGGACGCGGCCCGTCGACGGCTCGATCGCGATGACGGCGCCCTGCAGGTCGCCCAGCGCCTCGTAGGCCGCGCGCTGCACGCCGGCGTCGAGCGACAGCACGACGTTCGAGCCGCGCGGCGGCTGCCCGGTGAAGATGCGCTCGACGCGCGACAGGAACTGCGATCCCGCCGTACCGCTGAGCTCCTGGTTCATGGCCTGTTCGATGCCGGTCGCCGAGTTCAGGGCGGGATTGATGTAGCCCGTGACGGGCGCCCACATGTCGGCATCCGTGTACACCCGCTGCCACGTGTAGAGGTCGTCGGACGCCACCGACGAGGCGATCGCCGAGCCGCTGGCGATGATCGAGCCTCGCTGCACCTCGTACGAGTCGTAGAGCGCCCGGCGGTTCGCGGGGTTCGCGGCGAGCTCGTCGCTCTGGATCACCTGGATCCAGCTCGTCGACCCGAACAGCGCGAGGAACATGATCAGCATCAGGATGCTGAGTCGCCTGAGCTCCTTCGTCATGTCAGCCGATCACCACCCTCGGCCGGCTGCGGACGGCATCCGAGATGCGCAGCAGCAGGGCGACGATGATCCAGTTGGCCACCAGCGACGAACCGCCGGCCGCGAGGAACGGTGTCGTCAGGCCGGTGAGCGGGATGAGACGCGTGACGCCGCCGACCATGATGAAGACCTGCAGCGCGATCGTGAACGACAGGCCGGTCGCGAGGAGCTTGCCGAAGTCGTCCTGACCTGCGAGGCCGATGCGGATGCCGCGGCTCGTGAACACCATGTACAGGCACAGGATCGCGAAGACGCCGATGAGCCCGAGCTCCTCGCCGAGCGCCGGGAGGATGTAGTCGCTCTCGGCGACCGGCGTGAGGTACGGCCGTCCCTGGCCGAGGCCGGTGCCGAGCAGTCCGCCGTTGGCCATGCCGAAGATGCCGTTGACGAGCTGGTAGCTCGAGTTGTCCATCAGCTCGGGGTTGAACGCGTCGAGCCAGTTGTTGAACCGTGCGCCGACGTACGGCAGGATCCGCGACGCGAGGAATGCGCCCGACACCGCGAGCACGACGCCGATGAGCACCCAGCTGGTCTTGCCCGTGGCGACGTAGAGCATCGCCACGAACATGCCGAAGATGAGCACGCCGGTTCCGAGGTCGCGCTGCAGCACGATGATGCCGAGCGACACGAGCCAGATCACGAGCAGCGGGCCGAGCTCGCGGGCGCGCGGCCAGGTCATGCCGAGGAAGCGGGTGCCCGTCGAGGTCAGGCTCTCGCGCGTGCGGACGAGATAGCCCGCGAAGAAGATGCCGAGCGCGATCTTCGCGAGCTCGCCCGGCTGGAACGTGAAGAAGCCGACGTCGACCCACACGTCGGCGTTTCCGCCGCCGCTGAGGCCCGGGATCACGGGCAGGACCAGCAGCACGATGCCGACGAAGCCGAAGATGTACGTGTACCGGAACAGCACGCGGTAGTTCTTGAGGAACATCACCACGAGGATCGCCGCGACCAGCGCGATCGCCGCCCACGCGAGCTGCCGCGTCGAGAACGCGTCCCACCCGTGGCGGTCCCCGTACAGGTCGAGCCGGTAGATCATCGCGAGACCGAGCCCGGTGAGAAGCGTCGCGATCGGCACCACGAAAGGATCGGCGTCGCGGGCGCGCAGGCGCAGCAGGATGTGCAGCGCGATGACCAGGGCGGTGAGACCGCCGCAGTAGACGAGGAACGTCCAGTCGATCACGCCCTCGGAGCCGAGCTGCACGAGCGCGATGGCCGAGCCGTTGATGGTGAACGCGAAGATCAGCAGCGCCAGCTCGCGGTTGCGCTGCGTCTGCGGAACCCGGATGCGGCGCAGCGCCCGCACCACGGCGGTGTCGGTCGAGACCGCGTCGGTCGGTGTGCCCGTGGATGCGCTCATCCGCCGCCTCCCGCCAGGTCGCTGATTCCCGACACGATCTGCCGCGCGTGCGACAGGGAGTTCGCCGAGATGGTCTGTTCCACCGTCGCACGGGCGAAGTCCGAGAGCGAATCGAGGGGGATCTCGGTGTCTTCGTACGGGGTCGACAGCGAGATCGGCCCGATGCCCTGCTGCACGCCCTGGTAGATGACGACGGTGTCCTCGTCGGCGCCGACGTAGTACCGGGTCTGCGTCCACTGGTAGCCGATCCAGGCGGCCCCGGCGATGATCACGAGCACGAGTGCCACGCCGGTGATCCAGCCGATGCGGCGGCGACGTGCCCGTCGCCGGTCCTCCTCGATGAGCTCTTCGAGGAACTCCGGGGCCGGCTCGAAGTGGGTCGGCTCGTTCGCCGCCTGGCGGTTCGGGTGCAGCCAGCTCGAACGCCGGGGCGCCGCCGCGGGCACCTCGACGCCGACCGGGTTCGACGCGGAGCCCACGATGGTGGGCGTGCCCGAGAAGAGCGGATGCTGCCCGCCGACGTCGACGATGACGATCGTGACGTTGTCGGGGGCGCCGCCGTCGAGGGCCTGCTTCAGCAGGTTGTCGGCCGTGCGGCCCGGGGCCAGACCCAGCCCGAGCGCCTTGGACGTGTGAGGGTCGTCGACCACGCCCGACAGGCCGTCCGAGCACAGCAGCCAGCGGTCGCCGGGCTGCGTCGGCATGATGAACGTGTCGAGCTCGGGATCGGTGTCCATGTCGCCGAGCACGCGCATGAGCACCGAGCGGCGCGGGTGGTACCGCGCCTCTTCGGGCGTGATGCGGCCCGAGTCGACGAGGCGCTGCACGAAGGTGTGGTCGGTGGTGATCTGCGTGAGGGCGCCGTCGCGGTACAGGTAGATGCGCGAGTCGCCGATGTGGGCGATCACGGCGTAGTCGTCGACCATGATCAGCGCGCTGACCGTGGTGCCCATGCCGGCCAGCTCCGGCCGGACGCCTACGGTGTCGACCAGGTCGACCGCGGCGTCCGAGATCGCGTCGCGCAGCGCACGCTCCGCCTCGGCGGTCGAGTCGAACGGGCGGTCGAGCCCTTCCAGGCGCGAGATCGCGAGGCTCGACGCGACGTCGCCGCCCGCGTGACCGCCCATGCCGTCGGCCACGACGAACAGGTTGGAGCCGGCGTAGCCGGAGTCCTGGTTGTTGGAGCGCACCTTGCCGGTGTGCGAGATCGCGGCGCTCGAGCCCTGGAAGACCATGTGCGAGGGGTCCGCCCGCTACTTCCGCAGCTCGAACGTCGTCGCGCCGACCTTGATCGGGGCGCCGAGGTTCACGGGGACCGGGGCCGTCACACGCGCACCGTCGTGCCACGTGCCGTTCGTCGAGTCGAGATCCTGAATCATCCACTGGTCGCCCCACAGCACCAGGCGTGCGTGGTGGCTCGACGTGTAGTCGTCGCGGACGACGAGTCCCGACTCGCTCGAGCGGCCGATCGTGAGCGGCTCGTTGCCCAGCGGGAGCTCGAGCCCGGTCTTGGGCCCGCTCGTGATGACGATGCGCGACGCGGTGGCGGTCGTGGCGGGTCCGCCGGGCTTGGCAACCGGCGCGGGCGCCGCCGGAGCGACGGGTCCGCCCACCGACGACGAGGCGGCAGCCGATGCCACGGGCGCGGCGGCTGCGGCGGCCGCAGCATCCGGCATCCGCCTGACCTTCACACCGAACAGGTCGGCGCGCAGCGAGTAGACGACGGCGAAGACGAACGCCCACAGCAGCACCAGGAACCCGATGCGCAGCAGCAGCAGGGTGAGCTCGCTCATGCCAGCGGCCCCCGCTCGTGCGCGTCGAACGCCCGCGTGGCATCGTCGACGGATGCTGCGGGCCGCGGCGTGCTCGCCTGTGCGACGACGCGGAACACGATGTCGGTGCGGCCGATGCGCACGGTCGAGTCGGGCGGCAGCGCCGCCTCGGCCACCTTGCGGCCGTCGAGCATCGTGCCGTTGGTCGAGCCGAGGTCGCGCACCATGGCGCGCTCGCCGTCCCACAGGATCTCGACGTGCTTGCGGCTGGTGCCCGAGTCGGCGACCGTGATGTCGGCGTCGCTGCCGCGGCCGATGACCGTGCGCGACTTCGTCAGGGGGATGCGACGGCCCTCGACGTCGACGACGCCGCGCCACGAGACGCGGCCGCCCTGCGCCGTCGACGACTCGACGCGAAGGGTGCCGGTCGACATCTCGTCGTCGCGGCGGATCGCGATCGTCACCGGACCTGCGAACGAGTACCCCTGCGCCTTGGCGTGCGCATGGACGAGCGTGTCGAGCTCGTGAAGGAGCGCGTCGCCGAGCGCCGAGATGCGGTCGTCGTCGGCGGGCGACAGGCGCACCGTGAACGTGTTCGGAGCGAGGATACGGTCGCGGCTCACGACCGCCGCCTTCTTGTCGAGTTCGCTGCGCAGGGCCGATGCGATCTCGACAGGCTGAATGCCGCTGCGGAAGGTCTTGGCGAACGCGCTGTTGACTGCGCGCTCCAGACCTTTCTCGAAGCTGTCAAGTAGTCCCACGGAGCTCCTCTAGAGGGGGGTGCCGGTTGCTACATGCTAATTGCACACGCTGTACCCGTCATGGATCGTGGCCCCCGGACAGGAGAGTTCGGAAGGGGCCGCGACGCATGATATCCTCGGCAAGTTGAGTTTCGCGGGATCTCCGGATGCCGCGGCTCGCGCGAGTGGCGGAATAGGCAGACGCGCTGGCTTCAGGTGCCAGTGCCCGAAAGGGCGTGGGGGTTCAACTCCCCCCTCGCGCACAGCGCAGAAGAGGACTCCCGAGAGGGGGTCCTCTTCTTTTGCCCGACCGGCCGAGCGCTACGCGCCGTCGAGGGCGGGCGGCAGTGCGAAGACGATCTCCTCGATCTCGCGGCCGACGCCCGGGGCGAAGTCGACGTTGCGCGACACCTCGGTGAAGCCGACCTTCGTGAGCACGGCGATGGAGGCGGCGTTGTGGGCGGCCACGCGGGCGAACAGCGGCCGGATGGGCTCGCGCGAGATGAGGTGGCGCACCGCCGCGGTGGCGACGCCCCGGCCCCACGCGTGACGAGCGATCCAATAGGTGACCTCGCGGTCGCCGTCGACGGTGAAGGATGCCGCGGTCCCGGCGAATCCGCCGTTCTCGGTGATCACGAAGGAGAGCACGTCGGCCATCGCGCGCTGCCGCTCGATCCAGGCGTCGAACGCCGCGCGGTCGTCCGGATCCTCCGCGGTGAATGCGGCCATCGTGATCGCCTCGCGGTCGCGCATCATCTCGAAGACGGCGTCGAGGTCGTCATCGTCCAGGGGTCGCAGATCGATGTGGTTCACGCGCTTCACGGTAGCCGCGGCATCCGTCACCGAGGAAGGGCGGGTGTCAGTTCAGGCCGTGGATGCCGCGGAGCAGGGATTCGGCGCGGTCGGCCTCGCGGGCGACGAACGCGTCACGGAACTCCTCGTAGGCGGCGGTGCGGCCGAGGGGGCACTCGATGAAGGGACGCCACCCGACCATGTCGCGCCGGATGGCGAACTCGTACTCGCGCACGAACTGAAGGAGCGCGAAGTTGCCGCTCGCGCGGGTGACGACGGCGAAGAATGCGTGGCTGGCAGCGGCGAGAGCGTCGGGGTCGTCGGCGCGGGACGCCGCGATCACGTCGTCGAGCCGCTCCAGCGCGAGCTCCAGCGCGTCGGGATCCGCCCGCCGCGCCGCCATGCGCACCGCCAGACCCATGTTGAAGGCGACGAGCTCGACGGTGTCGTTCTGCTGATTGGGGTACGACACCCGGGTGTAGCGGTGGGGCGACACCTCCACCAGGCCGGCCCGCTCCAGTCGCTGCAGCGCCTCGCGCACCGGCGTGCGCGAGACGCCGAGCCATTCCGCCAGCTCCTGATCGCGCAGACGCTCGCCGGGGGCGAGGCGCCCGTCGAGGATCGCCTCGCCCAGGCGCGCGTAGACCTCGTCTCCGAGGACGGCGCGGCTCGGCTCGAGCGGGACGAAGGGGGCACTCATGAGTGGCACCAGTGTACGCCGGAGGATTCACGTGCATAGACCCGCTTGAGCGTGCCTTGAGGAGGCCGCTGAGAAGGCCGCGGGACCCCACCCGGAACATGCAGAAACGCTGAGGAAACCGGCCTCGCTCTCGCACTGATATATCGGTACGATATTTCCTGTCCACGTTACGACGTGGCCTATCCGGGGGGATCCGTCGACGCCCGGGCTTTCGAGCCACGCTCAGCCCGGGCGGACGATGGTCCCCGTCTCGTCAACAGGCGCAGTGCAACATTTGTGTCACCTTCGCAACTGGGTCTCGCCGCGCGCCCCCGTCTTCACTACGTTGGATGCAATCGCCGCAATCGCGACGAGATCAACGAAGAACGGCAAGTAATGAGCACGCAGGGCACCGTCAAGTGGTTCAACTCGGAAAAGGGATTCGGCTTCATCGCTCCCGATGAGGGTGGCGCAGACGTCTTCGCGCACTACAGCGCAATCGAGTCGAGCGGGTACCGCTCCCTCGAGGAGAACCAGCGCGTCGAGTTCGAGATCGCGCAGGGACCCAAGGGCCTCCAGGCCGAGAACATCCGCCCGCTCTGAGCGGCGGACCGATCGTTTCACGCGGTCGAAGCCGCGGTATCCCCTGGGTGGGTGCCGCGGCTTCCTCGCGCGCGCCTGCGCCGGCGGAGGCTCAGTCCCGGTCGCTGCGGACGAGTTCGAGTCCCGCCCCGGCGAACTGACGCAGGGTCGCGTCGGGCAGGAACGCCCGCGTGAGGGCTCCGCCGATGCGGGTGAGGTCGCTCTCGTCGCGGAACAGCAGGTACATGGTCTCGTACCGCGGGTGGAACTTCTCCTTGAAGCGGTGCAGCGACCGAAAGCCGTAGACCGGTTCGAGCGCGTCGGCGAGCTTGTCGCTGAGCGCCGCGATCATTCCGGCATCCGGTGGGTAGTCGTGGGCGAGCGGCGCTCCCGAGAGTGACATGATCTCGGCGCCCTCGTCGGAGAACAGCCACGCCGATGAGCCGATCAGGTACTCCATCACCGGGCCGAACCCGCCTTCTCGGCGGCGCATCAGGTCGAGGGTCCATCCCCGCACGGCGCCGTCCGCGCCGTACACCGGCAGCCACGACAGGAACCCGTCGACGTCGCCGTTGGGCGCCAGCGCGAGGGCGAGGCGCACCTCGGGGTCTTCCGCCTCGACGAGGGTGCCGAGCGTGAACCCCATCTCGGGGAGTCCCTTGTCGCCCACCCACATCTCCGAGATCGCCCGCAGCTGCTGCTGCACGCCCCACGACTCCTCCTTGAGGTGGGTCATGCGGAACGTCATCTCCTCGCGACCGGCCCGGTTGAGCGACGAGCGCACCGAGTTCCACCGCTTGCCGGTGAATTCGAGGCCGGGAAGGTCCACGATCGTGTCGTCGGCCACGACCAGGCTGCGCCACGAGCCCGGCACGGCTGCTCGCGTGGCCTCGTCAGCGCTGAAGAAGCACGGGATCAGTCCCGCTCGCTCGGCATCGTGGATGAACTCCTCCACGGCTGCCGCGCGCGAGGACGCCGGTCCGATCGGGTCCGCGAGTGCGAGGGCGACACCGTTGCGCCGCTGGTAGGCGACGATGCTGTCGGTGGTGCGGGCGTAGGAGTTTCCCTCCCAGGTCGACATCCACGACAGGGTGCCGCCGCCGTGGGTGTGCAGCATCCGCCTCACGTCGTCGGCGACCGGTGCGGGCTGATGGCCGATGCGGGACTTGCGGCGGGCGCGGAACGCGCGACGCACCCAGATCAGGTACACGAGCATGAGCAGCCACATCACGCCGCCGGCGAGGGCCAGCTCGGTCTCGCCGTCGATCGTCGCCTCGACCTGCGCCTGGGAGGCGATGATGATCGCCGCGATGATGAGCAGCGCGCTCAGGATGTTGAGGGCGGCCAGGACGATCGCGACGACCCACGTCCACCGCCGCCCGCGGCGCAGCCCGTTGGCGACGACGAGGATCACGACGACGTCGATCGCGAGGTCGACGAAACCGCCCGACGCCGGCTCGGTCGGGCCGAACGGGCCGTCGGTGGGCACGAGGATCGTGATGATCTCCACCGCGCCGAGCACCAGCACCGCGATGAACGCGATCAGCCTCTGCTCGCGCACCGTGGTGCGCTGGACGCGGAGCGAGCGATCCACGAACAGCACGAGCAACACCGCGAGCAGGTGCTCCAGGTCTGCCAGCGTGCCCCAGAAGAGCATCGCGATGAACACGAAGCCGAGAAGCACCAGCCAGCCGCGGACCCGCCAGGGCGGACGCAGCAGCCCGACCGAGGCGGCGATGCACGCCATCGTCCCGCCGGACGGGCCGACGTCGAGCGCCGCAGCCTCGGCCTGTGCCCAGGCCCACGGGAGCAGCGAGAGGACCCAGAGCAGCAGCGCGGCCGCGAAGACCGCGAAGAGCTGGCCCACCCACAGGTAGGCCAGCGCCGCGCGCCAGCCGCGACGGAACTCGAGGTAGGCCATGCCCACGAAGCCCGTGATCGTGAACACGTAGACCCACGGCTGGTTGACGAAGAACGTCCCGGTGACCGGCGTCCACCATCGACCGGCTTCCAGGGCGGGAAGCCCGTAGGCGACGACGTCGAAGAGGTCCGAGTCCTCGAACGGCCGCCACAGCCCCTGCCAGACGACACCCGCCACGAGGACCAGCGCGACCATCGTCAGCGTCGCCGGGATCCGTCCCACCCCGGCCAGCACGCGGTTCGGTCTCTGAGTCGCCCCGTCGCTCATGGCCTTCACGATAGCGGGGGCCTTCCCGCTGTCGCCTATCCGAGCGGGCCGGCCGGGCGGGCGAATTCGGCGAGAGCTTTCGCGTCCTCGGCGTCGCGCATCGCACGGCGGGCGGCGTCGAGGGCGGCGACCGGATCCTGCGCCTGGCGCGCTTGGGCGAGCTCGCGCTGGGCCGAGAGCAGCCGCGAGCGCGCGTCGGCCCCGGCACGCGAACGGGAGACGGATGCCTCGGCCTGTGCCAGTGCGCCGCGAGCGGCGGCGAGGGTGCCAGGGAGGGCGG
>NZ_JBDGJU010000037.1:0-30944 GCF_057656735.1 Microbacterium sp. Soil_C_42
GCGGCGCCGCGGGGCGGGCTTGCCGTCGTGGTGCTCCTTGCCGCCGCCGTCGTGGGTCCCGCCCCCATCGGTGGAGCGGTCGCCGTCGGCGTTCGCCGGCGTGCCGTGCTCCGGCGATCCGGCGGCACCCGCATCGGCGGTCTGGAAGGTGGAGCCGACCCGCTCGGACGAGCCCGAGCGTCGACGGCGACGCCGGCTTCGCGGAGCCTGGCCGTTCGCCTCGACCTCGGCGGCAGCATCCGCCGCGCTCTCGGGCTGGACCCGGACCGCCTGGGTCTTCGGGGCCGTCACGATGCGGCCCTTCGTTCCCGCGGGGATGTCGAGGTCCGAGAACAGGTGCGGGCTCGACGAGTAGGTCTCGACGGGCTCGGGCTGGCCGAACTCGAGGGCGCGGTTGATGAGGGCCCACTTGTGCAGGTCCTCCCAGTCGACGAAGGTGACCGCGATGCCGGTCTTGCCCGCGCGGCCGGTGCGGCCGGCGCGGTGCAGGTACGTCTTCTCGTCGTCGGGGATCGTGTGGTTGATGACGTGCGTGACGTCGTCGACGTCGATGCCGCGCGCGGCGACGTCGGTCGCGATGAGGACGTCCTTCTTGCCGGCCTTGAAGCCCGCCATCGAGCGCTCGCGCGACTCCTGGCTCATGTCGCCATGGACCGCGCCCGCGTTGAAGCCGCGGTCGTTCAGCTCGTCCACGAGCCTCTGCGCGGCGCGCTTGGTGCGCGTGAAGATCACCGTCTTGCCGCGTCCGTCGGCCTGCAGGATGCGGGCGATGACCTCGTCCTTGTCGAGCGAGTGCGCGCGGTACACGAGGTGGCGGATGTTCGCCTGCGTGAGGCCCTCGTCGGGATCGGTCGCACGGATGTGGATCGGGTTCGACATGAAGCGGCGGGCGAGCGCGACGATCGGCCCGGGCATGGTCGCCGAGAAGAGCTGCGTGTGCCGGATCGCCGGGACCTTCGAGAAGATCTTCTCGATGTCGGGGAGGAATCCGAGGTCGAGCATCTTGTCGGCCTCGTCGAGCACGACCTCGGTCGCGTTCGAGAGGTCCAGCAGGCGCTGGTTGTTGAGGTCGATGAGGCGACCCGGGGTGCCGACGACGATCTGCGCACCGGCCTTGAGCTGGTCGATCTGACCCTCGTACGCCTTGCCGCCGTAGATGGCGACGACGCTCGTCGAGCGGTTGGAGGTCAGCATGTCCATGTCTTCGTAGACCTGCACCGCGAGCTCGCGGGTCGGGACGACGATGAGCGCCTTGACGCCGTGTGCCGGGTCGGCGCCGAGGCGCTGGACGACGGGGATGCCGAAGCCGAACGTCTTGCCGGTGCCGGTCTTGGCCTGGCCGATGATGTCCTGGCCGGGAAGGCCCAGGGGGATGGTCTGCTCCTGGATGGGGAATGCGTCGACGATGCCCTTTGTGGAGAGCGCGTCGACGATGTCCTGATCAACGCCGAGTTCGGCGAAGGTCGTCACGATGTGTGCCTGTCCGGCAGTGGGATGCTGCCTGGGTTCATGCCCTGGCGCGTCCGAGGCCTCTGCGAGGTCGCCACGCGGGCGGAAAAGCGATCCACGCCCTTCTTTCCCACAGGCGCGGGCGCCCCGATCCGACGCCGGGGCCGACACCCACGATACCGGAGGACCCCGGCGCGAGCGTGGAGGCGGTGTCCCTCGTAGGCTTTCGTGCATGGTGAAGTGGTTCTGGCAGCGTCGCGACACGGGGCGCAAGCTGCAGCTGCGCTCGCGTGACGAGCTGAGCGGCGGCAATCGCGTCGACTTCGAGGAGCTCGCTCCGGACATCGACACGTTCCTCGGCCAGGCGGCCTATCTGCAGCTCGGCTTCTTCGAGACGCTCACCGAGCTCATCCAGTCGATCCCCGAGCTGGGCGAGAAGGAGGCGGTGTCCCGTGCCGCCGGCGCGGCCCTCACCAAGCACGAGGCGCTCGTCGCGCTGATCCGCGAGCGCGGCGACGACCCCACCGAGATCATGCGTCCGTTCCGCGAGCCGCTGGATGCCTTCCGGGCGGCCACGCACGGCGTGCGCACGCAGGAGACGATGCTCTCGGTGCACATCACCGCCGGCATGCTCGACGACTTCTACCTGGCCCTGTCGGCGAGCTACGGGGAGACCGGCGACCGCGTCGCCCGCATCCTTCAGGCCGATGACGACCGCCAGGCCATCGTCGAGCTGATCTCCCAGGCCATCGCGAGCGACCCGGAATGGAAATCGCTGCTGGCGCTCTGGGGGCGCCGCCTCGTCGGCGACACCCTGCTCATCGCCCGCGCCGCGCTGCGGCCGACCGACCTCGGCCCGGTGGCGGAGGAGAAGGTGGAGCCCGTCTTCACCGAGCTCATGGCAGCGCACTCGCGCCGCATGGACGCCATGGGCCTGGCGGCCTGACGCGCCGGACGGATGCTGCGTGCCGCGGGGGCGGCGGGCGTCGGGGCCCCGCTCAGCCGTGCGTCATCAGCCGAGCGTCATCAGCCGATGCCGAGGCGCGCCTTCTCGCGTGCGTCGTGGGCGACGCGAGCGCGCGAGATGAGGGTGATCGCCGGGTAGGTGACCACGATCGGGACGATGAGTGCCGCGAGCCACGGCCACGGCGTGTCGATCCCCACGCCGAGCCACGTCAGGATCGACCACGCCGCACCGGCCGACACGGCGCCGATCATGGGTGCCACGACGACCCCGCGCGTCAGGCGCTGGTGCAGCTGGAAGTGGATGCCGATGCCGACGACCGCGCCGACGATGAACGCGATGAGGATCTGCATGTCGGGGGTCCGCTCAGGCGACGAAGCCGACGCGGCGCGACTCCTCGGAGCCGAGTTCGATGTACGCGAGGCCCGCGGTCGGGACGATGTACGAGTTCCCCTTCGCGTCGGCGAACGTGACGTGCGTGGCGCCGGCGTCGAGCGCCGCGGCGACGGACTTCTTCACGTCTGCCGCCGGCTCGTTCGTCTCGAAGTTGAGCTCGCGGCCGGTGTTCGCGATGCCGATGCGGATCTCCACGTGACTGACCTCCTGCGCGGGGCGATAGTTGTGTGCCAGATGGCTGAGGGCTGCTCCTGGCGGACAGGCTGAGGGCTCCCCGGACGCATGGCAACTCTACGACACCGTGCGGGGCCATCCGCCCGTCGCCGGAACGCTCTGGGCGAACGCTCGATGTCGCCCCCTCGCGCTAGCGTCGGAGGGTGACTTCGGGCAGGGCGGATCGTGCGGCGTGGACCCCGGACGCGGCGCAGCAGACGGTGCTGGCGCTGCCGCCGGAGGCGTCGGGGGTCGTGGTGGGCGCGCCCGGCACCGGCAAGACCGAGACGCTGATCGCGCGCGTGGCCGCCGTGATCCGGGCCGGCGTGGATCCAGATGCCGTGCTCGTTCTCACCCCGTCGCGTCAGACCGCGACGGCGCTTCGCGACCGCCTGGGCCTCGCGGTCGGGGTCGCGACGACGGGGCCGCTCGCGCGGTCGGTCGCCTCGTACGCCTTTCAGATCGTGCGGGCGCACGCCGTCGCGGCGGACGCGGACCCGCCACAGCTTCTCACCGGCGCCGACGAGGACCAGATCATCCGCGATCTGCTCGAGGGCGACGACGAGGACGAGGCGGCCGGGGCCGTGCGCTGGCCGGACTGGCTGGGCCCGGCGATCCGCGGCACGGCCGGGTTCCGCACGGAGGTGCGCACGTTCCTCGCCGAGTGCACCACCCTCGGCATCGAGCCGCGCCGCCTCCGCGAGCTCGGCGAGCATCACGAACTGCCGGCCTGGGTGTCGCTGTCGTCGTTCTTCGGCGAGTACCTCCAGGTGAGGGGCGCCATGCGCGGGGCGCACCGGGACGCCGCGGGTCTGGTCCGCGAAGCGGTCGGACTGCTGCGCACGGCGCCGGCCGGAAGCCCTGCTGTCGACCGGGTGCGCGTCGTCATGGTCGACGACGCGCAGGAACTCACCCTGGGCGGAGTCGAGATGCTGGAGGCGGTGCGCGCCCGGGGTGCCGCCGTGCTCGCCTTCGGCGACCCCGATGTCGGGTCGGGATCGTTCCGCGGCGCGACGCCGGAGAACTTCGCCCGCCTGGCGGCATCCCTGGGTGCCGTGCACGTGCTCACCGCAGGCCATCGCGGGAGCGCGTGGCAGCGCGACCTGGTCGGTCGCGTCACTCAGCGCATCGGCGCGGTCGGCGTCGTGGCCCACCGCGGTGCGGCATCGGGCGCCGAGGCTGACGACTCCGTGCGGGTGCTGACCCTGCGCTCCGCGGCCGAGGAGTACGACGCCATCGCGCGGGTGCTCCGCGAGCGCCACGTGCATGACGGCGTGCCGTGGAGCGGCTGCGCGGTCATCGCGCACGACACGCGGCAGGTCGCGGCGCTCGAGGCGGAGCTGTCGGCGCGGGAGGTGCCGGCGCGCTCGAGCGGACCGGGGCGCGCGCTCGGCGCCGTGCGGCCTGTGGCCGACCTGCTGCGGCTCATCGAGCTCGCGTCGCGCGACGAGTGGACGTTCGAAGAGGTTTCGGCGGCGCTCGTCGGAACGTACGGACGACTCGACGTCATCGAGCTCCGCCGGCTGCGCTCGGCACTGCGGCACGCCGAGCTGCGCCGGATCATCAAGAGCGCGGCGCAGGACTCGGGCACCACGGCAGCCGCGGAGGGCGGCGATGGTGAGGGCGTCCCCGAGCGCTCGGGCCGCGACCTCGTGCTCTCAGCGATGCGCCAGCCGCTCGAGTTCGACCTGCTCGACACTCGCGAGGCCCGGCGCGCGGCGTCGCTGGCGCGCACGCTCCAGGTGCTGCGCGACGACCTCGACCGCGGTGCCACGGCGCACGAGCTGCTCTGGACCGCGTGGGACCGCAGCGGACTCGAGCGCGCATGGGGCGAGCTCGCGCGCGGCAACGGTCCAATGGCAGAGCAGGCGCACCGCGATCTCGACGCCCTCGTCGCGCTGTTCCAGGCCGCGAAGCGATTCGTCGAGCGCTCGCTCGACGCCGATCCACGCGTGTTCGTGCGGTCGATCCTCGACAGCGGCGTCGCCGAGGACCGTCTCGAAGCGCCGATGCGCAACGACAGCGTGCGTGTCATGACGCCTGCCGGCGCACTCGGACTCGAGTTCGACACGGTGGTCGTGGCCGGCGTGCAGGACGGTGTCTGGCCGAACACGAGACTGCGCGGCAGCCTTCTCGACACGTGGCGTCTCGCAGACGCGGCCACCCGTGCTGACGGTGAGGCGCTCGGTGCGTTCGACCGCCGCCGGGCGGCGTTGCACGACGAACTCCGCCTGCTCGCGCGCGCGCTGTCACGGGCGACGGCCCGCGTGACCGTGACGGCCGTCGATGACGACGACACGGGCCCGAGCGTGTTCTTCGAGCTGCTGCCCGACCCGGAGCCCTTCGAGCTGGACCACCCGGTGTCCCTTCGCGGTCTCGTGGCGCGGCACCGGCGCACCCTCACCGCCGCCGGTCCACGCGCGGCCGGCGCCCCCGGTCCGCTCGCCGCGCCCGCGGCGCGCGCCGCCGAACAGCTCGCGCTGCTGGCGGACGCCGGGGTGCCGGGTGCGTCGCCGCGCGAATGGTACGGCGTCTCGGGGCCGACATCGACCGGCCCGCTGCGCGACCTCTCGAGAGAGGACGTCCGCGTCTCGCCCTCCCGGCTGCACACCCTGGAGGAGTGCGAGCTCAACTGGGTCATCGCCGATCTCGGCGGCGACCCCGGCGGCACGACCGCCGGCCTCGGCACGATCATCCACGCGGCGCTCGAGCACGCGGCCGGTCACGATGAAGCGGCGCTGTGGGCCGAGGTCGAGTCGCGCTGGGGCGAGCTGACGTTCGAGGCGGCATGGCGCGACCGCGCCGAGCAGACCCGTGCACGCGACCTGGTGCGGCGCCTGCACCTCTACCTGCGACGCTTCGACGACGCGGGCGGCACGCTGATCGGCGCCGAGCCGCACTTCGAGGTCGTGATCCCGCTGGAGGACGAGACGGCCCCGGCCGTCCCCGAGGCTTCCGAGCACCGCGTGATCCTGTCGGGCTACATCGATCGCGTCGAGCTCACGCCGGAGGGGACCGTCGTCATCATGGATCTCAAGACCGGCAAGCGCGAGCCGCAGACCGACGCCAAGGTGCTCGACAACCCACAGCTGGGTGCGTACCAGCTGGCGTTCGAGTCGGGTGCGATCCCGGCGGCGAACGGCCACGCGCCCGGTGGCGCGAAGCTCCTCGTGCTGCGGCCGACCGCGACCAGGTCCGACTACGTCACCCCGTGGCAGCCGCCGTTCGACGATGAGCGCCGTGACGCGTTCGTCGGCCGGATCCGCACGGCCGTCGCCGTCATGCGCGGTGAGAGCTTCACCGCACCGTACGAGGAGCACTGCCGCGACGAGCACTCCTACGGGCTGTGCCGGATCCACACCGTCGGCGCGGTGAGCGCCTCATGACCATCGTGCAGGGAGTGAATGCGCAGCCGGTGGCCCCGGCATCCGTGTCCCCGACTCCGCTCCTGTCGGCGCGCGTGATCGCGTCCGCACTCGGACAGTTCCCGCCGACCGACGAGCAGATCGCGGTGATCGAGGCACCCCTGGCGCCCGCCCTCGTCGTCGCCGGGGCGGGCAGCGGCAAGACCGAGACCATGGCGGCACGTGTCGTGTGGCTGGTGGCGAACGGCATCGTCCGCCGCGACGAGGTGCTCGGCCTCACGTTCACCCGCAAGGCCGCGGGCGAGCTCGCGGAGCGCATCCAGAAACGCCTCGCACGCCTGGCGGAGTTTGAGCGCCGCGGCCTGCTGCCGGCGCTGCCCGCGCTCGCGGGCGAGGGGCGGCTCGACGTGTTCGGCGAGCTCGAGCGGTCCGGCGCCGAGGGGGCGCGGGCGACCGCGGAGCGCCACCGTCTGCTCGACGCGCTCGCGCAGACGGTGGACGCCGTTCCGCAGGATTCCGTCGACGACGCGCTGCTGCGCCGGCCGAGCGTCGCGACCTACAACAGCTTCGCCGACCAGATCGTGCGCGAGCACGCGCTCCGGATCGGACGCGATGCCGAGGCCGCCGTCCTCTCGGAGTCCGCGGCGTGGCTCCTCATGCGTCGCGTGGTGTTCGCCTCCGACGACCCGCGCCTCGAGGAGCGCGGCGAGGCGGTGCGCACGATCGTCGACGCGGCCCTGCGGATCGCGCGGGACGGCGTCGACAATCTCGTCGACTTCGACGCGCTGGCTGCGTTCCCCGAGCGCTTCCGCGCGGTACGGGAGCTGCCGTCGACGAATCGGCGCACCACCGTGTACGCCGACGTGTCCGACGCGGCAGACCGCGTCGATGCGCTCGCGCTGCTCGCCGACCTCGCGCGCGAGTACGCCGCGGAGAAGCTCCGTCTCGGCGTCATCGACTTCTCCGATCAGGTCGCCGGTGCGCTGGAGGTCGTCGCGAGCCACCGCGCGGTCGCCGACGAGCTGCGCGACCGGTACCGCGTCGTCCTGCTCGACGAGTACCAGGACACCTCCGTCGTGCAGACCGACCTGCTGGCCACCCTCTTCGCCGGCACCGGGGTGATGGCGGTCGGCGATCCGCACCAGGCGATCTACGGCTGGCGCGGGGCCAGCGCCGGAAACCTCGGCGGTTTCTCATCGGCCTTCGCGCCGGGCGCGGCATGCGCGCAGTATTCGCTCCTCACGAGCTGGCGCAACAGCGCCGCGGTGCTCACAGCGGCCAACGCCGTGCTCGCGCCGCTCGCCGCATCCGCCTCCGTCGCCGTCGGCGAGCTGCAGCCGCGGCCGGGAGCGCCCGCCGGCATGGTCGAGCTCGGCTTCGACGGAGACCTCGACACCGAGGCCGACCGCGTCGCGGACTGGTTCGCACGGGTGCGCGCCGAGCGTGCCGACGGCGGTCGGTCGACCACGGGCGCGATCCTGTTCCGCAGCAAGAAGCACATGGTGCGCTTCGGAGACGCCCTCGGGCGCCGCGGTATCCCGCACCGCATCCTCGGACTCGGCGGCCTGCTGTCGACACCCGAGGTGGTCGACGTCGTCTGCGCGCTGCGAGTCATCAGCGACCCCTCTGCCGGCTCCGCGCTCATCCGGCTGCTGTCGGGGCCCCGGTGGGCGATCGGGCTGCCCGACCTGCGCGAGCTCGCGGCGCTGTCCCGCCGCCTTGCACGCCACGACACCGCGCTGCAGCCCCTCGCACCAGAAGTGGTCGAGCGCATCCAGGGCAGCGCGGGCGACGACGACGGGTCGCTCGTCGATGCCCTCGACTTCGTGCTGCGGCAGAAGCCGGATCACGGCTGGCTCGAGGGCTTCACACCCGAGGCGCGGGAGCGACTGCGCGACGCGGCATCCGTCTTCGCGGGACTCCGTCAGGCGAGCGGCATGCCGATCCCCGAGCTGGTGCGGCTGATCGAGCTCGAGCTGCGGCTCGACATCGAGCTCGCCGCGAACGAGTCACGCGGCCCCGCGCGCATCGCCTCGGCGCAGCTGCGGGCGTTCGTCGACGAGGTGCACGCGTTCCTCGCCGCCGACGAGACCGGGTCGCTGTCGAGCCTGCTCGCATGGCTCGACCACGCCGAGCAGCTCGATGAGTTCGCGCCGCGCACCGAGCCGCCCGAGGACGACGTCGTGCAGCTGCTGACGATCCACGGATCCAAGGGGCTCGAGTGGGATGCCGTCGCCGTCGTGCGGCTCGTCAAGGACGAGCTGCCCAGCGCACCCCGTGACACGAAGGCGTGGCTGGGCTTCGGCGTCCTGCCGTACGCGTTCCGCGGCGATTCGGCCTGGCTGCCGGCGCTCGGCTGGCAGTCAGCCGAGACGCAGCAGGATCTCAAGGAGGCGATCGAGACGTTCGTCGAGGCGAACCGGGCTCGGCAGCTCGAAGAGGATCGCCGGCTGGCGTACGTCGCCGTCACCCGCGCCCGTGATCACCTGCTGCTCACCGGTGCGACGTGGTCGGGCACCAAGCGCCCGCGCACCCGCAGCACGTTCTTGGCCGAGATCGCCGAGGCGCTCGGAGTGCCGCTCTCCGACGACGAGCCCGGCGACGATCCGTACCAGGGGGAGCGGCGCGTGCTCCAGTGGCCGATCGATCCGCTGGGCGCCCGCAGGGCGGCGGTGGCCGGCGCCGCGGACGCGGTCGAAGCCGCGCTGCGCGCACCGCGTGCGCAGATCGATGCCCAGGCGGCGCTGCTGCTCGCCGAGCGGGAGGCGCGCCGTGCGCGCCCGGTGCACACCGCGCCGACGCGCATCGCGGCGTCGCGCTACAAGGAGTACGTGGCCGACCTCGAGGGCACTCTCGCCGGCATCGCCCGGCCGATGCCCGAGCGCCCCTTCCGCCAGACCCGCCTCGGCACGCTGTTCCACGCCTGGGTCGAACAGCGCTCGGGGCGCGCAGGACTCGGCGGCTCGCTCGATGACGCGCTGTGGGAGACGGACGAGGACCTCCCTGGGACGGAGGCCTCGGTCGAGGACGCCGCCGCGCTGGCGGCCCTGCGCGAGCGCTTCCTCGCCTCGGAGTGGGCCGGGCTCCAGCCGATCGAGGTCGAGACCGAGATCGACTTCACGACCATCGGCCCCGACGGCTTGCCGCACATCGTGATCTGCAAGCTCGATGCCGTGTACCGGCGCGACGATCGCGGCGGGCGCATCGAGATCGTCGACTGGAAGACCGGCGCCGCGCCGCGCACCCCGGCCGAGAAGGACGAACGGATGCTGCAGCTCGAGCTGTACCGGCAGGCTTATCACTCGAAGCACGGCGTGCCGCTCGACGAGATCGATGTCGCGCTCTACTACGTCGCCGAGGACATCATCCTGCGAAGCTGAGCCTCCGACGCCGGACCAGGTCCGGGCCGCGCGATGTCGCGGCGTCGGCTCAGTCGGCCATCCAGCGGCGCAGCGCCGCCTCGGACGCGCGCTCCGCCTCGGCCGCGGCATCCAGACCGCCGTCGCTGCCGTCGGCGCGGGAACGGGACCCGTTCGTGGCGGCGCCCGTCGGCAGCGTGATGGGCGCGGTGGAGAGGTCGTCGTCCGGGTGGATCGCGGGCAACTCCACCGCGGCCGGGTCGAGATGGACCGGCCGGAAGGCGGCGAGCTCCTCGGCGGTGATCTCCTGCGTGTCGAAGGACTCCGGAGCGGGTGGCACCGGCCCCGTCTCGCGTCGCGCGTCATCCTCGTCGGCGACCCACTGCGCCAGCTCTTCCGGGTCGTACGCATCGGTCTGCATCGACGTGTCGATGGTCGGCGCGCTCGCGCCGGGCGTGCGCTCGAGGAGGGCGATCGCGTCGTCGACGTCGAGTGCGGCCGGCGAGAGGATGTCGTCGCCCGCGACCCCGCCGGCGAGGGAGTCGAGCAGCTCGACGGCGTCGGCGACGATGTCGTCGCGATCGGCGTCGTGGCCGTGCACGAGCCACTTCGCGAACTCGAGCTCGGCGTACAGGCGCGCGCGCTCGCGCGATCGGGCGTCGGGAGCGCGGCCGCTGCCGGCGACGTAGGCGGCGTAGACGTCGTCGGCGGCGTCGGGGGCCGATGCGAGCCACTGCAGGTCGGTCGCGGGGTCACCGATCGACAGCCCGTGCCACTCGAGCAGTCCGGTCACGGTGGGAATGCCGTCGAGGTCCTCGAACAGGAATGAGGCGGCCCCCGCGCCGCCGAGCACAACGGCGGACTCGAAGCGCCACAGGTCGTCGGCGTCGACAGCGCGGTGCCAGCGCTCGGCCAGGCTCACCGGCAGTCGGCGGGTCGCGACGGCGCGTTCGATCATTCGTGTGACGTCGGCGCGCACCTGCTGCGGCGTGCGTGCCGGCAGGCCCTCGCTCTTGACGATCGAATGCGGAAGCGCGTGAAGCGCCGCGAGTGCGGCACCGAGCGAGGTCGCCGCGCCGCGCCCGGGCGGCAGATGCGCCGCATCGACGCGGTAGCCGGGAAGGAAGTCGACGACGACGACACGCGTGTCGCCGAGGCCCGTCTCGCCGAGGAGCTCAGGCGCGCGGAAGGGGAGCAGGCCCCTCACGCCGGGGGTCAGCGCGCGCAGCGCGCGCACTTCCGCAGCGAGTTCGGGAGCGGACGACGCATCGGCAGGGACGCGTACGACCACGCGCCGCCCATCGTCGAGATCGGCGACCGCCGCGTCGAATCGGCCGGCCGCTCCCTCGGTGAGGGCGCCGACTCCGACGACGCCGACCCGCGGGAGAGCCGACGTGACCGACGCGGCTAGAGTGAGGGGTGAGCGTGCCATGTGCCCAGGGTAGGTCGGTCGCGCTCGTCCGTCCCCGCGCCACGCCCGGCCCAGAACGACGAAGCGGAGCATGTTCGATGACGGCGCCCGACAGCACCAGCCTCAATCCGCTGGCGTACCCCGGACTCGATCGCGCGGCCGATGAGCGGCTGATTCCCGACCTCCTCGAGACGGCGAAGACGGATGCCGCGTCCCGCGTGCTCGTCGTGGTCGGCGACTCCGCCCCGCTCGCCGCCCCGGACGCCCTCGAATGGTGCGCCCCGGCGGACGTGCCGGCGGGGGCCGAGTGGGCCTTCCTCGGGCGTGAGGACGACGGCGCAGCCCTGCTCGCCGCCGTGTTCGCGTCGCAGGACGACGATCTGTTCGCCGCCCCGGCGGGCTGGGCGGGCCTGCGCGCGGTGGGGGCGCTGCTGTCGCCCCGCGACGCCGGCGCGTTCGTTCAGGCGCTGAGCCTCGGACGCTGGCTCGTCGATGCGCCGTTCTGCCCGGCGTGCGGCACCCGCACGATCCTCGGTGACGCGGGCTGGTCGCGCCGCTGCCCGAACTGCGGGCGGCAGCACTTCCCGCGCACCGATCCCGCGGTGATCGTCGCGATCACGAGCACGGCGGACTCCGATCTGCTGCTCCTCGGCTCGAACGCCCTGTGGGGTGCCGACCGGTTCTCGTGCTTCGCAGGCTTCGTCGAGGCCGGCGAGTCGCTCGAGGCGGCCGTGCGCCGCGAGGTGGCAGAGGAGTCCGGCATCGAGGTCGGAGCGCTGACCTACCGTGGGTCCCAGGCATGGCCGTACCCGCGCTCGCTCATGGTCGGCTTCCTCGCCGAGTCCCGCGACGATGCGGCGGCGCGTGCCGACGGCGAGGAGATCGCCGCGGTCCGCTGGTTCACACGCGACGAGATCGGCCGGGCGCTCGCCGGCGAGGGCGACGTCGTGCTTCCCGGGCGGGCGTCCATCGCGCACCGGCTCATCGCCGACTGGCACGCGGGGCGGGCGTGAGCGCCCTCGCGGGGCTGGACGAGCATCAGCTCGAGGCGGCGACCGCCCTGCGCGGACCCGTCGCGGTGCTGGCCGGCGCGGGCACCGGCAAGACCCGCGTCATCACGCACCGCATCGCCCACGGCGTCGACACCGGCGCGTACTCGCCCGGCCGCGTCATGGCGGTGACCTTCACGACCAAGGCCGCCGGTGAGATGCGAGGGCGTCTGCGGGCGATGGGCGTCGGCGGGGTGTCGGCCCGCACGTTCCACGCGGCCGCGCTCGCGCAGCTCAACTTCTTCTGGCCGACGCTCGCGGGCGACACCGCGCCGGGCATCGTCGACAACAAGGTGAGGTTGCTCGCCCACGCAGCCGACGGGATCGGACTCGCGCCCGACGTGGCGACGCTGCGCGACGTCGCCTCCGAGATCGAATGGCGCAAGGTCTCGATGCTGAGCGTCGACGCGTACGCGGCGGCACGCCCCAACGGCGTCGGTCGCCTGGGGATCGAGCGCGTGATGGCGCTCCAGCACGCCTACGAGAAGCTCAAGGACGAGCGCCGCCAGCTCGACTTCGAGGACGTGCTGCTCGCCTGCGCCGGCATGCTCGAGGCCGAGCCGCAGGTCGCCAAGGCCGTTCGCGAGCAGTACCGACACTTCACCGTCGACGAGTTCCAGGACGTCTCGCCCCTGCAGAACCGTCTGCTCGAGCTGTGGCTGGGAGACCGGCGCGACCTCTGCGTCGTCGGCGACGCGAGCCAGACCATCTATTCGTTCGCCGGCGCCGATGCGGCGTACCTCCTCGATTTCGCCTCGCGCTTCGAAGGCGCCCGCGTCGTGCGCCTCGAGACGAACTATCGATCGGATGCTCCGATCCTGGCGGTCGCGAATGAGCTGATGCGAGGGCGTCCTGGCGCGTTGCACCTCTCCGCGGCCGCCGACCGCGACGCCGATGCCGACTCGGCCCCGGTCCCGACGGTGACCGCGTTCGATGACGACCGAGACGAGGCGCGCGCGGTGGCCGCGCGGATCACCGCGCAGATCGCCGAGGGCGCGGACCCGCGCCACATCGCGGTGCTCTACCGCGCACATGCGCAGTCCGCGGAGCTCGTCGCAGCCCTCTCGGATGCGGGGATCGCGACGACGGTGCTCGGCGGCCGCCGCTTCTTCGACATGCCCGAGGTGCGGCAGGCCGTCATGGAGCTGCGTGCGGCCTCGGTCGCGCCCATCGAGAGCGGGTTCGTCGACACCGTGCGCGACATCCTGCGCTCGCGGGGCCTCACGGACGAGCCGCCGGAGGCCGGCGGCGCGCTCCGCGACGCATGGGAGGCCCGAGCGGCTCTGCTGCGTCTCGCCCAGGAGGCGCCCGAGGGGACCACCCTCCGGGCATTCGCAGACGAGCTCACAGCCCGCGCCAAAGCGCACGACGAGCCTGCGAGGCGCACGGTGACGCTTGCGACATTGCACGCGGCCAAAGGCCTGGAATGGGAGCACGTGCACCTCGTCGGCGTGGCGGAAGGCCTTCTTCCGATCTCGTACGCCACGACGTTCGAGCAGGTCGACGAAGAGCGGCGCCTTGCGTACGTCGGCATCACGCGGGCCGGGCGAACGCTGTCGCTGTCGTGGGCTCGAGGCGTACGGGAGCGGCAGCCGTCGCGGTTCCTCCGAGAGATCGGCAACGGCACTCTGCGTGCGGGAGGTGCGACCGCACGTGCCGATGCAGCGAGCCGGCGCGCAGGGTCACCGACCGGGTCCGGCCGGCCGAGGGGTTCCGCGCGCGCTCCGCGATGAGGCGTCCGGCCACCATCCCCGCCTCCCACAGCACCGAGGGCTCACTCTCGACAGGGCGCCCGAGCAGCTGCGCGGCGACAGCGGGCCAGGTGGGATCGCTGTCGCGACGGTGAGCCGCGACGCAGGCGAGGCATGCGCTGCGGCCCGGCTCCACGAAGGGTCCGACCTCCGCTCCCGAGCCGGTGAGCGCGATCGGAACATGATCGAGGTCGGCGCCCATGAGGGCGGCGGCTGCGCCGGGCGCAACGACGCGGTGCACGAGGAACACGACGGCCGCGGCATCCGTGCCGGCGCCGCCGATGCCGTCGAAGCGGTGAGCGGTATGGACGTCGTACCCCTCTGCGGCGAGGCCCGCGGCGACCGCGTCACGATGACGGTCGGGCACATCCTCGGCGCACTGGATCGTGACACGGGGAGGTGCCGCGGCGTCCGTCATGAGTGCGCGGCGGATGCGCGACAGGAACCGCGACGCGGAGGACGCGTCCGGAGCACCGAGCGCCTGCGCGAAGGGGACCGCGGCGCCGTCGGGGATGCCGCGCTCCAGCTCGCGGAGCAGGCGCTGCTGCCAGGGGTGCGGATCGTCGAGGACCGCGACCGGGTCGGCGCCGAATTGGAGCGTCGAGTCGGTCCGCCACACCGGAGGATACGAGGGGTCGAGTCGCAGCATGCGCCCGATCCTGTCGGAAGTCCGGGGTGCGCAACGGGTATCCACAGGCCGCGCGGCGTCTTCGCGGAGCCACGACGGCCTGGGGAGGAACCGGCGACCCGACCCCGGCCCGCCGCTTACACGGGCCGGTGGTCGTCGGGCGCGCCGCTCTCGCCTTCGTCGCCGGGCCCGTCGGACTCGGAGGGGGGATCGGATGCCTCGTCCGCGGCCGATCCGCCGGGCTCCTCGCCCGCGAGGAGGCGAGCCAGTGCGTCGTCCATCTCGTCGCGCACCGGCTCCTCGCCGCGGGCGCGGGACTCGAGGCGGGCGACGAGCGCCGCGGGATCGTCGATGTCGGTCGCGCTCGGCATGAGGTCGGGGTAGTCCCACAGCGCGTCGCGCGCGGCAGGGCCCACAGCATCCGTCACGGCGCGCCACATCGCGGCGGCCTCACGCATGCGACGCGGGCGGATCTCGAGGCCGACGAGCGAGCCCAGCGCCCGCTCGGCGGGGCCGCCGACGGCGCGGCGACGGCGAACGGCCTCCGAGATGCGCTGTGCCGCGGGGAGTCGCGAGGTCGCGTCCTCTGTGACGACCTCGACCCAGCCCTCGACGGTCGCGAGGAGATTCTCCAGGCGTGCGAGGGCGGCCTCCTGGGCCTCGGAGCGGGCAGGCAGCAGCGCGCCGCTCTCGATCGCGCGGCGGAGTTCCTCGGGCTCGGACGGGTCGAAGCGCGTGGCGAGATCCTCGAGGGCGTCCGTGTCGACGTGCACGCCCCGCGCGAAGTCGGTGACCTGCGAGATCACGTGCAGGCGCAGCCAGCGCGCGTGACGGAAGAGGCGCGCGTGCGCGAGCTCGCGCGTCGCGACGTACAGCGCGAGCTGGTCTTCGGGCACCTCGAGGTCGCGCCCGAAGTCGGCGAAGTTCTGGGGAAGGATCGCGGCCTCGCCGTCGGGCATGAGCGGGATGCCGACGTCGCCGCCGCTCACGACCTCCTTGGACAGGTTGCCGACCACCTGACCGAGCTGCGATGCGAAGAGCGAACCGCCGACCGTGCGCATGAGGCGCCCGGCGCCCTGCACGAGTCCCTGCATGTCTTCGGGCGCCTGCGCGCTCAGTGCTGATGTGAGCGCGTCGGCGATGCTCGTGGCGACGGGGGCGGCGAGCTCCTGCCAGACGGGCAGCGTCGCCTCGACCCAGGCGCCGCGCGTGAGCGTCGACGGAGGAGCCGGCAGCTCCGAGATCGTGGTCGCCTCGCTCAGCCACAGCGTCGCCAGGGAGAAAGCCTGGTCGAGGTCCGTGCGCTGGCCCGCGGTCACACCCAGGCCCTCCTGGTTGGCGATGTGCAGCGCCTGACGCTTCGCCATGTCCCACGAGATGCCCGTCTCGTCGGCGCCCTCGAAAGCGCCTTGCAGCTGGCGCATGACCGCCTGCATCATCGCGGGGTCGATGTTCATGCCCGACAGCCGCGACAGCTGCTCGGGGTCGAAATCGCCCCCCGCGCCGCCGAACAGCTGACGGATGAGCTCCTGGAAGTCGTCCTCGGGGCTGGGGTCGCCCCCGCCAGTGACGTCGTCTGCCACTTCAGCCGCCTTTCAGCCGGTCGATGAGGTTGCGTTCTACGCTAGTCGCAGCATCCGTCGCACTCCCCGGCAAGGACCCCGAACGCCTTACGCCGGTCGCGAACGACCAGGCGCATCACCGACAAGGCACGGAAGAGAGGTCCCGCGTGGCCCTGTTCGACGAGAACACGACGATCGAGCCCGCCCCGCGGCCGCGGATGTCCCGCCGAACACTGGCCGGCGTATGGGCGCTCGCCGTCGCGATGGTGGTGCTCCTCGTCATCACGTTCCTGCCGACCTCCTACGTCATCCAGCGCCCGGGTCCGGTGTACGACACGCTCGGCACGGCGCAGAACGCCGACGGCGAGGAGGTGCCGCTGATCTCGGTCGAGGGCGCCGAGACCTACCCGACCGACGGATCGCTCGACCTCCTCACCGTGCAGGTGCAGGGCAATCGCGAGCACACGCCGTCGTGGTTCGAGCTCGCCATGGCGTGGTTCGACCCGAGCCGGGCCGTCATGCCGATCGACGCGATCTTCCCCGAGGACCAGACCACCGAGGAGCGCAATGAGGAGAGCGCCCAGATGATGGTGGACTCCCAGCACGAGGCGACGGCCGCTGCTCTGACCGAGCTCGGCTACGACGTGGGGGGGACCCTCGCGGTGTTCTCGGTCGTCGACGGCGCCGCCGCCGAGGGGATCCTCGAGCAGGGCGACCTCATCCTGGAGGCCAACGGCGAGGAGCTCACGGATGTCGCAACCCTGCGCTCGA
Organism: Microbacterium sp. Soil_C_42; assembly: GCF_057656735.1. Lineage (NCBI taxonomy): Bacteria > Bacillati > Actinomycetota > Actinomycetes > Micrococcales > Microbacteriaceae > Microbacterium > Microbacterium sp. Soil_C_42. The sequence goes on from NZ_JBDGJU010000037.1 coordinate 16,919, forward strand.
TCATCAACGAGGGGGAGGGAGCTCCCGTCGAACTGCTCATCGAGCGCGACGGTGAGCAGCAGACGGTGGCGGTCACCCCGAAGGAGACCACCGACGAGGAGGGCAAGACGACCTGGATCCTCGGGGTCAACCTCACGACGGACTACGACTTCCCGATCGACGTCACCATTCAGCTGAACAACGTCGGCGGACCCAGCGCCGGCATGATGTTCGCGCTCGGGATCATCGACACGCTCACCCCGGGTGAGCTCAACGGCGGGCAGCAGGTCGCCGGCACGGGCACGATCACCGCCGACGGCGAGGTCGGGCCGATCGGCGGCATCCGTCAGAAGATGTGGGGTGCGCTCGATGCCGGCGCCCAGTGGTTCCTCGCTCCCGAGGCGAACTGCGACGAGGTCGTCGGTCACATCCCGGGAGATCTGCGCGTGTTCTCGGTCGAGGATCTCGACGATGCGCTGGCGGTGCTCGACGCGGTGAGCTCGGACGGCGATCTCGATGCGCTGCCGACCTGCACGCTGAAGTGAGCGTGCGGATCGTGCCCGAAACGTTGCGAGTTTCTTAGAGTTCGCCCAGCCAGGACAAGGCGGCCGCCGTGAATCGCGCGCCTAGGATGGGAACGTGACCACGACCTCTGCGCCGACTCCGGCCACACCTTCTCGCACCAGACGCGTCATCGCCATCACCCTGGCGATCATCGCCGCGCTCGTGGTGGCCTTCTTCATCTTCGCCAGCCTCTACGCGGACTGGCTCTGGTACGACCAGCTCGGGTTCTCGGAGGTGCTGCTCACCCAGTGGGTCGCGCGGGTCGTGATGTTCGCGGTCGGCTTCCTCGGGATGGCGGTGCCGGTGTGGCTCTCCATCCAGCTCGCCTACCGGCTGCGCCCCGTCTACGCACGGCTGAGCTCGCAGCTCGACCGCTACCAGGAGGTCGTCGAGCCGCTGCGCCGGCTCGCGATGTGGGGCATCCCGATCTTCTTCGGATTCTTCGCCGGCTTCGCCGCCTCTGCGCAGTGGGAGACCACGTGGCTGTGGTTCAACGGCGTCGCCACCGAGACGACCGACCCCGAGTTCGGGCTCGACACCGGCTTCTACATGTTCGCGATGCCGTTCTGGAGCTCGCTCATCGGCTTCGTGTCGGCGGTCCTGCTGATCTGCCTGCTCGTCACCGCGCTGGTCTCGTACCTCTACGGCTCGGTGCGCATCGGTCAGCGCGAGCTGCGGATCTCCAAGTCGGCCCGCATCCAGCTCGCGGTGACCGCGGGACTCTACCTGCTGGTGCAGGGCGCGAGCCTGTGGCTCGACCGGTACAAGACGCTCGTCGAGCCGGGGGATCGCATCACGGGCCCCGGATACACCGGTGTCAACGCGATCATCCCCGGCCAGACGATCCTCGCCTTCGCGGCCGTCATCGTCGCCATCCTGTTCTTCGTGACCGCGATCATCGGCCGCTGGCGCTACCCGCTCATCGCGACCGCTCTGCTCGTCGTGTCGGCGATCGTCGTCGGCGTCGGCTACCCGTGGGTCGTCAACACCTTCCAGGTGCAGCCGAACCGCTTCGCCCTCGAAGAGGACTACTACCAGCGCAACGTCGACATGACGCACGAGGCATACGGCGTCGACAACCTCGACCAGCAGGACTTCACGGCCGTGACCGATGTCGAGGCCGGCCAGCTGCGTGACGACGCGGCCACCACCGCCCAGGTCCGCATCATGGACCCCGCGATCATCTCGCCGAACGTGCGCCAGCTCGAGCAGTACCGGTCGTACTACCAGTTCGCCGACCCGCTGGACGTCGACCGTTACGACATCGACGGGGTCGCGCAGGACACCGTGGTGTCGGTGCGCGAGCTGAACCTCGCGCAGCTCGGCAACGCCGCCGACTGGCAGAACTCCGCCGTCGTCTACACGCACGGCTACGGCCTCGTCGCCGCGAAGGGCAACGACCGCACGAACGAGGGCGACCCCGTGTTCCTCGAGCGCGGCATCCCCGCCGCGGGGTTCCTCTCCGACCGCGAGGACTTCCAGCCGCGGGTGTACTTCGGCGAGTATTCGCCGACGTACTCCATCGTCGGGGCACCGGAGGGGTCGGAGCCGGTCGAGCTCGACTACCCGTCGGGTGAGGACGGCTCGGGCGAGACGAAGACGACATTCGACGGCGAAGGCGGGCCGAGCCTGGGCAACGTCTTCAACAGGCTCATCTATGCGCTCAAGTTCCAGGCCGAGCAGATCCTGTTCTCCGACTACGTCAACGAGGACTCGCAGATCCTCTACGACCGCAACCCGCGCGATCGCGTCCAGAAGGTGGCTCCTTACCTGACGCTCGACAACGATGCATACCCCAGCGTCGTGGATGGGCGGATCGTGTGGATCATCGACGGCTACACGCTGAGCGCCAACTACCCGTACTCGTCGACCGTGAGCCTGACGTCGGCGATCTCGGACTCGAGCAACCCCGCTCCGCGCTTCGCCCTCGACGACATCAACTACATCCGCAACTCGGTGAAGGCGACCGTCGACGCATACGACGGATCGGTCACCCTGTACGCGTGGGACGAGAGCGACCCGGTGCTGGAGTCGTGGCAGAAGGTCTACCCGTCGACGATCAAGCCGATCAGCGACATGTCGGCCGACCTGATCAGCCACGTGCGGTACCCGACCGATCTGTTCAAGGTGCAGCGCACGATCCTCGGGGTCTATCACGTCGACGACGCGCGCTCGTTCTACCAGAGCGACAACCGCTGGCAGACGCCGAACGACCCGCAGGAAGAGACGGCGCTGCAGCCGCCCTACTACCTGACGATGCAGATGCCCGACCAGGATCAGCCGACGTACTCGATGTTCACCTCGTTCATCCCGGCGGCGACGGCAGGCAACACCAGAAACGTCCTGATGGGCTACCTCGCGGTGGACTCGAACGCCGGAAGCGAAGCGGGCGTCAAGAGCGAGGACTACGGAAAGCTCCGGATGCTGGTGATCGACGCCGAGACGACGGTGCCCGGTCCTGGCCAGGTGCAGAACACGTTCAACTCTGATCCGCAGATCTCGGCGCAGATCAACCTGCTGAAACAGGGACAGTCCGAGGTGCTCAACGGCAACCTGCTCACCCTGCCGGTCGGCGGCGGCCTGCTGTACGTCCAGCCGGTGTTCGTGCAATCGTCGACGGGTACGAAGCTGCCCAAGCTGCAGAAGGTGCTGGTCTCGTTCGGCGACAAGATCGCCTTCGAAGACACGCTGAACGAGGCCCTCGACACGCTGTTCGGCGGGGATTCCGGCGCCGACGCGGGTGATACCGACGTGCAACCGACGCCGGGCGCCACGCCGGCGCCGACTCCGGAGCCGACGCCGACCGAGCCGACGACGCCGAGCGAGCCGACCGATGAGTACCAGGCGGCGCTCCAGGACGCCCAGCAGGCGATGCTCGATCGCCAGGCGGCGCTCGAGCAGGGCGACTGGGCCGCGTACGGCGCGGCCGACGAGCGTCTGACCGCGGCGGTCGAGAAGCTCATCCAGCTCGGCGAGCAGCCGTAGACCGCTCACGCACGAAGGCCGGTCCCCGCGGGGACCGGCCTTCGGCGTTGGGGGGCTATGCCGTGAGGATCGCGTACCAGATGAGCAGCAGCGTGACCGCGAAGCCCGCGAACTGGTTGAGCCACAGGAACCGGCCCCATCCGGTGGTCGCCGCTGCGGCGTCGGCGTCGGCGATCGAGCGGTACGGCCACACCGTCACGAGGTAGGGGACCACGAGCACAGCCGCGAGCGGTCCCGGCCAGGTCGTCGCGAGCATCGCGACCCCCGCCGCGGCGTAGCACGCGAGGGCGAAGCGCACCGTCCAGCGTGCGCCGCGCGCCGTGGCGATCGATGCGATTCCCGCTTCGCGGTCGGCGACGACGTCCTGCACCGCTCCGAACGCGTGGGAGGCGACGCCCCACAGCGCGAATGCGGCGATCAGCGCCACAAGGGCGGGCGTCCACGTGGCTCCCGCCAGGACGAGCCCGTACACGGCGGGGGAGAAGAAGTGGATGCTGCTGGTCACGGAGTCCAGGAACGGCCGCTCCTTCAGCCGCAGCGGCGGCGCGCTGTAGAACACGACGAAGAACAGACTCGCCGCGAGGACGAGCCACGAGAGGGCGGACCCGACGACCACGAGATACACCACGAACGGCAGACACAGCAGTGCGGACGCCCACAGTGTCACGGGGTGCATCCGCCGATCGAGCACGGCGCCATGGGCGCCGCCCTTGCGCGGGTTGCGCAGGTCCGACTCGTAGTCGAACACGTCGTTGATGCCGTACATCGCGAGGTTGTACGGCACGAGGAAGAACAGTGTGCCCAGCACGAGGGTCAGGTCCACCTCGCGCGTGGTCATGACATAGGCGGCGGCGAACGGGTACGCGGTGTTGATCCAGCTCACGGGCCGCGAGGCGATGAGAAGCTGCCGGGCGACGGTGCTCGCGCGCAGGGGCGCAGCGGTGGTCACGAGGCCACCTCCTCACGACGCGAGCGCGACGGCCCGAGCAGCGCGAAGACGGCCGGTACGAGGAAGGCCGCGCACACCGGGTAGGCGAAGTCCTCGAGAGGGGCGAGACCGATGCGCACCCCCGAGATCAGCGCCTCGGGGTACGTGAAGAGCCCCGCGGCGATCATGATGTTGTCGAACACGGCGGTGAGCAGGACCAGGACGCCCGCGGCGATGGCGGATGCCGCCATCCTGCGCCCGAACGCCGGGCGGCCGACGGTCAGCAGCACCACGATCGCGGTGATGAGGACGAACGGCACGACGATGAGGGAGTAGGTCATCGGTTCGCCTCCGAGCGCGGGGGCGCCGCATCCGCCCCGCGCCGCTCTGCCAGTCGCAGGGCGCCCGACCACGCGACGAGGGCCAGGTAGCACAGGAACGCCAGGAACACGGGCTCTTCGAGCGGGAGATGGGGAGCGAGGTCGATGCCCAGCAGCAGGGCGCTGTCGCCCTTGACGAAGACACCGGTTGCGATCCCGACGGCGTCCCACGCGAGGAAGAACGCGGTGCCGATCCCCACCGCACCGGCCGTGCGTGCGGGCGCCGGCCACGCCGCCAGGCGCCAGCGCCGGTCGAGCAGCAGCACGCCCGCCGCAGAGACGAGGATGGCGGCAAGGTACAGTCCCGGCACCGTCACACCCTCGCCGGCTCTGCGAGGGGACCGGGGGAGCGATCCCCTCGCAGACGCTTGACGACGAGTTCGGCCGAGATGAGGCACATCGGCAGCCCGATGCCCGGCAGCGTGGAGGCGCCGACGTACGACAGGCCCTCGACCTTGCGCGACGCGTTTCGGGGGCGGAACACCGCGCTCTGCCCGAGCGTGTGCGCGAGGCCGAGCGCGTTGCCGCGCCAGGCTCCGAAGTCGTCGGCGAAGTCGCCGGGCGCGACCGTGCGGCGCACCACGATGCGCTGCGCCAGGTCGGGGATGCCGCACCACTCGGCGATCTGCGCGATCACCTCGTCGGCCGCAGCCTCGATCGCCGCGTCCCCGGCGCCGTCGATGCCTCCGTGCCCCAGCTGGGGGTCTGCGGGCACGGGGACGAGCACGAAGAGATTCTCGTGCTCCGGCGGCGCCACGCCGGGGTCCGTGGCGCTGGGACGGCAGATGTAGAGCGACGCGGGGGCCGGGATCCGCGGGCGCGCGCCGAAGATGTCGGTGAAGTTCTCGCGCCACTCCCGCGCGAACAGCAGCGTGTGGTGGGCGAGCTCCGGAAGCCGCCCCTCCACGCCCAGCATCACCAGCAGCGCGCCGGGGCTCGGTGTGCGCGAGCGCCACCATTCCTCGGGATACGTCTGCGCGGCGCGGGGGAGGAGCCGGGTCTCGGTGTGGTGAAGGTCGGCGCCCGACACCACGAGGTCGGCGGGCACGCGGTGTCCGCCGGCGAGCTCGACGCCGGTCGCGACCCCGGCCTCCGTGGTGATCGCGGTGACTCGCGCGCCGGTCTCGATCGCGACCCCGGATGCCTCGGCCAGGCGCGCGATCGCCCCCACGAGCTCGGTGAATCCGCCGCGCGGATAGAGTACGCGGTCTCCCAGATCGAGGTGGCTCATGAGGTGATACAGACTCGGCACACCGTACGGCGATCCCCCGAGGAAGACTGCGGGGTACTCGAGGATCTGACGCAGCCGCGGATCGGTGAACCGACGCTCGACATGGCGGGCGAGGCTGCGCGTCAAGAGGGGCGCGAGTCGCGGCATCCGTCGCAGCAGTGCCGGGTCTCGAAGGCCCGCGGTCGTCTCGTACGTGTCGTAGAGGAAGCGTGAGACCGCGAGGTCGTACGCATCGGCCGCGGAGTCGAGGTACGCGTCGAGGCGGGCGCCCGCGCCGGGCTCGACGCCTTCGAAGAGGGCGGTGGCCTCGGCGCGTCCGGAGCGCACGTCGAGCGGAGAGAGGCCCGTCGACGGGTCCGAGTACACGCGGTACGCCGGATCCAGCGGCACGAGATCGAGCTCGCGCTCCGCGGTCGTGCCGAGCAGCCGGAAGAAGTGGTCGAACACCTCGGGCATGAGGTACCAGCTGGGCCCCGTGTCGAAGCGGAAGCCGTCGCGCTCCCACGACCCTGCGCGCCCGCCGAGCTCGTCGCGCGCCTCGAACAGGCTCGTGTCCCACCCTTCGGAGGCCAGCAGCGCCGCCGCGGCGAGTCCGCCGACGCCGCCGCCGATGACGACCGCGCGGCGGGGTCCGTCGACGAGAGTCATGCGCGCACCTCCCGCGGGGCGAAGCCCAGCAGCGCGCGTGCCGCGAGGCGCGCCTTCACGGCGTCGGGCACGCGCACCCGCTCCTCGGATCCGTCGCACGCGCGCAGTCGCACGGCGAGCTCGGCGAAGAGATCGTGCGCGGCGGTCACCGCGCGGCGGCAGTCGGCGGGAAGCGCCGGGATGGCGCTCGCCGCGACGGCCAGATCGCGGTCGATGCGATCGAGCACCGCAGCGCGTTCCCCGTCGGCCGAGGAGAGACCGAGGTAGTCGCGCCCGAGCACGGCCTCGTCGTGGTGGAGATCGCGCATGAAGTTCACGTCCTGGAAGGCGGCGCCGAGACGGCGGGCGCCGTCGACGAGCTCAGGAGAGGGCGTGACCGGATGCTGCGCCCCGGCGTTGACGAACACCTGCAGGCACATCAGTCCGACGACCTCCGCCGAGCCGTACACGTAGGCGTCGTGTGAGGCGGCGTCGTGGCTGCGCGTGCCGAGGTCGGTGCGCATGGACGCGAAGAAGGGACGCACGAGGTCCTCGCCGATGCCGCACTCGCGAGCCGTCCCGGCGAACGCGTGGACCACGAGGTTGGAGCTGAAGCCGCGCGCGATCGCCGAGACCGTCTCGCTCTCGAGCTGGTCGAGGATCTCGCCGGCGACCTCCGGAGGCAGCCCGGCCTCCTCGGCGGGGCCGTCGACGATCTCGTCCGCGATGCGCACCAGCGCGTAGACGTTGCGCACATGCGGTCGCGGTCGCGGCCCGAGCAGCCGGCATGCGAGCCCGAACGACGTCGAGTACCGCGCGATCACGGTTGCCGCAGCATCCGCCGCCGCCTGGTTGTAGAGGGCGAGTCCCGTGGGGGTCGCGGTGCGCACGGTGCTCATGGGATCCGTCCTTCGATGCCGTCGGCGAGGGTGCGCAGGAGTGCGCCGGCGCGGTCGGGGAGTGCGGGGTCGTGCGACGCCGCCCGCACCGCGGTCAACGTCTCTTCGACGAGCTGAACCAGTCGCTGCCGTGCTCCGGTCTCCTCCAGCACGACCTGAGCCTCGCGCACCGCGACGGGTCCGGTCCGCGCGAGGGCCAGCGCCTCGTCGACGCGCGGCGCGGCGCCCGATTCGCGCGCGAACGCGACGAGCGGGGTGCGCTTGTTCTCGCGCAGGTCGGGTCCGGTGTCGCGCCCCGTCTGCGCCGTGGTCCCGAAGGCGCCGATGAGGTCGTCGACGAGCTGGAAGGCGAGCCCGAGGCGCCCGCCTGCCTCGCCGAGCACGCGCAGAGCGTCGCCGTCGGCGCCCCCGAGGAGCGCGCCCGCCTGCAGCGGCGCGCGGAACGTGTACACCGCGGTCTTGTTGAACGCCGTGTCGAGGGTCGAGAGGCGGGACGGATGCCGCCTCGCGACGCTGTTCTCGACGTCGGCGAGTTCGCCCGCCGCCGAGATCAGGACGGCGTCGTCGAGCAGGGTCAGCAGCCGGTCCCGCGTTGCACCGTCGGTGGGAGCCATCGCGACCAGGCGGAAGGCCTCGTGGAGCAGGATGTCGCCCGCCAAGATCGCGGCGGCGTCGCCCACCAGTGCCGCCCCGTCGGGGTCGGCGCCGTCGTCCGCTGCCCGCTGGCGGAACTCGCCGCCGATGTTGGGCACCCCGCGCCGCATCGTGTCGTGGTCGATCACGTCGTCGTGCACCACGAACGCCGTGTGCAGCAGCTCGAAGGCGGCCGCGACGGAGAGGACGGCGGATGTGTCGGCGTCGCCGGCGCGGAACGCGTCGAAGGATGCAGTGACCAGGGCGGGACGCAGACGCTTCCCACCCTGGGCCGCGCGGGTGATCGCTTCGCCCAGGGCGCCGAACGCGGGGCCGAGCTCGGACGCGCGCTCGCGGATGCGCGCGAGCGCCCCGTCGATCGCGATCCGCAGATCGGGGTCGGCTGCCGCGGGGATCATGACGCGCGTCTCTCGCGCGATGGCGTCTCGAACAGGCGGAGCTGCTGGGCCTGGAGCACCAGCCACGGGCTGAACGCCCACGGGGTCGCCTCGAGCGAGACCGCGAGCGCCTCGGGTTCCACCCACTGCGCATCGACGACTTCGAGGGGATTGAGCACGGGCTCGTCGTCGGTGTAGGCGGTATAGACCGGGCACACTTCGTGCTCGACGATGCCGTTGGCATCGGTGGCGCGGTACCGGAACAGGGGGAGGGCGACCGTGAGGTCGGTCAGCGTGAGCCCGAGTTCGAAGTCTGCGTGGCGACGGACCGCCGCGAGCACCGGCTCGGCAGGTCGCGGATGCCCGCAGAACGAGTTCGTCCAGACGCCCGGCCACGTACGCTTCGTGAGGGCCCGACGGGTGATCAGCACCTGGCCGTCGCTGTTGAGCACGTGGCATGAGAACGCGAGATGCAGGGCGGTATCGGGACCGTGCACGCTGGATTTCGGGGCCGTGCCGATGGCGCGGCCGTCATCGTCGAGCAGGACGACATGGTCGGTGTCGGGCATCCCATCATTCCTCTCAGATTGCTAGCTAAGCTAGCAATACCTCTGGTGTGATGCTACAACGGGTCGGAAGGAACTTCCACGATGTCCGAGCGATGGGTGCCGCAGACGGAGCATGAGCACGCGGTGATGCGTGTGCTCACGTCCATCCGTGCCGTCAGCGACGCCATGGAGCGCATGCACAGCGGCATGAAGGGCGACATGGACATGAACGCGTCGGATGTCGCCGCCCTTCGGCTGCTCATCATCCGCGAGCGACAAGGGCGCTCGGTCAGCCCGCGCGACATCGCCCGCCACCTGCGCATCTCGACCGCATCGACCACGAAGCTGCTGGATCGACTCGTGGATTCCGGGCATGTCCATCGCCGGCCGCATCCCAGTGACGGGCGGGGGCGCGTGGTGGTGCTCACGGAGGACGCGCGCAACGCGTTCTTCCGGGTCTTCGGCGACCGGCTGCGGGCGATGCGAACCGTCGCGCTGGACTACGACGAGGCGGAACTCGGCGTGATCGCGCGGTTCCTCGACGATCTCAGCGGTGCGATGGACCCGGAGGATTGAGAGCAACAGCTCGGGGAGACGCAGAAGAGGGCGTCCCTTGCGGAACGCCCTCTTCTGTGTTTTCTGTTGCGGGGACAGGATTTGAACCTGCGACCTCTGGGTTATGAGCCCAGCGAGCTACCGAGCTGCTCCACCCCGCGGCACAAGGAATAGCCTAGCACGGGGTTTGGGGTGGTCGTGACACAGGGGAGGTCCGCTTGCCTCGATCGCGGGCGGCGGGCGAGGATGAACCCATGTCCACCGAGCGCGACACCGACCCTCCAGGCGACCGCGTCGACGGCCGCGACGAGACGCCGGAGGAGCGCGCCGACCGCAACTGGAGCGAGGTGCTGCAAGAGGTGCGCGTCCTGCAGACGGGCACGCAGATCCTCACGGGCTTCCTGCTCGCGCTGGCGTTCCAGCCGGCCTTCGGCGACCTCACCGATTCTCAGAAGTCGTTCTATCTGGGGCTCGTCGTGCTGTCGGCCCTGAGCTCGATCGTCGCCCTCGCTCCGGTGGCCCTCCACCGGGCCCTGTTCCAGCAGCGTGCTAAGGCGGAGGTCGTGCGGTACGGACACCTCGCCCTCGTCACGGCGCTCGGTACCGTCGCCGTGCTCCTCGTCGGTGTGGTGGCCTTCGTGTTCGATGTCGTGGTGGGTGGGCGGGCGTTCTGGTGGGCCCTCATCCCGCTGGGCCTCCTGGTCTGCGCGACGTGGCTGGTCGTGCCCGCGATCCTCCGGGCGCGACGACGGACGAACGGGGCATGACGATGACCGAGACCCTCCCCATCGGGGTGGCGCAGTTCGCGCCGACGGCCGATGCGGCGGTGAACCTCGAGTCCATCGCGCAGCTGGTGGCCACGGCATCCGATCGCGGTGCGCGGGTCGTCGTGTTCCCCGAGTACTCGAGCTACTTCGTCGACCCGTTCGACGAGTCGCTCGCCGCGAACGCCCAAGAGCTGGACGGGCCGTTCGTGCACGCGCTGACGCGGCTCGCCGCGCAGCACGACCTGACGATCGTCGCCGGACTGCTCGAGCGCGCAGGCGACGGCGAACGCGTGCGCAACACCGCGGTCGCGGTCGATGCGACGGGCCTGATCGCGCACTACCGGAAGCTGCACCTGTACGACGCGTTCGGCCAGCGGGAGTCGGACTGGGTCGAACCCGGAGATCTCGCGGAACCGCACACGTTCGAGCTCGGCGGACTCCGGTTCGGTCTCATGACCTGCTACGACCTCCGGTTCCCCGAAGTCGGGCGACTGCTCGTCGACGCCGGGGCCGATGTGTTCCTCGTGCCGGCGGAGTGGGTGCGCGGTCCCCTCAAGGAGCACCACTGGCGCACCCTGCTGCACGCCCGCGCGATCGAGAACACGGTGTTCGTCGCCGCCGCGGACCATCCGCCGCCCCTCGGCGTGGGCAACTCGCTCGTCGTCGACCCGCAGGGCGTGGAGCTCGCCGCCGTCGGCACGTCGACCGACGTCGCGGTCGCACACCTCGACGTCGGCGCGATCGAGCGCGTGCGCCGAGTCAACCCCGCGCTGACGCTCCGGCGATTCGGCGTCGGGCCGCGCTGACGCCGGGGCTCATCCGAGGCGGGTGAGGCGCGATGCGGCATCCTCCAGCACTTCGGCGCGCTTGCAGGCGGCGAAGCGCACAAGAGTGGCGTACTGCTCACGCCGCTCCGGCGTCGCGAACGCGGTGAGGGGGATGGCCACGACCCCGGCGCGCTCGGGGAGGGCGCGGCAGAAGGCCGCGGCATCCGTCGCTCCGAGCGGCGCGGCGTCCACGACGGTGAAATACGAGCCGGCGGGCGTCGACACATCGAATCCGGCGGCCCGCAGCCCCGCGCCGAGCAGGTCGCGCTTGGCACGCAGTGTGCCGGCGATGCCCCGGAAGAACGCATCGTCCAAGCGGAGACCGGTGGCCATCGCGGGCTGGAACGGGCTGCCGTTGACGTAGGTGAGGAACTGCTTGACCGCGAGCACCGCGTCGACGAGCGGGGCGGGACCTGAGATCCAGCCGATCTTCCAGCCCGTCGTCGAGAACGTCTTGCCGCCCGACGAGATCGTCAGCGTGCGCTCGCCGGCGCCGGGGAGCGTGGCGATCGGCACGTGCGGCTCGTCGAAGACGAGGTGCTCGTACACCTCGTCGGTCACGATCACGGCGTCGTGACGCTCGGCGAGGCGCACGACCTCGTCGCGCACATCGGCGCCGAAGACTGCCCCGGTGGGATTGTGCGGATCGTTCACGAGGATGACGCGGGTGCGATCGCTCACGGCCGCGCGCAGCTCGTCGAGGTCGGGCTGGAAGCCGGGCCACCTCAGCGGCACCGTCACGAGGCGCGCGCCGGCGAGGGCGACGACCGCCGCGTACGAGTCGTAGTACGGCTCGAACACCACGACCTCGTCGTCGGGGCCGTCGATGAGGGCGAGAAGCGCGGCGGCGAGCGCCTCGGTCGCGCCCGCCGTCACGAGCACCTCGCGGGCGGGATCCAGGCGCAGTCCGTAGAACCGCTCCTGGTGCTCGGCCACGGCCGAGAGGAGATCCGGGATGCCGCGACCCGGCGGGTACTGGTTGACGCCGTTCGCGATCGCGGAGCGGGCTGCCTCGAGCACCTCGGCCGGGCCGTCCTCGTCGGGGAAGCCCTGCCCGAGATTGATCGCGCCCGTACGCGCCGCAAGGGCCGACATCTCGGCGAAGATGGTGGGGTGGATCGACCCGTCGGAACCGACGAGTCCGGCGCCCGCGGCTGTGCGGCGCCATGCTCCGGGGATCTGTCGCATCGCTTCACCGTAATACCGGGCGGGCTCATCCCTGTTGCATAGCCGAGTCCCATTCGCGACATAAGAAACGCACAGCATCGGTGGGCACAGTGGTGAGTGCTTGGCAGAAGGAGCAACCATGAGCGACATCCAGGGCGAACGCCCGGAAGACCAGACCCCCGCCGTCCCCACGCAGTCGGCCGCGGAGGCCGCCGCAGAACCCACCGCCCCGCCCGTGGCCGAAGGGGAGTCCGACGAGCGCCCGCAGGAGCCGGGGCGATAACGTCCGCAGCCATGGGAGAGTTTTCCACTGCACATGCAGAAACAGTGACGATCCGCCGTGCCCGGACGCGTGATGTTCCCGCGCTGCGCCGCCTCCTCGACCAGTACGTGCAGCAGCGGATCCTGCTCGACAAAGCTCCGGTCGTCCTTTACGAGGACATCCAGGAGTTCTGGGTCGCGGAACGCGAGTCCGACGGTCAGGTCGTCGGCTGCGGGGCTCTCCACGTGATGTGGGAAGACCTTGCCGAAGTGCGCACTCTCGCCGTCGACCGGGGCTTGAAGGGTGCCGGAGTCGGGCATCAGGTGCTGGAGCAGTTGTTGCGTACCGCCCGCACCCTCGGGGTGAGCCGGGTTTTCTGCCTCACCTTCGAAGTCGAGTTCTTCGCGAAGCACGGCTTCGTCGAGATCGGCGAGACCCCGGTCAAGACCGATGTCTACATGGAGCTGCTGCGTTCCTATGACGAGGGTGTCGCCGAGTTCCTCGGTCTCGAACGAGTGAAGCCGAACACCTTGGGCAACAGTCGGATGCTTCTGCACCTCTGATCGATGGCCTCAGCTTTTCCGGTGCTCCGCCTGCCTGTGGCCTATGTCCGAATCGCGTACGTTTCCCGCCCTGTTGCGGTCTCGAACCTCTCCCCGGGGGTTTGTGTTTTCCAGGCAAAAGCGGTTTCCTTTCCGCGTACTGCTTTTCGATGAAAGGAAATCCCGGTGGCACAGAAGGTTCAGGTCCTTCTTGTCGACGACCTCGACGGTGGCGAGGCGGACGAGACGGTGACGTTCGCTCTGGATGGCAAGACCTACGAGATCGACCTCACCACCGCCAACGCTGAAAAGCTCCGCGGTCTGCTCGACCCGTACACCAAGGGCGGTCGCCGCACCGGTGGCCGCGCGTCCACCGGTCGCGCCAAGGGCCGTACGGCCGTGGCGTCCGGCAACCCGGACACCGCGGAGATCCGCGCCTGGGCGAAGTCCCAGGGCCTCAGCGTCAACGACCGCGGTCGCGTACCGCAGGACATCCGCGACGCCTACGAGAACCGGGGCTGACCCGTCAGGGACTGACCCGGCCGGCCCGCGAGGGAGGCCCGGCCACGGCGCTCCGCAAGGGCGTCCGGCGCCGGAGTCGCGCGCGGTGGCATTCCGTCGCCGCCGCGGAGACCAGGCGCACGAGATCGGGACCGGCGCCCCGCCCGGGCCCGGCACCCTGTCCGGGACCGGACAGGGCAGGCAGAAGTGCCTCGCACCCCAGCTCGGGGGGC